>CAZSAZ010000222.1:0-1012 GCA_964604925.1 uncultured Oscillospiraceae bacterium | reverse complement strand
GCATATCCAGCTTCTGGCGCTTGAAGTCGATGATACGGTACTTTCTCTTGTTGGCACCGCCCTTGTGACGGACGGTGATGCGACCGTAGCTGTTGCGACCGGAGTTCTTCTTCAGGGTCTCAACCAGGCTACGCTCAGGTTTTGCCTTCTTGTCAACACCCTCGAAAGCGGAGACAGTCATGTTCCGGCGAGCGGGGGTATAAGGCTTATAAGTTTTAATAGCCATTTCGCGTTTACTCCTTTATTGAGATTGGATTAGACCATACCCTCGAAGAACTCGATGGTCTTGGAGTCAGCAGTCAGGGTGACCACTGCCTTCTTGTACTCAGCGCGGCGGCCCTCAGGCATCGCGCCGGTACGCTTCATCTTGCCCAGCTGACGCAGGGTGTTGACCTTAGCGACCTTCACGCCGAAGATCTGCTCCACAGCGGCCTTGATGTCGCCCTTGGTAGCATTGACGTCAACCTTGAAAACATACTTCTTATCAGCGACGCCCTCCATGGACTGCTCGGTGATAACAGGCTTTCTGATGATATCGTAAGCGTTCATTATGCGAATACCTCCTCGATCTTGGCCAGAGCAGCCTGATCGACAACCAGCTTCTCAGCGTTGACCACGTCGTAAACGTTGATCAGGTTGGCGAAGGTGACAGCGCAGCCGGGGATGTTGCGGCCGGACTTGACCACGATCTGGTCAGCCTCAGCGGTGATGACCAAGGGCTTCTTGGTGGCGCCGACGGCGTTCAGGAAGGAAGCAAAATCCTTGGTCTTGATGGAATCCATCTTGATGCTGTCGATGACAACAACATTGTTCTCAGCAGCCTTAGCGGACAGTGCGCTCTTCATAGCCAGACGCTTCACCTTCTTGTTCAGGGTGTAGCTGTAATCTCTGGGCTTGGGAGCGAACACGATACCACCGTGAGTCCACTGAGGAGCGCGGGTGGAACCCTGACGGGCACGGCCGGTGCCCTTCTGACGCCAGGGCTTACGGCCACCGCCGGAAACCTCAGCGC
>CAZSAZ010000221.1:0-1042 GCA_964604925.1 uncultured Oscillospiraceae bacterium | reverse complement strand
GCAGATTCTGCAGAAAGCACACCACTCACAACGAGACCAAGTAAGGAGGCCCCAGCATGGCAGAAGTCAAGAAGGAAAACTGGTTCAAGAGAACCTGGGGCAAGACCTGCAAGTTCTTCCGCGAGCTGCGCAGCGAGCTGAAGAAGGTCGTTTGGCCCACCGCCGAGCAGGTGATGAAGAACGCTCTGGTCGTGGTCTGCTGCTGCCTGATCGTCGGCGCATTTATTTGGCTGTTCGATTTCGTGGCTCAGGTCGGCATCAACGGCCTGATCGGCCTGTTCCACTAAGGGTGCATCGCCATGGCAGAAGCGAAGTGGTATGTTGTCCAGACCTATTCCGGCTATGAGAATACGGTCAAGGCTACCATCGAAAAGACCGTGGAGAACCGTCGTCTCCAGGATCAAATCCTGGCTGTCTCCATTCCCACCGAAACCATCACTGAGATGGTGGAGAAGGAAACCAAAGACAACAACGGCAACACCAAGATCGTCATTGAGCCCAGAACCTACGAGCGGAAGATTTACCCCAGCTATGTTCTGGTGAAGATGACCTATAACAACGAGGTCTGGCACGTAATTCGTAACATCCGCGGTGTCACCGGTTTTCTGGGTGATTCCGCAACCAACGGCAATACCAGCACCGAGCCCATTCCCCTGACTGAAGAAGAAGTCTATGCCATGGGCATGGAAAAGCGGGAGATCATTCTCGATTATAAGGTCGGTGACACCGTCCGGATCTACGATGGTCTTTACACCGGTAAAACCGCCGTTGTGGAGGATATCGACGTGGACAACAACACGGTTTATCTATCCGTGCAGATGTTCAATCGTCCGACTCCTCTGTCTCTGCCGCTGGATGCGGTGGAGCTCGATTCCCATTAAACGCATCGGGTCGTTTTTCGACCGGAACGTGGGAGGGGCTCAACCATGCCCCGCAAAACATGCGTAATACGCATATCACCACATTTTATTCAGGAGGTGCTTTACAATGGCACAGAAAGTCACTGGCATTATCAAACTGCAGATCAACGCCGCTAAGGCAA
>CAZSAZ010000220.1:0-1050 GCA_964604925.1 uncultured Oscillospiraceae bacterium | reverse complement strand
ACCGCGTCATCGCCTTCCAGCCCGACGGCACCATCATCGACAAGTACGGCACCTATGACGACTACCTCGCCTGGATGGCCGAAAACAAGCAGTAATCCTTCCAAGATAGGAGTTCAAGCTATGGAAAAAATCTTAGATATTATTTCCGCAAAGATGCACCAGGCCTTTGCCGATGCCGGTTATGACCCTGCCTTTGGCCGCGTCACCGTTTCCAACCGCCCCGACCTTTGCGAGTACCAGTGCAACGGTGCCCTATCCGCTGCCAAGACCTATAAATGCGCCCCCATCCAGATCGCCCAGGCCGTGGTGGCCAAGCTGGATGCAGACGACTACTCCCTGGTGGAAGCCGTGATGCCCGGCTTCATCAATCTGAAGCTCAGTGACCAGTTCCTTCAGCAGTATCTGGAGCAAATGCGCACCAGCCCGGATTTCGGCGTGGACAAAATCGGGGCCGGCAAGACCATCGTCGTGGACTATGGTGGAGCCAACGTGGCAAAGCCCCTGCACATCGGCCACCTCCGTCCTGCCATCATCGGTGAATCGTTGAAGCGGCTGTACGCTTTCCTGGGATACCACACCATTGGCGATGTCCATCTGGGGGACTGGGGTCTGCAAATGGGTCTGATCATTGCCGAGCTTCAGGAGCGGCAGCCAGATCTTCCCTACTTCGATCCCGATTTCACCGGGGAATATCCTGTCCAGGCTCCCTTCACCGTGGACGAACTGGAGGAAATCTATCCCACTGCTTCTTCCAAAAAATCCGATCCTGACTTCTCCCACAAGGCCCACCAAGCTACCTTGGAGTTGCAGCAGGGGCGCCGGGGCTACCGTGCCCTGTGGGATCACATCATGCAGGTATCTGTGACAGACCTGAAAAAGAATTATGACAACCTGGATGTCCATTTTGAGCAGTGGCTGGGGGAATCCGATGCAGATCCCTACATTCCTGCCATGGTGGAGGACATGAAGGCCCGGGGCATTGCCGTCCAGTCCAATGGCGCATGGGTCATCCCTGTGGAGCAGGAGGGGGACAAGAAGGAAATGCCTCCC
>CAZSAZ010000219.1:0-1056 GCA_964604925.1 uncultured Oscillospiraceae bacterium | reverse complement strand
GAAAACAAGACCTACTGCTACTACCGCATGTCCGGCACCACGGGTGAAATGTTGGAATATCTGCGCTATGACGCAGAACGGGATCCCGAGAATCCCTGGTTCCGCAGCACCGACGGAAGCGGTCAGGATGCTTCTCTGGAACCCATCACCCAGGCTGAATTTGACCGGATCCAGAAAACCTATACACCTCTGGAACTGGACTGGAAGCCCGCCGCAGAGTATCCTTTCACTTAAACATACCGGGAAGGCACAGCCTTCCCGGACCTCCCCATCGGAGAAGCAATATAAAAAAGCCATCATGGCCTTTAAAATACTCGCGGTACTTGCTATGCTGATCAGCATTCCATTGCTGTCTACCTGCGTTAGTATTCCTGGGGGCCTGTCCACGCCTTGTTTGCATTGACCATAAAAGAAGCAGCTGCGTACAGCAATATCGGCATCAGCAAGATAGACAGATTGCTCCGGACACCCAACTGCCCCTTCTTCCTTTATGTGGGCACCAAAAAGCTACTCAAGCACACGAAATTCAAAGAATTCCTCAGTCAAAGACTGATAATTTAACATGCACTATTGAAAATTTGGAGCCAATGCGATATAATCTGGTATGTTGCATTGGCTCTTTTTCTCGTTTTTTTGAGAAATGGGTAAAAAACAAAAGGTAAAAAATGCGGCAAGGGTATCTGCCAAAGAAAGAATGGCCTTTACTCGGCAAGATACGCTGATTAATCTGGATCACGCGGCATCAGAAGTAATCCCCCTCCCGGAAGCCCAAAATCGGCCGAAGCAGGCAGATGACATCAAGGTTCTTACTCGTGATGCGCAGCGTGTATCTCTTGAAACCGTAAGGAACTCACACAAGCGCCATTGAAATTGAAAACAAAGGAGTTTTGAAATATATGAAATTAGGTATCGTGGGACTGCCCAACGTTGGTAAGTCCACCCTCTTTAACGCCATCACCAACGCCGGCGTTCCCGCCGACAACTACGCCTTCTGCACCATCGACCCCAACGTGGGCGTGGTGTCCGTGCCCGATGAGCGGCTGCAGTGGCTCAGCG
>CAZSAZ010000218.1:0-1096 GCA_964604925.1 uncultured Oscillospiraceae bacterium | reverse complement strand
AACTGGTTCACACGGGTCTGATTCTCCTGGCGGTATTGCAGCTGAGCCCGGATGTCCTCCACTGTGGAGTGGCGACGCTCCTCGAACCAGGGCGAGAGCTTCTTGGCGCAGTTTTTGCACAGGTTGCCGTCCTCCAGCTTCCGATTGCCCAGCAAACCGATCTCGCCATCGCAAATATCACAGGTTTTCTTCTCAAACAGTTTTCCAAACAGTCCCATTGCACTGTCCTCCGTTTTAAATGATTTAGATGTCAGGGTGAGAGATTATCTTCCGCTGGGTTCGTCGCTCTGCGTATAATCCGGATTTTCCATACCGCCCCGATCCGTGATTCGGTCGGTGACCAGGAGGCGAAACGCCCCGGCTCCCAGCAGTGCCAGCAGAAGCAAAAGGGTCAATGCCATCAGAAGCTTTTTCATGTGGCATCCGCCGCATTAAAGGGATCGCCGCACTCCGGGCAGAATCTGGGTGGATTAGTAGGATCCTCCGGCTCCCAGCCGCACTTGTCGCACTTGTATCTGGGGGCGGCCACAGGCTTCTTTGAACCGCACTCAGAGCAGAATTTGCCTGTGTTCACCGCGCCGCAGGAGCAGGTCCAGGTGTCATTTGCAGGCTCCGGCTTTTTCGTACCGCATTCGGGGCAGAATTTCCCGGTGGCGGTTGCGCCGCAGCTTGGACAGGTCCACCCCTGGGCGGCGGGCTTCGGCTCAGGTTTCTTTGTACCGCACTCCGGGCAGAATTTACCCTGAATGCCGCTCTTGCCGCAGGAGCAGGTCCAGCCATCGGCAGCGGGAGCCGGGGCGGGCTGCGGAACCTGCTGCTGCATTTGCTGTTGCTGCATCTGCTGCTGTTGCCCCATCTGGTACAGGCCCTGCGCAGCGCCGAAGCCGCCACCGCCGCCCATCATGCCACCAGCCATACCCATGCCCATAAAGCCCGTCATGGCACCGGCGGAATTATTTGCGGCCGCTTCCATAGCACCGGCAGTGGCCTCGGTCATGCGTCCAGCCATCATATACGGATTCGAGCCAACTGTAGCGGCATCCTCCAGCTCGTTGATCTTCTTCATGTCCGCTTCCGTCAGGGTAATGGGGTTCAG
>CAZSAZ010000217.1:0-1098 GCA_964604925.1 uncultured Oscillospiraceae bacterium | reverse complement strand
CACGAAGGCCGCCAACTACGCGATCACGACGTCCTACGGCACGCTCGCGGTGACGCCCGCGACGCTCGACGCGGACGCGGTCTTCGGCGGCGGGGAGACGGACGCGGCGGGGCGGATCGTCTGCGCGCGCGTCTACAACGGGGCCCCGCAGCCGTTCGAGGCCGCGCCCAATTTCGGCGAGCCGTATCGGATCCTCTACGCTCTTGCCGAGGGCGACGAAAGCGCCTATTCCGAGACGGCCCCGACGCGGACGCACGTCGCCGAGGGCGACCTCGTCGTCCGCTTCAGGCTCGTGTCCCACAACTACGCGCCGCACGATGGGACGGGCGTCCTGCGCATTGTGCCGAAGACCCTGGCGGAGGAGATGGTCGTCGCGGACGAGGACGCGGCGTGGTTCTTCGACGGGACGGAGAAGAAGCCGTCCGTGACGGTCGTGGACGGGAATCCGAACATCGCGTCGACGAACGACTGGACGGTCGCCTACTCGGACCGGACGGGCGCGGGGCTCTTCCCCGTGACGGTGACGGGGAAGAACGACTACTGCGGGACGGTGACGAAGGCGTTCGCCATCCTGAAGCGTCCCGTTGCGCCGCCGGTCATCCCGTCGAAGGCGTACAGCGGGCGGCTCCAGAAGCCGTCCGTCCCGTCGGACGCTCGTTGGACGCTCGTCGCGAACCCCGGCGGGACGGACGCGGGCGACTACACGAACGTCGTCCTGCGGCTCACGGCCCCGGAGGACTACCGCTGGAAGGGACAGGGGGAGGACGAGACGGACTGGACGGGCGTCTTCACGATTCGCAAGGGCGCGAACGGCTGGCGTGTCTATCCCGGCATCTCGAGCTGGACGAACGGGGTGGACGCGGCGAGCGAGCCGCAGGGGCAGCCGCGCCTCGGGACGCTCTCGGTCGCCTACCGCCGTCGCGGCGCGCCCGTCTCGGAGGAGACGCCCGTCCGCCCGTTCACGCCCGGACGGTACACGGCACGCTTCTGGGCGGAGGAGACGGCGAACTACGCGGGTGTCGCGTTGACGACGCCGTACGAAATTGACTTCGAGATCTTCCCCGGTCCGGACGATCCGCCGGCGGACGCGGCGACGGC
>CAZSAZ010000216.1:0-1112 GCA_964604925.1 uncultured Oscillospiraceae bacterium | reverse complement strand
CGCCAAGCTGATGGACGTATCCAAGAACGTCATCTCCCGGATGAGCGCCCAGGAGGTCTACACCCAACTGACCGAGTGGGCAAACGAGTTCGACGCTGACTTTGGCAGCAAGCTGGCATCCAACGCAGAATACGCCACCTCCATCCTGGCCATCGGCCGTGGCGGCAAGAAGCCCCGCAAGGACCTGGCCACCTGGAAGGATGCCAAGGATTACATGGGCTTCTTCTACGACGAATACCTGGCTTCTCCCGTCTTTGACGAGAAGTTTGACAAGGCAACCGTCGCTGACGCTCTGAACCGCTTCTTGGCTTGCTTCGACATCCAGGATGACTCCAACACCTGGTTCGAGAAGGTCAAGTCCATCACCACCGACATGGGCTTCACCACCGACATGAAGGCCTATAAGGCAGATCCCACCGCCTTCCCCGGCACCGTGGCTGACATCTCCACCATGATCCGCCTGGCGGTCACCGGCAAGACGAACTCTCCTGACCTGTACACCGTCATGCAGATCCTGGGCTACGACCGGACCTGCCAGCGCATCCGGGATGCCATCAGCACCCTGGCTTAATCGATCAGAAAAGCAGATACCCCCTTGGGTATCTGCTTTTTCATTCGCAGAAAGACTACCACCCGCTATGCGGGTGGTCCGGAAAAAGTTCCACTTATGCGTAGAAAAGAAAAACCTCCAATGATAGAGTAGTAGCAGGTTCGCCAACCGCTACAAACAAGATCAAGGGAGGTTATCCAAATGGACAGTAATAGTTTAGCACATACCAAGTTGAATTGCAAATTCCAGTCCTTTTTCTCCGGAATGAGGATCTCGTTTTGGATGTTCTGTTCGGTCAATTCTTTGGCAATCCGCCGCGGCGGCGAATGAGATAGCCATAACCAGCTACCCCAAACTGGTATTCGAGTAAGGGATAGATATTTTCGTAGCATTTCCCCTTGGGTTTTGATATACATACTTGGGGCACTAGCGGGGTTCTGAAAGTGAAGCCGCTCGTGGAATTCCTCACGGGAGTTGAGGGGCAGCATCCCGGTTTCCAGCAGAAATTCAGCGGGACGGTTGCGGATGACCCGGAAGCAGTTGACCAGCTCGCCGTCTACAT
>CAZSAZ010000215.1:0-1137 GCA_964604925.1 uncultured Oscillospiraceae bacterium | reverse complement strand
GAACAGCCCATTGTAGACCTGGCTGCGCCGGGCATCCATGACCGGGCAAACGTAGCCGTCGTAAGCGCCCAGGCTCAAGGCCATGGCTTCCAGGGTGGACACGCCGTAGCAGGGAAGCTCCGCGCCCCAGGAAAAGCCCTTGGCTGCCGCCACGCCGATGCGCACGCCGGTAAAAGAGCCGGGGCCTGCCGCCACGGCAACCGCCGTCACATCCTGCACGGTTTTGCCGCACTGTTTCAGAAGATCCTCCGCCATGACCAGCAAGGTCTGGCTGTGGGTCATGCCGGTATTCTGATAGGCTTCGCCCAGCAGCCGGGTTTCATCCAGCAGCGCCACGGAGGCTGCCTTGGCAGAGGTTTCAAAGGCTAAGATCAGCAAGTTTTTCTCCTCCTTCAATGGTGATGCGCCGGGAGTCCTCGCCGGTTTTCTCAATGGTGATCAAAACGGCATCTTCCATGGCATCTTCCACATTTTCGCTCCATTCCACGGCGCAGACGCCGCCCCGGTCCAGATAGTCCTCCCAGCCGATGTCCCACAGGTCCTCGGAAGAGCGAAGCCGGTACATATCAAAATGGAACAGTGGAAGCCTGCCACCCAGGTATTCATTGACGATGGTATAAGTTGGGCTGGTGACCTGTTCTTTGCAGCCCAGCCCCCGGGCAAGGCCCCGGGTAAAGGCCGTCTTCCCCGCCCCCAGGTCCCCCCGGTAGGCAAGGATCGTCCCCGGCGTCAACACCCGCCCCAAGGCAGCTCCCACAGCCTCTGTTTCCTCGGGCGCGTTTGTCTCATATCTCATTGGGCAAATCCTTCTTTCTTCGCAATCCAAGCCTTCCCCCGGGGGAAGGCTTTAATTGGTGGTCTTCAGCTTTTCCGCCTGGTCCGCTGTTGCCAGGGCGTTGATGATCTCGTCCAGATCGCCGTCCATGACGGCATCGATCTTATAAAGCGTCAGTCCAACCCGATGATCGGTGACCCGGCCCTGGGGGAAATTGTAGGTGCGGATGCGCTCATTGCGCATGCCGGTGCCCACCTGGCTGCGGCGCAGGCCGTCGTTTTCCGCAGTGATGCGCTCCTGCTCCTGCTCATAGAGCTTGGAGGCCAGCATCCGCATACATTTTTCCCGGTTTTGCAGCTGGC
>CAZSAZ010000214.1:0-1141 GCA_964604925.1 uncultured Oscillospiraceae bacterium | reverse complement strand
TATAATACTTTCTATCGTTGTATTCAAAGATTGTGACATCACTTACCCATACTTCATTTGGCGCAGATACAGTGAATGTTTGATTCAGTATATTTTCTCTCCTGGACTTACTTGCTTCATGTAACGCTTTTGCACCTCATCTTACACTATACCATCCATTCTGTTGCATTATTTTTGCAATTGTTCTTTCGCCAACATTATAGCCGCGATCTTTCAAAACGGCATGTATTCTTGCGGCCCCATAGGTTTCGTTGCTGCTGTGATATATTTTCTCAACGATAGGCGTCAATTCTTTTATTTTTTGAGAGTATTGTGTATTCTCATTTTTGTTTCGGTTAATGTAGTTGTAATAGCTCCCTTTTGCAACATCCAAGGTCTCACACAATATATTTACATTATATTTTGTGCGCATCTGAGTAATTGCTTCGTATTTTTCTGATAATGGCGCCGATGGACAGCATGGTGAAGACTTAAGAATCTCTATAATGTTTTCTAAACGTTGACATCTTGCCTTAAGATCATGGAATATACGCAGATTGATTGGCATATCCCTAGTTTTTTCTTTTTCCTGAGCTGCATCAATCCAACTGTAGACTGTAGTTCTTGACAAGCTGTGTTCTTGCGCAAGCCTGAAATTGTTGTTCCTCTTAGATAGGCATTTACGATTTTTGCTTTGAACTCGGGCGAATATTTTTTATTCATACAGTACCTCCTTTCAGGTATGAGGATAATTTATCATACAGAAATTGGTTTTTAAATAGAGTATTATTAGATAGATATGTCGAAATTTGCGAACGAAAGTTAGCCATTTTTTCATAAAATCCGATGCAAATGAAGCCTAAAATATCTGCATCTATAGTGTCCTACACAGACAGGAAAAGACGGTTGCTTTGCAGCCGTCTTTTTTAACGATATTTGGCCCTCCTCGGCTATGCTGAGGAGGGGTTTTGGGATGCTTACCCTTGGGGGGCATCCCACTGCAGCAGTGTAAAATTTTTTTTGGAGAAGCGGATGATTCCTTCCTCTTCCATGAGGCTCAGCTCATGGGACAGGGCGCTTCGGTTGACGCAGAGGTAGCTTGCCAGCTCTTCCCGGGTGAAGGGGATGGCGAAAGTGGGAGTACGGCGTTTGTTTGCCTGCA
>CAZSAZ010000213.1:0-1171 GCA_964604925.1 uncultured Oscillospiraceae bacterium | reverse complement strand
GGACAAAATCACGCCGGAGTTGCCCCGGGCACCACGGAGGGTGGCAGAGGCAGCGGTCTTTGCCGCCTGCTCCAAAGTGGGATCCTCCACCTTCCGCAGGTCGGCGGCAGCAGCGTTAATGGTCATGGACATATTGGTTCCGGTATCGCCGTCGGGCACCGGGAATACGTTCAGCTCATTGAGCTTTTGTTTGTTAATTTCGATAGAGGCGGCCGCGCTGATGACTAATCTGCGAAAATCGGCCCCGTTCATGGTCTGCCTCAATAGTTCACACCTCCGGTAGTTTCTCAGCCGATCAATCGGCCATCATGGAATCGATATACACATTCACGGCACGAACCTGGGTGCCGGTGCATTTGGTAACAACGTAGCGAACCTCGGAAATGATGGAGGCTCCCACCGCATTGAGGTTCACGCCATGATCCACCATAATGTGCAGATCGATGGTGATGGTGTCGTCCCCGTGGAACTCCACCTCCACGCCCTTTGCCATGCTTTCTTTCCGCAGCAGATGGAACAGGCCATCCTGCAAAGACCGGGCAGCCATGCCCTTCACACCGAAGCAATTGGTCGCGGCAGAGCCAGCAATATCCACATAAACGTTGGAATTAACGCAGACGGAACCGTTTTCGTTTTTCTTCTGGATCATAGAAATACCTCCTGGCACAAAAATGGGGATTGTGGTTCAATCATACCACGGAAATCAGGAAAAAGCCACAACTTTTTGTGCCGCAGCGTTAGATCATGCTCTTTTCCCAGCAATCGGGAGCCGTCAGCCCCATCATCTTGACGATGGTGGGAGCCACGTTGGCCAGGCCATAAGCACCGGGCTGGATGTTCCAGTCGTTATCCTTGTCATAGATGATGAAGGGAACAGGGTTGAGGGAATGGGCCGTCCGGATGGAGGTCTTGCCTTTCTTGGTCTCCGTCATCTGGTCGGCGTTGCCATGGTCAGCGGTGACACAGACGGTGTAACCGTACTGATCCGCAGCCTCCAAAATGGCCTTCAGACCCTGATCCACGCACTCCATGGAGTAAATCACCGCATCCAGCACACCGGTATGACCCACCATATCGCCATTGGGGTAGTTGCAACGGAGGAACTGGAACTGGCCGGAGGCCATCATCTCCACCATCCGCTGGGTGATCTCCTTGGACTTCATGGCAGGAG
>CAZSAZ010000212.1:0-1173 GCA_964604925.1 uncultured Oscillospiraceae bacterium | reverse complement strand
GATCGAAGCGGACAACTAGCAGGGCATGGTAGTTGTCCGCTTCGATCAGCGTATGCCACAACTCACTGTCCGGTGCGTTGCACACCTCTCCCAAGGGCTGCAGGCAGGGATAGATAGGATCACCCAGCTCCGCTGTGGTAACAAGATTGTCAACGGGATACGCAACCGTCTCCTTACCATTCTTGGGCAGGCAGGTGGCAATGCCGTTCTCGATTTTCAATACGGTGTAGGTTTCGTTGGCTTTTCCGCTGCGCACAGACACCTTAAGCCCTTTTCTGACCGGAATATCATATAGGGGAGTACACTCTGGCAGATGTTCCTCAAACACCAGACCGAACTTTTTCTGTTTCAGGGCGCGCTTTGCCGCCTCTGCGATCTGCGCACGCAGCTCCGGATTTTCAATTTTCTCTATCAGCTCATGTAATTCAGCCATATTTCTGTCTCCTTATGTCTGCGCCGCAAGTAGCGATGTTAATGTTTCGCGGATGATTGCCAGTTTCGCAGGGTGATCTGCAATCATTTTTGCAATGTCCGCAGGAATTTCATTGCGGGACTGTGCTGCCAGATCGTAGAATCGCGTTCTGCGGTCTGGATCCGCGCCCGTGGCAGTCTCCAACACATTCAGCATCCGGTTTTGCAGCTCAGTTGGTGGCGGCGTGGCAGTCAGCAAATCGTAGAAATAGGGTTTCCTGATGCCGACTGATGTATAGAATTCTTCCTGAGACATACCTGCTTGCTTTATCTCATCGACCAAAAACTCACCAAACGGGGTTTTTGCTCTCTTTTTCACACCTCTCCACCTCCTTACGGTATGTATGTCTACATACTAACATACTAATTGCCAAATATCAAGCGATTTGTATCAAAATAGCATCCTCCGCAATCAGTTTTTCCGCTTGATTAGCTTGCGTGCGGAAAAATGTAAAATCTCACAGAATGTTTTCTGTTGCAATCTTCAAACTATTATGCTACACTGATATAAATTGATACCATTTATAATCACAGGAGGCTGACTCATGGACGCTGCACTGTTTGCGCAGATGCTTTCGGATAAGAAAGTGACCAATTTGAAAAAGCTGGGTTACAAATACCCCCAGGCAGATATTTCTGAATTTATTGAGCTTCTGAAAAACGGATTTTATAAGTCGGTTCCCTTGAAGGATTTTCACGGCA
>CAZSAZ010000211.1:0-1196 GCA_964604925.1 uncultured Oscillospiraceae bacterium | reverse complement strand
TGGCATCAGCCCCCCACTTTTTCAGAATTTCCAGAGTCTCGGGCACCACGTCCAGATCCGTGGGGATTGTGACACGGCCAAAAGTCTTTTCGTTCATATCATGTATTCCTCCATAGGATGGTTTTCTTTTCTCCCGGGCGCAATGTGATTTGCTCCCCGGTATTTCGCAAATACCAGCTTCCCTGGTGCTTCGCTTCCAGTTGGAGTGTGATCGTATTCTCTTCTTTCTCTGCGGAAATCAGCAATCCATATTCTCCCCGCAAGCCAGAAAAACCAATTGTATTCCAGTCTTTGGGGATTGCCGGGAATATCTCCAGTTCCCCGCCCTGGCTGTAGAGCAACATTTCGCTGACGGCCTGTACTGCCAGCATATTGGCTTCCAGGGTAAAGGGGCGATAGTGGAAGTCACTGAGTCCCAAATTGTGATAATCTCCATTCAAATGGAACCCATTGGGGCTGAGGAACCCTCTGGCAAAATCCTGTAGTGCCTGATTGGCACCCTCGCCATCTTTTTCCACGATTTTCAGCAAGGCATACCAGACAAAGGAAAATCCCACCCACTGGCTGGTTCCCAGTTCTGTCAATCGACGGTTCGTTTTCTGAACGATTTCCTTATTTTCCGGGCTGTCCCAGAGAATTTGGCGCAGGGGATAAATTGCCATGGAATGGGAAAAGTGGCGATGGCTTTCCGTGACGGGAAGTCCGTCGGAGATCATCAATGTGCTCCCTGCATCCATACAAGGCTGCTCCAGACGGGAAAGCTGCCGTTTCCAGCATTCTTCCGGTTCTCCCAGCTCCACCGACATTTTGCAGAGTGTCTCATACAGATAGCGTAGCAGCGCCAGGTCATAATTGCTGTTGGGGATTAGCCAGGACGCAGGTGTATCGTCGTTGATTTCCGGTGATGAGGACAGGGGCAAATGCAGAAAACCGTTGGTATCCGCTTCCAGCAAGTTGCCGATGCACTTTTCTATAGCCAAAAAGAATGGCCACACCCGTTGACGCAGATAATCGCTGTCCCCGGTGACCCGGTAATGCTCGTAGAACAACTGTGCCAGCCAGATGGTATTGGTAGGAGACAGGGAATACATAGGCCAGCCACCAAGGGGAGAGCCATCCAACGCCATGACCCCGGGGAAACAAGCCCCATCCGTGCCGTAAAAATCCTTTGCAAAGGTTTTGGCTGCGGGCAGCAG
>CAZSAZ010000210.1:0-1197 GCA_964604925.1 uncultured Oscillospiraceae bacterium | reverse complement strand
GCGGAATGCCGCCCCCGGCAAGGAAGGAAAGCTGGGCGTGGAGGGGATGAAGCGGGAGATTATCTTAGAGAGCCTGCGAAGAGCCGGTGCTACCTTTGAGGGAGAAGAAACCGCCGAAGGATCAAAGCGGATCACCAAAGCGGATTTGATGGATTTGGGGCTCTATGGCCCCGGAAGCAATGACCGCCGGGCGGCTCTGGTGAAAAAGCTGGGCTTCCCGGAGAAGATCAGCACCAACGCCTTTTTACAGGCTGTGAATCTTCTGTATTCGGCAGAAGAGTTAGAAAATATCCTGCGCATCATGACGGAGAAAAACAATGGTTGATATATCGGTAAAAAACTTAACGAAATTTTTCACCATCGGTGAAAACCTCCTGGAAGGGCTGTCCTTTGAGATCCAGGAGGGGGAGTGCGTGGCCATTCTGGGCCGGAATGGCTGCGGCAAGACCACACTTTTTAAGATCCTCACCGGGGAAATGGACTATGACGAAGGCGAGGTTTACGTCAATCCCAATAAGAAGCTGGGCCTGATCTCCCAGATCCCCAAGTTCCCATTTGGGTACACGGTGGAGGATGTGCTGCGGTCCGCCTTTGCGGTGCTGACCGCCACAAAAAAGAAAATGGAAGCGCTGGAAAAGGCCATGGCCAATGGCGCAAGTGCCGAGCAGCTGCGGGAATATGATGCCCTTGTTAACCGCTTCCAGTCCGGCGGCGGATATGATATGGACGTGGATGTGGATAAGGTCTGCAACGGCCTGGGTATCACGGCAGAGCAGCGCGTTCAGGAATTCGACAGCCTGTCCGGCGGTGAGAAGACCAGAGTGAATCTGGCCCGGCTGCTGCTGGAAAAGACGGATATATTGCTGCTGGACGAACCGACGAACCACCTGGACCTGAACAGCGTGGAGTGGCTGGAGGGCTATATCAAGGCATTCAAAGGCACGGTGCTGACCATCTCCCATGACCGTTACTTCCTGGATCGGGTGGCCCAGCGGGTCATCGAGATCACCGACGGTCACGCGGAGTTCTATTCCGGCAACTACTCCTTCTACATGGACGAAAAGCAGGCAAGATTCGACCTGCAGATGAAGCAGTACCAGCAGGAGCAGGCCAAGCTCAAGCAGCTGGGCTACACCGTGGAACGGATGAAGGGCTGGGGCATCAACAACCGGACCCTCTACCGCCGGGCCATGTCCA
>CAZSAZ010000209.1:0-1219 GCA_964604925.1 uncultured Oscillospiraceae bacterium | reverse complement strand
AAGCTGTCCGCTTCTTCAATGCCCTGCTTGGCTGTGATTTGGAATTTCGCTGTATGCGCTGATCCATCGTGACTACCTCATTTTGGGTAGCGAAGTCCATATTGATATTTACGATGACCGTCTTACAATCAGCTCTCCCGGCGGCATGGCAGACGGTACACGGATACAGGAAAGAGATATATCCAATATTTCCTCCACCCGGCGCAATCCGGTTCTGGCAGATGTATTTGCCCGGTTGGGATATATGGAGCGACAGGGCAGCGGATTTAAGAAAATCACGGAAGCCTACTATGCCGCCCATAACTACCGTGCGGAGTTGGAGCCTAAGTTCTATTCCGATGGCACATCGTTCCAAGTGACGCTGTATAACTTGAATTATGGACAGGCAACTGGCGAAACAGGTCTTGCAGATGAAAAACAGGCTTTCGACAACGAAAAAACAGGCCTTCAAGATAAAAAACAGGCCCTTGAAAGACTGTTAACAGGCCTTAGTGCGAGTGCGCCGACAAAAGAAAACATCCTAAAATTGTATATGAATTTTGGAGTAGATACCATTTTTGCAAGAGCCGATGTTATGAAAGTAACTGGACTTACCGCTACCCCGGCAACAGAATTGATGCGGAAGATGAAAGAAGCGAAGCTCATTGAAAGTGCTAAGGGTCGGGGAAAATACAAGTTTAGCGAGCCGCAGGAGTAAAGTTAATGCCCGTTATCAGCCATACAGCCGATAACGGGCATTCGATTAAGCATATACAAGTTCAGCTAGTACAATTTCCTCTGCACGATTACGGATATTATTCATGCGGCGTACCCATTCCATTTGGTCTTCCGCTTTCAGTGCTTCGGTCACACCCTCCTGTTTTGCTATAGCGGAAACGATAGCGTCCATTCGCTCGTTACAGGCTTGGTCGATTTCAGCCAGATGTTCAAACAGCTTACACTCCATTACATAGTTGTTGTAAAGGATTTTGCGGTGTTCTTTCAGATAACTGCAGCGCATACGCCCGTATTTACCTATCTGATAATCGCCGTCATCCGGCAAAATAAGGTTTGGGATGAAATAATCCCCCACTTGACGATATGTACCGCCCATTTCCTCAAACAACGATTTCATAATCAAAAGCTCCTTTCTGCGTTGAATTTCAGCGGTTATTAGGCATTTTTCTCCTTTCCTACAACTGCTTTTCAATTCACCACAAATGAGCCGCAGTCATATGTA
>CAZSAZ010000208.1:0-1263 GCA_964604925.1 uncultured Oscillospiraceae bacterium | reverse complement strand
CTATACCGAGATTGTTCCGGCTATTGAGGCGCTGCTTGCCCGCCAGCAGCGCCTCAATAGCCGGAACAATCTCGGTATAGCTGCCGGTTCCCAGCATGCCGTCTACCTCGGGCATCTCCTTCAGAATTTCCTCCTGATAGCGCTGGGACAGGCAGCCGGTAACCAGGATTTTGCCCACATAGCCATCGGCCTTCAACCCGGCGGTGGACAGAATGTAGTCGATGGCTTCCGCCTTCGCAGAATCAATGAAGCCGCAGGTGTTGATCACCACTACATCGCAGCCCACAACCTCCGGACAAACCTCGAATCCGGCTTCCTGGACCCGGTACATCATCCGTTCGCAGTCCACCTGGTTCTTGGCGCAGCCCAGGGAAATAAAACCAATTTTTGCCATAATCTGTTAATCCTCCAGATAATCTTCCGTGTCCAGGCGGTTCAGCGCCTGCCGAATCTGCGCATAGCTGTGGCCACGGCGCAGCAGGGCGTCAATGGCCCGCTTCAGATCCCGGTCGTCAAAATCCTCGCCCAGCTTGCTTCGCAGAAACGCTTCAATCTTGTCCGACATATCGGGATAATCCGCCAGCGCATCCTCCCAATACTGCTTCGGAACCTTTTTTTCATAGAGCGCCTGTTTGGCACGGGCCGGGCCGTAGCCCTTTGCAACGCATCGGTCCACCACCTGCCGGGCCACCTTCTCATCGTCCAGAAGGTCCAGCTCGCTCATCCACCGGACGGCCTCCTTCGCCTGCTCCGGGTCCTCCCCTTTTCGCACCAGCCGCTGCTCTAAGTCCCGCTTGGAGACGGAGGTAGCGGAAACGATCCGCACCGCCCGCATTTTGGCGGACATTTTTCCGGCCGCTGCCACCAGCGCCGCCATCTCTTCCTCGGAAAACTCCTTGCCGGTATACAGCCCGAAGTCTTCCACGGTCTGACGGTACAGCCGCATGGTGCTGCCGTCGTCAAATTTCACGAAATAGCGACCTGCCCGGTCCGGGGTGGTTTTGAAAAGATCAATCCTCATCGTCGAAATCGTCGGCGCTGACGGCTACCGCCTTTTCTGCGGCCTTGGCGGCGGGCTTCGCAGCACCGCCGGTCATGCTCATCAGCTTTTCCCGAACCTGGGCTTCCACCTGCTCGGCGATCTCGGGGTTATTCATCAGATACTCTTTAACGGAGTTAGCACCCTGGCCAATGCGCTCGTCGCCCATGGAGAACCAGGAGCCGGATTTCTGAACAATGTCAAACTGCACTGCCATATCCACC
>CAZSAZ010000207.1:0-1268 GCA_964604925.1 uncultured Oscillospiraceae bacterium | reverse complement strand
GTATGGCGGACAGTCCATCTCCCTGACCCATCTGGCGCCCTTTGTCCAGACCAGCCGGGAGCGGATTCGCAGAACCGTGGAAAAGGAACTGAAAACCTTTGGCATCCAGCCGGAGGAAAGCGTGATCTCCCAGGTGGTGGAGGAGCGGCTGAGAGACGAGGTCTCCCGTGGCGTTCAGACCATCCAGTACCAGGTGGTTACGTTGATGACCACCAATGGACAGGCGCCCTTTATCACGGTGTTCATGTACCTCAATGAAGCCCGTTCCGAGCAGGAGAAGAAGGATCTGGCTATGATCATCGAAGAAACCCTGCGGCAGCGGTACGAGGGTGTGAAAAACGAGAAAGGTGTGTGGATCACCCCTGCTTTCCCCAAGCTCATTTATGTGCTGGAGGAGGATAATGTCCGGGAAGGAACGCCTTACTGGTATCTGACCAAGCTGGCGGCCCAGTGTACCGCCAAGCGGATGGTTCCCGATTACATCAGCGAGAAAAAAATGTTGGAGCTGAAGGTGGATCAGAATGGGGAAGGCCATTGCTATACCTGCATGGGCTGCCGTTCCTTCCTGACGCCCTATGTGGATCCGGAGACGGGAAAGGCCAAGTATTATGGCCGGTTTAATCAGGGTGTGGTTACCATTAACCTGGTGGATGTGGCGTTGTCCAGCGGCCGGGACGTGACCAAGTTCTGGCAGATTTTTGACGAGCGGCTGGAGCTGTGCCACAAGGCACTGATGTGCCGTCACGAGCGGTTGAAAGGCACGCTGTCCGATGCGGCTCCCATTTTGTGGCAGTACGGCGCATTGGCCCGCCTGAAGAAGGGCGAACCCATTGATAAGCTGCTCTACGGTGGCTATTCCACCATTTCCCTGGGGTATGCGGGACTTTATGAGTGCGTCAAGTACATGACTGGCCGCTCCCACACCGATGACCAGGCCAAACCCTTTGCTCTGGCGGTGATGCAGCATATGAACGATGCCTGTGCCGGCTGGAAGAAGGAGCACAACATTGACTTCTCTCTGTACGGCACCCCGCTGGAATCCACCACCTACAAGTTTGCAAAGTGCCTGCAAAATCGCTTTGGTGTCATTCCCGGGATTACCGACAAGAGCTATATCACCAATTCCTATCATGTCCACGTTACCGAGCAGATTGACGCCTTCACCAAGCTGGCCTTCGAGGCAGAGTTCCAGAAACTGTCCCCTGGCGGCGCCATCAGCTATGTGGAAGTGCCCAATATGCAGCACAACATTGATGCGGTGTTGGAAC
>CAZSAZ010000206.1:0-1280 GCA_964604925.1 uncultured Oscillospiraceae bacterium | reverse complement strand
GGATAATGGGAGCCCGGACACCCATAGAAACAGTACCTAACATCCGGCTCATAAACAACACTCCTAATCAAATTTAGATTGTGTGAAAGGGGATATCCCTTTTACTTTCCAATTATAATACAGCAAAGTCGATTTGTAAAACAGAAAATCAAAATTGGGAAGATTTTTCTAAAATAGAAAATCCACCCCGGGACAAATTGGGGTGGATTTGGAGATTTCTTACAAAAACTGACCAAACAGATACAGCGTCACCAGGGCCAATAGCCCGGCAGGAACGCAGGTTACCAGGGAAAAGTCGGAAAATGCAAACTGGGAAACACCGATTTGGTTGGCTATGGATACAATGGCCAGACACAGTATCGTGGTGAGGATGGATTTGGTGAATTGCTTGCCCACCAGATTGGAGAAGAAAAAGGTGTACACGGCACCGACAATGGGATTGACCACTGTGAGCACCACAGAAAGCAAAACCTTCAAAACACCTGCCAGGGCAATCACGGCCCAGAATCCAAGCACTACAGCCTGGGCGTATTGGTCAAACAGCCCGGGAAACAAATGTTCCAACCAGGTCGTGGCCATGGAGTAGCCTGCCAGAGCGGCCAGAACCGTCCCCATACGAAACAGATACCAGGTGTAGATTTTCTTCCCGTGGGGCATAAACGCCTCCAGAAGGTTCACCAGGAAGGCCAGAATGGATAGCCGAAGGATGCCTCCATACACAACCGATTTGGATACCTGGTGGAGATCCCACAGGAAAAATCGATTTTGGGTCACGGTGACGAAGGGAAGTTGGGGCAGGGAGGCTCGCCATTGAGGCATGAGCCAGGAGATGATGACGGCGGTCAGGTACACCAGCAGTACGGACAACGTGGCGCTGAGGGCACTGTTCAGGCTGGAACCCCGACCGAATATCATCCGCAGTACTGCGCCCAGGGCAAAGAGTACCACACATACCACTGCGGCGGAGCGCAGCACCGCAGGCCAGTCCAGAGCCTGGGCAGCCTGTTCCCATTGGGTCAAAAGCGTGGAATCAATCATGGGTTTGTTACCTCCTTTGGAAAAAAACAGCCGCTGGGATGTCCCAGCGGCTGTTGGAGATGTTCAAGTGGGGATCAATTACTTGATCTCGGCCTCGGCGCCAGCTTCCTTCAGCTCGGCAACCAGCTTCTCGGCATCTTCCTTGGAGATAGCTTCCTTCAGGGTCTTGGGGCAGTTGTCAACCAGCTCCTTAGCGTCCTTCAGGCCCAGGCCGGTAGCGGCACGGACAACCTTGATGACGC
>CAZSAZ010000205.1:0-1329 GCA_964604925.1 uncultured Oscillospiraceae bacterium | reverse complement strand
GAACCTCTTCTTCGCTGGTGAAGAGCTTGGTCAGAGCCGTGCCTTGACCCACCTGCTTGCCCCAGTGGCCACCGATGCAGATCTTCCAGGCGGTTTGACCGGCACCGAAAACGCCGAAGGGACACTTCCCGGCGCAGCGACCGCAATGATTGCACAGCGTGGTGTCCACCACGACTTTGCCATCCACCACACTGGCGGCCTTCATGGGACACTCCTGGGCAATTTTGCACTTGCCACAGCCCTTACACTGATCCAGATTGACCTCCAGAATTCGCTGACCAATGATGCCCAGGTCGTTCAGATCGGGCTTGACGCAGTTATTGGGGCAACCGCCGGTGGCGATTTTGAACTTGTGGGGCAGGGTCACGGAGCGATAGCCCAGATAGAACCGCTGATGGATCTTCTCCGACAGAGCAAAGGTGTCGTATTGGCCATACTGACAGGTGGTTCCCTTGCAGGAGACCACAGGCCGGACTTTGGGGCCAGTGCCGCCGGTGGTCAGCCCCACCTGGGCCAGATATTCCTGGAACTCTGGGATTTTGTCATAGGGGATTCCGGGAAGCTCCACGGTCATGCGGGAGGTGAAGGTGACTTCGCCATTGCCGTAACGCTGGGCGGTCTGGGCGATTATCTGAGCCTGCTGGGCGGTGATTTTGCCGTTGGTGGTGATGATGCGGGCATTAAACTTGTCAGTGCCCTTGTTGTTCAAAAAGCCCTGGCCTTTGACCCGCTTGATGTCATCAGGATGGATGGTGCACGCCATATGTTTCTCTCCTTTGGTATGAATTCGTATCATTATTTTACAACCCCTTGTGGCAATTGTAAAGAGGTTGGGGAAAAAACGCCGCCCAGACGGGCGGCGTAAAAAATTGGGGGGGAAGAAGCGTCAGTCGCTGTAGCCGTTGGGGTTGGAGGACTGCCAACGCCAGGAGTCTCGGCACATATCCATCAGGGTTTTCTCTGCCCGCCAGCCCAGCATTTGGGCACTCTTGGCAGGATCGGCATAACAGGTGCCGATGTCGCCGGGGCGACGCTCCACAATCTGGTAGGGTACGTCCACACCGTTGGCATCCACAAAGGCGTGAACCATGTCCAGAACGCTGTAGCCGATGCCGGTGCCCAGATTGAACACCTCACAGCCCCGGTGAGCGGTGACATATTTCACGGCAGCCACATGGCCCTTGGCCAGATCCACCACATGGATATAGTCCCGAACGCCGGTTCCGTCGGGGGTGTCGTAGTCGTTGCCGAACACGGACAGATGATCCCGGCGGCCGATGGCCACCTGGGTGATATAGGGCATGAGGTTGTTGGGGATTCCCCGGGGAT
>CAZSAZ010000204.1:0-1331 GCA_964604925.1 uncultured Oscillospiraceae bacterium | reverse complement strand
AGGTGCTGTATGAGGTGCTGATCTCTACCCTGGAAGCCCAACAGCGCAGCGCACCCCTGCGCTCCAGCTCTGCAATTCTGGAGGATCTGCTGTCAGGCGTTCAAGTGGCGGAGGATTTGATGCACAATCTGGAGCAAAAAGCAAAAGGCCCCTGGAAATTACTTGTCATTGACAATCCCTTCCGAAGTGATGTGATTTATCAGCGGAATTTGATACAGCGACTCCAACAGCAGGAATCCCCCTGTGTGTCCCTGTTGTACGAAAACCATGTGGTAGTCCTGAGTGCAGCGGAAAATACCCGGTGTATTCTGGACCATCTCTTTGGCGAAAAGGAAAAACAGTATTACATGGCAGGCATATCACTCCCCTTTGATGATCTGCAATTGGCATCTACCCGCTATCGTCAAACGCTTTTTGCGCTGCGATACGCCGGAGAAACGCCGGGAATCTACCCGATGGAGGATGTTGGCCTTCCTTACCTGTTGCAGTTGTTTCAGGAACAGAATCATACCCGGCAGTTGATTCATCCGGCACTGCAAGCCCTCAAACAGTATGATGCCGAGAAAAACAGCGAGCTATATGAGACGCTCTGTCAATACCTGTTGCAGGAACGAAGTGTCATTCGCACCGCTCAGGCAGTACATATTCATAAAAACTCCCTGATGTACCGCCTGCAACGGATCCAATCCATCATCGAGGTTAATCTGGATGATCCATGGGTAAGAACCTATTTGCTACTGTCGTACATGATGGATGGGATGCCCCATTCTGAATCGCGGCCGTAGGATATCTTTGAGATATGTCCGCAATGTTGTATCCCGTTGCATCGGAAAACCTGCAAAAAGAGCTAGCGCTCTTTTTCTACAGGCTTCTCATCTGCGAATTTCTTTGATTCCCCACGTCCCATAAATCTTTTCGCATTTTGTAAAAAAGCCCCCGGAGGTTCATTTCCCTGTGAACCTCCGGGGTGATTTGTATGTAGAATGACATGGAACCACATCCGGAAAAATTTGACAATTGTTTTTCCCCACCCACCTTTTGAATTTTACATTCCATCCATATACTGGGAGATGTGCAAAACGCATATCTTAAACATAATGGAGGAAAACAGAATATGAAGAAAATAATGACTTTGCTGCTGACGCTGAGTCTGGTTCTGGGCCTGTTGGTAGGCTGCGGTTCCAATCAGCAGCCTACAGAAACGCTCAACAAAAACGAAACCACTCCTGCCACGGTTCCTGTGGCGCAGACCCAGTTGGAAGCTGTAACTACCCCGAAGTATGTGTTCCTGTTCATCGGTGACGGTATGAGCTATCCCCAGATCCAGTCCA
>CAZSAZ010000203.1:0-1355 GCA_964604925.1 uncultured Oscillospiraceae bacterium | reverse complement strand
ACCTGGAGGGGGGTATTGCCCAGAAGCCGGCTTAATTGGGTCTCCGTGACGATTTTGGTGGGCATTAGATTCAGCACCAAAATCTCCAAGGGACGGATTTGCTGAGCCTCAGCCCGCTGCTGGGTCATAACAAAGATGTTCTCCTGCTTCAGAATTTCTGCTGCAGGCAGATCGTTGGGAATTTGGATGGGCAAGAGTCGCTTCCTCCTTGATTCCCTCAGACCTGGGCGATGGCCTGTTCCAGGTCTGCGATGAGATCCTGGGCATTTTCCAGACCACAGCTCAGGCGGATCAGATCTGCGCCCACACCGGCTGCATCCAGCTCCTGATCGGTCATCTGACGATGGGTGGAGGAAGCAGGATGGAGGCAACAGGTTCTGGAATCGGCTACGTGGGTCTCAATGGAGCCCAATTTCAGGTGCTTCATAAAGGTCTCAGCAGCAGCACGACCGCCCCTCAGGCCAAAGGAAATCACGCCGCAAGAGCCATTGGGCATATACTTCTTGGCGGTTTCGTAGTATTTGTCCCCAGGCAGACCACTGTACTTGACCCATGCCACCTTCTCGTTGCTCTGGAGATATTCAGCAATGGCCTGAGCATTGGCGCAGTGCTGTTTCATCCGGAAGGGCAGGCTCTCCAGACCCAGGTTTAGGATATAGGCACTCTGGGGGCTCTGGATGCAGCCCAGATCCCGCATCAACTGAACGGTACACTTGGTAATGAAGGCACCCTCCTTGCCAAAACGCTGGGTGTAGGTCACGCCGTGGTAGCTTTCGTCAGGAGTGGTGAGGCCGGGGAACTTGTCTGCGTAACGATCCCAGTCGAAGTTACCGCTGTCCACGATGCAGCCGCCCACAGCAGAAGCGTGACCATCCATATACTTTGTGGTGGAGTGGGTCACAATATCTGCTCCCCACTCAAAGGGACGGCAGTTCACCGGGGTGGCGAAGGTGTTGTCCACAATGAGGGGCACGCCATGGGAATGGGCGGCCGTGGCAAACTTCTCAATATCCAGCACCGTCAAAGCAGGGTTTGCAATGGTTTCGCCAAACAGTGCCTTGGTATTGGGCCGGAAAGCAGCGTTCAGCTCCTCCGGCGTACAGTCAGGATCCACGAAGGTGAACTCGATGCCCATCCGGCGCATGGTAACGTTGAACAGATTGAAGCTGCCGCCGTAGATGGCAGAGCTTGCCACCACATGGTCACCATTTCCGCAGATGTTGAAAATGGTCATGAAGTTGGCTGCCTGGCCGGAGCCGGTGAGCATAGCCGCCGTGCCGCCTTCCAAAGCGGCAATCTTCGCTGCCACCATATCACAGGTGGGATTCTGGAGCCGGGAGTAGAAATAACCGGAA
>CAZSAZ010000202.1:0-1367 GCA_964604925.1 uncultured Oscillospiraceae bacterium | reverse complement strand
CGGAACTGGTTCTGAAGCAGCTCGCCCACGCAGCGCAGACGACGGTTGCCCAGATGGTCAATGTCATCGGGAACACCCACGCCCATGGCCACACAGTTGAGGTAGTTGATGGAAGCGAGAATATCATCAGGGGTGATGTGCTTGGGAATCAGGTCATCCTTCCGCTCCTCAATGGCTTCCTTCCAGCCGTCGGCAGGAACCGTCTCCAGCATTTCCCGGAGGACATTGAAGCAAACCTTCTCCTTGATGCCGTAATCCTTGGGATTGAAATCCACAAAGTCGGCCATATCGACCATGCCATTGGAGAACACCTTAATCTGCTGTTCGCCCAACTGCAGCACAGCGGAGTTCACACCCCGTTTACTGATCTCATGGGCACGGTTCCGGTCAATAACCTCGCCGGGCTCCGCCAGCACCTCGCCAGTGAGGGGATCTACAATGGGCTCGGCAATGACCTGGCCAGACAGCCGGCTCCAGATGTCCATCTTCTTATTGAACTTGTAACGGCCAACGCTGCTCACATCGTACCGCCGAGCATCGAACAGCAATCCCTCCAAATGGGAGGTGGCAGCTTCCACTGACGGTGGCTCACCGGGACGGAGCTTTTCATAGATCTTAATCAGAGCCTGGGCCTTGGTGGAAACGTTGTCCTTTCCTTCCTTGGCATCCCGCTCCAGAGTAGCCTTGATTCTGGGATCATCACCGAACAGCTCCAGAATTTGCTCCTCGGTCTCCACGCCCATGGCCCGGATCAGCCAAGTCACAGGGAGCTTACGGTTTTTGTCAATCCGAACCCAGAACACATCCTGGTTATCGGTTTCGTACTCCAACCATGCACCACGGTAAGGAATCACCGTGGCCGTATAGGTGTGCTGATCCGCCTTGTCCACCTCGTGGCCATAATACATACCAGGGGAACGGACAATCTGGGAGACAATGACACGCTCTGCACCATTGATGACAAAGGTACCGCCGTTGGTCATGATGGGGAACTCTCCCATGAAGATCTCTTGCTCTTTGATTACATCGGTTTCTGTGTTACGCAGAAGTACCCGAACCTTGATCGGCTTGGCGTAGGTGGCGTCCCGCTCCTTGCACTGCTCAATGGTATACTTGGGAGGCTCGTTCATGGTGTAATCCAGGAAGCTCAGCTCCAGCTTACCAGAGAAGTCAGTGATGGGACCCACGTCCTGAAAAACCTCTCTCAGACCCTCATCGAGGAACCATTGGTAGGAATCCTTCTGGATCTTGAGCATATTGGGCATTTCCAGGATTTCTTCATACTTCGCGTAGCTTTTACGCACGGTCTTGCCAAACAATTGGTCTTTGACCATTGCCATATGGATCATCACAGCCTTTCTTTCGGC
>CAZSAZ010000201.1:0-1420 GCA_964604925.1 uncultured Oscillospiraceae bacterium | reverse complement strand
GGCAAGGGCCGCTTGAAGGAATCCGATGTGAAGGAGGCCATGCGGGAGATCCGTATGGCACTGCTGGAAGCGGATGTCAGCTATAAGGTCGTGAAGGACTTTACCAAGTCCGTAACAGAGCGTTGCGTGGGCGCGGATGTTCTGGAGTCCCTGACCCCTGCCCAGATGATCGTGAAGATCGTCAACGAAGAGCTGACTAAGCTCATGGGTTCCGATGCAAAACACATTAACACCAATCCCAACGGGCCTACCGTTGTGATGCTCTGCGGTTTGCAGGGTGCAGGCAAAACCACCAACGGCAGCAAACTGGCTGGTTTGATGAAACGCCAGGGGAGAAATCCGTTGCTGGTGGCCTGTGATATTTATCGTCCCGCCGCCATCACCCAGTTGCAAGTCTGTGGTGAGAAGCTGGGAATCCCGGTTTTTGAGCGGGGCACCCAGAACCCGGTGGAGACTGCCAAGGAAGCAGTGCTCTACGCCCGGCAGCGGGGCTATGACATGGTATTTCTGGACACCGCCGGTCGGCTCCATGTGGACGAAGCACTGATGGACGAACTGAAGAACATCAAAGCTGCTGTGTCTCCCGACGAGATTATGCTGGTGGTGGATGCCATGACCGGTCAGGATGCGGTGAATGCCGCCCAGACCTTTAACGAATGGCTGGATATTGACTCTGTGATGCTTTCTAAGCTGGATGGCGACGCCAGAGGCGGTGCAGCTTTGTCTGTCCGTGCCATCACCGGCAAGCCCATCAAGTTCGCCGGTTCCGGTGAGAAACTGGAGGATATCGAGCAGTTCCATCCGGATCGGATGGCTTCCCGGATTTTGGGAATGGGAGATGTGCTGTCCCTCATTGAAAAGGCGGAAAAGGCCTATGATGCCAAAAAAGCCGCCGAAATGGAGGAAAAGCTTCGCTCCAACAAGTTCACCCTTCAGGATTTCTATGACCAGATGGTTCAAATGAAGTCCATGGGTTCCATGGAGGATATCCTGGCTCAGATGCCCGGAGGGGCCAATCTGAAAAATGTCAAGCTGGACGAGAAGGCCATGGCTCATACCGAGGCCATCATCCTGTCTATGACGCCCAAGGAACGGGAGAATCCCGAAATCATTGGTGCCAGCCGGAAAAAGCGCATTGCCGCCGGCGCCGGTGTGAAGGTGGAGGATGTGAACAAACTTCTGAAATCCTTCGAGCAGATGCGCAAGCTCATTCGCCAGTTCTCCGGACCGGGCATGGGCAAAAAGCTCAAGCGGATGAAGGGCTTGGGCGGCTTCGGAGGCTTTGGTGGCTTCTGAGACTAATTTTGGTTCGCTAAGAGCAAATTGCTTTGCGATAGATTGATTTGATTATTTTTGGAGGTGAATACTCATGGTTAAGATCAGACTGAGAAGAATGGGTGCAAAGAAGGCTCCTTTCTAC
>CAZSAZ010000200.1:0-1425 GCA_964604925.1 uncultured Oscillospiraceae bacterium | reverse complement strand
GCCTCCCCTGAAAATCACCAGCCAGCCTGAGGACTATGTCGGCGCACTGAATAGCTACGCCACCTTCACCGTTGCCGTTAACCTGAAAAACGTGACCTACCAGTGGTACTTCTCCAGCGACAACGGCGCAACCTGGAAGCGTTCCTCTTCCGAGGGCTACAACACCAACACCCTGCGGGTGCAGATCAAGGAATATCGCCTAGGCCAGAGCTATCGCTGTGAAATCACCGATTCGGCTGGCAATGTGGTGACCTCCAACGGCGCCACCATGGGAATTCCGGAAAGCACCATTGAAATTGTGACCCAACCCACCGACTTCACCGGTGCCGCCACCGAAACGGTGGAATTCACCGTGGAAGCCACCGGCAAGGGCCTGACCTACCGTTGGTACTATTCCAACAACGGCGGGGAAAGCTGGGCCGCAAGCTACTCCGACGGCTATGACACCGAAACGGTGAAGCCTGTCCTCCGGGCCTACAACACCGGCCGACTCTTCAAGTGCCTCATCACCGATGTCAACGGCAATACGGCGTGGACGGATGCGGTCTGTATGACCATTGCATCCTCCGAGATCACCATTCTGAGCCAACCGGTAAGCTATACCGGTGCCCTGAATGACCTTGCCACCTTCACCGTGGAGGCTGAGGGTACCAACCTGAGCTATCTGTGGTATTTCTCCACCGATGGCGGTGAAACCTGGCAGCAGTCGTACAACGAGGGCTACACCACCAATGCGCTGAATGTGCGGTTGTATGCCTATCGCAGCGGCTATCAGTACAAGTGCATCATCATCAGCGGCGTGGACATTGCCGTGGAGACCGACGTTGTCACCATTAGCAAAAAGCCCTCCACTGCGACGATCCTCTCCCAGCCCTTGAATGCCGGTGGTGAAGTTGGTACCAACGTCACCTTCCATGTGGATGCCACAGGCACTGATCTGACCTACCAGTGGCAGTTTTCCAACAACGGCGGCGAAAGCTGGGGCTCCACCACCGCCCAAGGCAGCACCACCGACACCCTGACGGTGGAGGTCAAGGCCTATCGGGACGGCTATCTGTATCGGTGTGTGGTCACCGACGACAGTGGCAGCACGGTTGCGTCTCAACCGGCAACGCTGCGCGTGGGCATCATGCCTGTGATCATCCGCCAGCCGGAATCCTACACGGGAGCAGCAGACACAACAGCCACCTTCACCGTGGAGGCCACCGGTGAAAACCTGACCTATCAGTGGCAGTACAGCAACAACGGTGGAGAAACCTGGAGTGATTCCGGTGCTACCGGCGCGGACACGCCTTCCCTGGAAGTGCCTGCACTGGCCTACCGCAATGGCCAGATGTACCGCTGCGTGATCACCAACGAATTCGGCAGTGTGATTTCCCAGGAAGCAACCCTGACGGTTAAGTAACACAATTTAGGCTCATAGCA
>CAZSAZ010000199.1:0-1448 GCA_964604925.1 uncultured Oscillospiraceae bacterium | reverse complement strand
TGACCGTTCGTGCCAACTATCTGGTGTTTTCCAACTGGTTTGGTGTGGTCATGAAACACAGCGAACTGGTGGATGTGAAGAAGGGATAATCAGATGAGAATCATCACCATTGAAGAGCACATTCCCGGTTCTCCTCTGGCAGAGGCCGTGGCGAAGTATGCCGGTGCCGATGCACCTTACAGTGCCTACGCGCCCGGCCCGGGACTGCCTTACGCGCCCGATCCTGTAATTTTTGGCGACGTGGGTGAAAAACGGATCGCAGATATGGACAGACATGGGATTTCTATGCAGGTTCTGTCTGTGGCGTCCCAGTCCGCACTGCTTCCAGCAGAAGAAGCGAACCCCATCGTCCAGGAGACCAATGATCGCATGGCGCAAGCCATTTCCCGGCATCCGGATCGCTTTGCCGGATTCGCATCTCTGCCCTGGTCAGATCCGGAAGGGGCTGCCCGGGAGCTGGAACGGGCCGTGACCAAGCTGGGCTTCAAGGGGGCAATTCTCTCCGGCAGAGCCTCTGCTAGGAAGGATTTCCTGGACGCTTCCCAGTTCACCCCTGTTCTGGAAGCAGCCGAAGCATTGGACGCCCCCATTTATATTCACCCGGCTCCACCCATCCGGCAGGTACAGGAGGTTTACTATGCAGGTCTGGGCGATCAACTCAGTGCCCGGCTTTCCATGTATGGCTGGGGCTGGCACCATGAAGCCGGTATCCAGATTCTGCGCATGATTCTGTCCGGTGCCTTTGAACGCTTCCCCAAGTTGCAGCTCATTGGCGGCCATTGGGGCGAAATGGTTCCCTTCTTCCTATCCCGATTGGATCAGGCCCTGCCCCAAAATGTGACCGGGCTGGAGCGGACCATTACGGAAACCTTCCGTCAAAATGTGTACATCACGCCCAGCGGTATTTTTGATGATCCCCAGTTGCAATTCTGTATAGACGTAGTCGGTGCAGACCGGATCATCCATTCCGTGGACTGTCCCTTCCTCTCCAATGCAGGTGCAAAACCATTCCTGGAAAATGCGCCCATTTCCCAGGATGATAAAGAAAAAATTGCGCATCAAAATGCGGAAAAGCTTTTTCGGCTCTAAAACGAGGCAATTGTAAATGGCAAGCAAAGCAACGGCTATCACCAATGTTCGCGTATTTGATGGATTTCAGTTAAGCGAAATGACCACCCTAGTCATGGAAAACGGCCTGATTTCCGGCAGAAAAGATGCCGATGTGGTCATCGACGGCAAGGGCGGTTTTCTCATGCCCGGTCTCATCGATTCCCACTCCCACCTGACGTGGAAAAAGAATGCAAAAGCCTACATTCGTGCCGGTGTTACGGTAACCTTCTCCATCAGTTCCAACGAGAAGGTAAAGACCCTTCCTGACTCCACCCGCAAACCACTGAGGTTTTCCCGGGTCACCCGGTTCAGGTCATCGGTCAGCTGCTGAACCTTGC
>CAZSAZ010000198.1:0-1490 GCA_964604925.1 uncultured Oscillospiraceae bacterium | reverse complement strand
GCCTTTTCGCAATAGATCGTAGCATCGATATCGATGATGCCGTTGTCCCGCTCAGAAAACCGGGTGATCTCCACCGCAGTGCCGTGGGGGATCTCCTTGTCCAGCGTCCACAGGAGCTTTTCCCGGATGATCTCTGCCATAACCTGCCGCTCGGGCTGGTCGGTGGTCATGTCATCCGGGAACATGAAGGGAGACTCCACAGCATACTTCTCGCACTCGCACAGAAGGCTGTCCAATCCCTCGCCGGTCTTGGCCGAGACGGGGATGATGGCATCAAAGTTCCCTGCCTGGGAATAGGCGGCAATAACGCCCAACAGCTCGTCTTTTTCCACGGTATCGATTTTGTTAATTAGCAAAATTGCCGGACATTTCTTGCTGGCAATAGACTCGATGAGGGTCTGCTCCTGCTGACCCACATGGGCGATGGGCTCCACCACCAGAATGGTCAAATCCACGTCGGCAATGGAATCCTTGGTCACGTTCACCATATAGTCTCCCAGCTTGGTTCTGGGCTTGTGGAAGCCGGGGGTGTCCATAAATACGAACTGGCTCTGCCCACGGGTCAGAATACCGGAGATCCGGTTTCGGGTGGTCTGGGGCTTATTGGATACGATGGCGATCTTTTCGCCCACCAGCACATTCATCAATGTGGACTTGCCCACGTTGGGCCGTCCGGCAATGGTAATCATAGCAGTTTTAGCCATAAATCAAATTCCTTCCTTGTCCTTTGTTTTGTTGTGGAGCGTAGCCCCTTATCCACGGCTCATTCCCGGGATGGTGGCGGCAATGGCTTCTTCCCGGGCGCGCATCTGTTTCTTCATCGGCCCTTCGTCCAGGTGGTCATATCCCAGAAGATGGAGCATGGAGTGGATGGTTAAGTACCCAACCTCCCGCTTGACACTGTGGCCAAACTCCTTCGCCTGAGCCTTGGCCCGCTCCAGGCAGATGCACATATCCCCCAGCGGGCAAGTCCCCGTCTCCGGATCCAAATAGTCCGTCCAATCCTGAGGAGGTGCGCCGGCTATCAGATCGAACATAGGAAACGACAGTACATCGGTGGCTCTGTCGATGTTCCGGCTGGCGCAGTTGATGGCCCGGATGCCCTTGTCATCCGTTACAAGAACGTTGATCTCACACCGGACAACAATCTTTTCCGCATCCAGCGTTGCCTCGATACACCGGCGAATATTCCGGGTCACCAGGGGGTTGACCAGCCCCGGGGTATCAAAACTCATATTGATATTCACATTAGCCATGATTCTTTCTCCTATAGGTACCCTTCAGGGGCTGCTGACCGGGCTTGAATTTTTTCTGTTCCTGCTTTTTGTCCGCCCGCTCATAGGCAGAGATGATCTCCTGAACCAGGGCGTGACGCACCACGTCGGCAGAAGTCAGGCGGCAGATGGCGATGTCCTTCACCCCATCCAGCACCCGTACCGCATCCTTCAGGCCGGAAACCTTATCGTCCGGCAAGTCAATCTGGGTCACAT
>CAZSAZ010000197.1:0-1541 GCA_964604925.1 uncultured Oscillospiraceae bacterium | reverse complement strand
TCTTTTTTCAGAATGTTACAATCCACCCAATAGCAGCGCAAACTTCATTTTGCCCAAGAATCTGCGCCGGATCACCAAATATTGGAAAGCCGCGGGGTCCCTGAACGTGGCCTTGGGGACGAGCTGGGCGTTACTGTCAATGCCCGCTTGCGCCGGCGGGGGCAGAAAATGGGGCTTCCTCAAATTTCTGAGGAAGCCCCAAAAGCCTTTATGATTCGGTTATCAGCTAAGATTTGCCTTCAGAGCGGCGACCTGCTCGGCGGTCATGCCGATCTCCAGCAGATAGTTCTCTGCCGCAACAGCCAGGTCCACAGTGGTGGCATCCTCAATGCCGAACATCAGGCACAGATTGTTCAGCACGGCATTGCGCAGGTACTCCACCTGAGCATCAGTCAGGGCCACCTGGACGCCGTCCACCACGTTGTAGTAGTTGCGGAAGGTGGTCAGGTAGTCCTCGGAGATCTCCTCAGAGGAAGCGCCCATGAGGCACTCCAGAATGGCGCTGGTCATGCCGGCACGGTCCTTGCCCTCAGTGCAGTGCACCAGGTAGGGGCCTTCGTTCTCGGACATGAAGATGTAGCCCTGGGCCAGGCCGTTCTTGAACTCGTCAGAAGCGAAGGCCACGGGCAGTCTCAGGAAGACAACGTTCTGCTGAGAATAGTAGGTGTCGGTGAAGCCTTCGCGGGCATTTGCCTCTTCCTCGGTGTCAGCCAGGTTCACAAAGCACTTGACACCGGCAGCGGCAGCAGCGGCATCGGCATAGGTGTTCCGGCCCAGCTCGGGGTTGATGGGGCTGGAGGAGCGGTAGAGCTTGCCCTCGCCCACGCCGGTGGTGGTGACCATGCGGAAGTTGGCGAACTGCTCATCGGACAGCTCGGGGTAGTTGTCCCGCTCGTTGGTGCGGTTCAGCTGGCGGATGGACAGCTCGTCGGCATAGCCGCCGGCCTGAGCCAGGGTGACCGTAACGGTAACGGGGAATTCAACGCTCTCGAGCAGCTGGTAGGAAGCGTCGCTGCCTTCGGGGGCAACCTCGATGATGCCGGATTCCACGCCGAAGGTGCCATAGTTGATGGCCAGGGTGACCACGTCCTTGTCCGTGGCGGCCCGGATCAGGTGGTCATAGGTGTTCACATCGTCATAGTTGGAGCACACGGGGAACTGGTACTCGTTGCCCAGAATCTCCACGGTGACAATGTCGCCATAGGCAAAATGCTGCAGGAATTCCTCGGTGGAAATATTCATATCCAGGTGGCCATACTTGTACATATTGCCGCCGTCTTCGGTCAGTTCCACAGTCAGGCCGGCAGGCTCGGTCTCAGCTGCTGCCTCGGTGGGAGCAGCGGCGGTCTCGGTCACAGCGGCTGCCTCGGTGGTGCTGACGGTGGGCTGGGTGTTGCTGTTGCCACAGCCAGCAAAGGCGGTGATCATCATGCAAACCACCAGCAGCAGGGCCAGCAAACGGTTCATGTTCTTCATTTGTTGTTCTCCTTGTTCTATATTCTATCCGGCTGACAGCCGGATTTTTGAATGATATCACATTT
>CAZSAZ010000196.1:0-1566 GCA_964604925.1 uncultured Oscillospiraceae bacterium | reverse complement strand
CAACATACTAAAACAGAACTTTTCCGACTGCGTCCATGTTATCAGCAACGGGTCGGCACTGCATATTCGCAGCACCGACCCGTTTGAAATCCAATATTTACTTGCAGAAGTCCTCAGCCACTTCGGTGATATGTTCTGCGGAAAGGCCGAACTCCTTCAGCAGATCCACAGCAGGGCCAGAGAAACCGTACACATCGTTGACGCCAATCCGGCGGACAGGGGTGGGACACTTCTCGGACAGAAGGGCACACACTGCTTCGCCAAGACCACCGATGATGGAGTGTTCCTCACAGGTGATGATCTTGCCACACTTCTTGGCGGCGGAGAGGATTAGTTCCTCGTCCAGAGGCTTGATGGTGCACATATTGATAATCATGGCGTTGATGCCCTTCTCGGCCAGAGCCTGACCAGCCTTCACGGCTTCGTCAACCATCAAGCCGGTGGCGATGATGGCCACGTCGGTGCCGTCTTTCAAAACCTCACCCTTACCGATTTCAAAATGGAAGGTTTCTTCGTCATGGAACACCGGAACAGCCAGACGGCCAAACCGGAGGTAAACCGGGCCGTCGTAGGCATAGGCGGCCTTCACGGCGGCTTTGGCTTCCACATTGTCGGAAGGATTCAAAACCACCATGCCAGGGATGGAACGCATCAGGGCGAAATCCTCGCAGCACTGATGGCTTGCACCGTCCTCGCCCACGGAAATGCCACCATGGGAGGCGGCAATCTTCACATTCAACCGGGTGTAGCCCACAGAATTGCGGATCTGCTCATAAGCCCGGCCGGTGGCAAACATGGCAAAGGAGGAAGCAAAGGCGACCATGCCCATGGAGGCAGCACCTGCGGCGGCACAGATCATATCGGCTTCTGCGATACCTGCGTTGAAATGCCGGTGAGGGAATGCTTTGCCAAAGACACCGGACTTGGTGGAACCGGCAAGGTCGGCATCAAACACCATAATATTATCGTGCTCCTGACCCAGCTCAACCAGAGCCTGACCATAGCCCTCACGGGTGGCGATTTTTTTTACATCTGCCATTGATTATGCCTCCAATTCTGCCAGAGCGGCCTTCAGCTCGGTCATGGCGATTTCAAATTCTGCGGGGTTGGTGGCCTTGCCATGCCAACCGGCCTGACCTTCCATGAAAGAGACACCCTTTCCCTTGGTGGTGTTCATCACAATGGCAGTGGGGCGACCGGTGACGGTTCTAGCCTCGGCAAAGGCCTGCTCCAGTTCATCGAAGCTGTGGCCGTCCACAGACAGGGTGTGGAAGCCAAAGGCTTCCAGCTTCTCCACAATGGGGTAGGGGCTCATCACATCGGAGATCTTGCCATCGATTTGCAAACCATTGTTGTCAATGATGACACACAGGTTATCCAGATGATAGTGGTTGGCGAACATAAATGCCTCCCAGACCTGGCCTTCCTGGATTTCACCGTCACCCAGCAGGGTGTAGACACGGCAGGGATTGTTCTGAACTTTGGCGGTGAGGGCCATGCCGGCGGCAACGGAAATGCCCTGACCCAGAGAGCCGGTGGACATATCCACGCCGGGAACGGTGTTCA
>CAZSAZ010000195.1:0-1602 GCA_964604925.1 uncultured Oscillospiraceae bacterium | reverse complement strand
GAACAGAAAGCCCGGGTGACCTATGACAACATCCTCAGGTTGTCCGACGATCCGGATGTGAACGATGTAATCCAATTCCTTCGGGAGCGGGAAATCGTCCACTTCCAGCGGTTCGGAGAAGCCTGCCAACTGCTCCGGGAAAAGCTGAATCAACGAAATGTTTATTCCATGAACCCGGCATTGGATTTGTAACAACGAAAATCCCGGCTGAATGTTCAGTCGGGATTCTTTCCATTTCTTCCAGAAAAAATTTGGCAACCATTGGTTGCATTTCCGAAATTCCAAAATATTTTATCGTACTTTCAGAACTGCTCCAGAGCCTTCCGGGCCCGGTTGACGTAAAGGGCTCGGATCTGCTCCAACTCTCCCAGCCCCTGGATGACAGGCCGCACCTCCATTCCCGCTGCTTCTAGCAGGGATTTGAGGCTGTCTGGTTCCGAGCCGGCCATATCATGTTTGGCGTGATCCCCTGCCACAAACAGCAACGGCGCCAGAGTCACTTTTTTCATCCAATGAGCTTGGAGCATTTCCACCGCATCATCAAAGGTGGGGGTACCCTCCACGGTACAAACCCGGATCACCCGTTGGGAAACCTGGATCATCTTCCGGTTCAGGATTTCGTAAAGTTCGTTTGCGCTATGGTCTGTGCCGTGTCCCATCATCAAGACCCCACGATCCGGCTCCGTGGCATAGGCCTGGAGCAAAATGGGAATCATCTGTTCCATATCCGATTCATCACACATCAATGCCTTGCCCAGAGCCACCTGTAGGGTTCCGGCCGAGGCCTGGATGTCCTGGAGCATCCGCCTATTCTCCTCCCCTGGGATGATCAAAGTGGGTTGGATGAGCACCCGCTGGAAGCCGTCCTGCTGGATTCGCTGTAGAGCCGTCGGAACATCATCCAGTTTCCAACCGTACCGCTTGTCCAAGACGGAACGGACGATTTTGCTGGTGAAGGCTCGGTAGAAGGGGTAGTCTGGGAAAGCCTGGCGAAGGGCTTCCTCCGTGAGGACAATGGTTTTTTCAAAGGTATCCAAATGGGTGGTGCCAAAGCTAACCACCAAAAGTGCGGTTTTCATAATAGATCCTCCCATCACAAATTTTTACGGTGGCGAACCACCAAGTTGGCCACCACCATAAAGACGGCGGCATAGGCGGCCAGTACCAACAAACTGATCCCATCAGGGCTGGCACCATAGGCCATAGCACGCAGAGAGCCGCTGGCATGGGTCAGGGGCAAGATGCTGATCAGCACTTGAATCACCTTGGGCACCCGCTCCAGGGGGAAGAAGGTATTGCACAGAAATGTCATGGGCAGGATGACAAAGGTGGAGAACCGGGCGATATCTCCATGGGAGCTGGCCACGATAGCGGACATAACCCCAAGAGCCGCAAAAGTCATGCCATTGAGCAGCATCACCAGGAAAAAGGTGGGACTGAGATGGATGTTGGCGCCGAAGGGGATGCTTAGAAGCAAAATGAGGACGCCACTGTACATTCCCCGGAGGGCTCCGCCCAGCATTTGTCCGAAGATATAGGCCGGCATGGGAGTGGGCGAAATGATGATCTGGTCAAAGGAGCGTTCAAACAGACGTTGCACAT
>CAZSAZ010000194.1:0-1607 GCA_964604925.1 uncultured Oscillospiraceae bacterium | reverse complement strand
ACTATTTGAAACTCCATCACCTGGTTGATGATAAGATCCATGCCCGTTCCACCGGCCCCTACTCCCTGGTGACCCAGCAGCCTCTGGGCGGCAAGGCACAGTTTGGTGGTCAGCGTTTCGGTGAGATGGAAGTCTGGGCCCTGGAAGCCTACGGCGCAGCCTACACCCTCCAAGAGATCCTGACGTATAAGTCTGACGACGTCACCGGACGTGTGAAGGCTTATGAGGCTATTGTCAAGGGCCACAACATTCCCACTCCCGGTGTCCCCGAGTCGTTCAAGGTTCTGGTTAAGGAAATGCAGTCTCTGTGTCTGGATATCCGTGTGCTGGACGAGGATGGCAACGTGGTGGAACTGAAGGACGACGATGACGATCTGGACGTGATCTACACCGACGAGCGTGCCGTGAATGTGGCTAATGAGCAGGAGCTGGAGAACAGCGGCAACCGCATCGGAGAAAATGGCTCTGAAAACGAAGACGTCACCAGCGAAGTCGATATCCCCTACGCTGCTGACGATGACGAAGAATAAGAGGAGGCGCGAGAATGGCAAATGCCACCTTTGATGCCATTAAAATTGGCATCGCTTCTCCGGAGATGATCCGGCAGTGGTCCTATGGCGAAGTCAAAAAGCCTGAGACCATCAACTACCGCACCCTGAAGCCTGAGCGGGACGGCCTGTACTGCGAGCGGATCTTCGGACCGACCAAGGACTGGGAATGTCACTGCCAGAAATATAAGAAGATCAAGTACAAGGGCAAGATCTGCGAACGCTGCGGCGTAGAAGTCACCAAGGCTAAGGTTCGCCGGGAGCGGATGGGCCACATCGAGCTGGCGGCTCCTTGCAGCCACATCTGGTACTTCAAGGGCATCCCTTCCCGGATCGGCCTGGTGCTGGATATGTCCCCTAAGAATCTGGAAAAGGTTCTGTATTTTGCATCCTACGTGGTGCTGGATCCCGGCACGAACCCGGAACTGAAGAAGTACCAGGTTCTGTCCGAAAAGGAATACCGGGATCAGAAGGAAAAGTACGAAGATGAATTCCGCGCCGGTATGGGTGCGGAAGCCATCCGGGAGTTGCTGGCAACTGTGGGCCTGTCCAATGAGGACGGCCAGCGGAAGCTGGAGCTCATGAAGCAGGCTGACGACGTTCACAAGCTCCTGTGGGAGATGAAGAAGGTCAAGCGGGTGGAAGAGACCGATCCTGATGTGGTGGCTCTGACCCAGCAGCTCAACGATCTCAAAGCACAGATCGATGCGCTGGACGGCCTGGATACCCTGTCCGATAAGCTGCGTACCGAGTTGCAGACCGCTTCCAACCAGAAGAAGCTGCGGATTGTCAAGCGGCTGGAAGTGGTGGAGGCATTCCGCCTCTCCGGCAACAAGCCCAGTTGGATGATTATGGACGTGCTGCCGGTGATTCCTCCGGACATTCGTCCCATGGTTCAGTTGGACGGCGGCCGGTTTGCTACTTCTGACTTGAACGACCTGTATCGCCGGGTAATCAACCGGAACAACCGTCTGAAGCGGCTGATCCAGTTGGGTGCACCGGATATCATCGTCCGCAACGAAAAGCGGATGCTCCAGGAGGCTGTGGACGCCCTGATCG
>CAZSAZ010000193.1:0-1679 GCA_964604925.1 uncultured Oscillospiraceae bacterium | reverse complement strand
GCCTGTTGTGTGGTCTTTTCTGTTGGCACCGCTTGAGGACGTCACTCAAAAATTACTGTTGTTTTCAATAATCCCTAAGTGAACACCCCGAAAGGTGTACACCGTTTTTGCGTTTAATAGAGTGTGGGAGGTGCTACCGTTAATTTGGACAACGGAGAAAGGCGTTCCAGGGAAATGGGCGTTGCGCCCATTTGGGTCAAAAGTTGGGTGCCTTCGAGGCCGTCGTCAAAGCAGTACAGAGGCGACCAGGAAAAGCGCAGATTCTTCACGGAACCATCCCAAGTGCCGCCAACCTTCAAACGAACTTGAGCCACCAGCGTGGCCTGCCCCATGGCGTGGATCAACCGATTTCGGCTCAAAGCTCGCTGGGGGGAAAAGGGTAGATCAAAGGAATCCTCGGAAAGGTAGAGCATCCTTTCTTTGGGGATGTGCCGGGATAAGTCGTCTGCAACAATGGAGATCACCCCACCACCTGCCTGCAATGCGGCATCCTGGCCAATGCGGTCTGCACCCCTGGCGTTTCCGGATACCAGGACATATCCCTCAGAGGCGGCTTGGATGCCCACTTTTTGGGCGAATTGGAGGTTCTCCGGATGGATGTCCCGGCTACCTACCAGAGCAATATGGGGTTGACTCAGGAGGGAAAGATCTCCTTTGCACCACAGAAAGGGGGGCGCATCCAGCCCCAGGGCCTGCTCCAAACGAAGGGGATAGTGGGGGCTGAATGGGGAGATTAGGTTGCATCCGGCCTTTTTGGCCATCCGAAGGTACCCGTCCAGCCGATCCTCCTGAGACAGAAGGTCGAGCATCCGCTGGGATTCCTCTGGGCCGTACCCCAGGGCGATGAAATCTTGGGAGGTCAACTCCCGATCTTCACTGGGAGGGTTGACTTGGGTCATCCGCTGAGACAGTCGGCGGAACTGGGGTAAAGTCAGGCATTTCCGCCCCGGATCCCCCAAATGGGAACACAGTAGCAGATAGCCCCGTTCTGCCCCGGTCAACGGTATCGTTTCTTGGGAGGGGCAGGGGCTTTCACGACTTCCTTGGTCAGGCTGCCATCCTCTCCCAATACCATGGGCTGAATCTGAAAATCGCAGAATTTGGCAATCTCCTCCAGCTTGGCCTTTTCAGGGAAGGCACCAATGATGCTCCATGCCTGGCCCTTCCGCTTGGCACGGCCGGTTCGGCCGATGCGATGAACATAGTATTCGTTTTCCTCGGGAATGTCAAAATTGATGACACAGTCTACGTCATCTACATCAATGCCCCGGGAGGCTACGTCAGTGGCAATGAGAACCGGGAGCTTGCCTGCCCGGAATCGCTGCATGGTCTTTTCCCGCTGGCTCTGGCGAATGTCGCCATGGATGCAGTCGCAATCCATTCCGGCTCGCTGGAATTCGTCGCTGAGCCGCTGGCACATATGCTTGGTGTTGCAGAAGATGATGACCCGCTCAAATCCCTGGGAACGCATCAGCCGCAGGGTGGTTTCCGTTTTGGCCAGGGGGGAGACGGTGAGGCTATACTGCTCAATGTCCGGACGATCCTCCTGCTTGGGCTCCACGGTGATTTCTACCTCGTCCCGCTGGTACATCCAGGATACGGTCATGACCTCCTGAGAGATGGTGGCGGAGAACAAACCCAGGTTTTTTCGATTTTTCACCTTGTCGATGATCCGGGTC
>CAZSAZ010000192.1:0-1695 GCA_964604925.1 uncultured Oscillospiraceae bacterium | reverse complement strand
AGAGGATGGGCGTTCCGTCCACCCAAATTTGGCGAATGTTTGCGGTATCGGAAATGTTCTGATCCGGGCGGCCTTCCACCAGTACCAGGTCGGCGGCGGCTCCCGGGGCGATTCTGCTCCCTTGCGGCAGACCGAAAACTTCTGCTAGTCGGGAGGTTGCCCCCCGCAGGGCCTCAATCGGTGACAGGTCTGCTTTTACCAGTAGTTCCAGTTCATGGTGTAAAGCACTTCCGTGCCATACTTTGGGAACAAAGGGCACATCACTGGCATCGGTTCCAGCCAGAATCGGCACGTCCAGACTGTGCAGCAGCCGAACAGCAGCCTCTGCGTTGGGGTAGTGCTCCGGTTTATAGTGGGCAAACCGGGGATCCTGGGCAAAGGCCTCCATCATGGTCAGAGTAGGCACCATGGCTGTACCCTGCTTCGCCATTTGTTCTGCCAGTTCCACAGGGAAGGCTTCCGTCATGGGTACATGGATCAAAATATCCACACCGGCATCCACAGCCATCTGAGCCATGGAAACCGCAACCGCATGAGCAGCTACCTTCTTTCCGTGGGTATGGGCACTGCGGACAATATCACAAAGAACGGCAAAGTCCATGGTTTTGGATGCCATTCGGGCGGGGGTTTCCAGAATGACCTTGATGTAATCAGCGCCGGCCCCGATTTCCTGCTCCACATAGGTCTTGCCGGTGGAAATATTTCCCAAAGCCATGGTGCGGGAGGTCCAGATTTTCAAGGAATCAGACTGCTCAGCGATGGCTTCTGATACACCAACTGAGCAGGTTGTGGTCACGCCATGGCGAACCAGAGCGTCCATCGGTTCCTTACCGATTAAATGGGTATGCCCATCGATCAGTCCGGGCATCAGGAAGAAATTGCTGTTTGCTTCTCCTTGTCCCAGAACCGTTTCGCCGCTGATTTTTCCGTTTTCGATCACAATGGTTGCGGCATCGTATACACGAATGCCATCAAATACCGGATAGGTCAAAATTTCTTTTTCTTGCATTTCAATACCTCCTTATCGCTCCAACAGGAAGCGGTCATGATACGCCATCCGCCCGGGCCGCAAATGTGGGGCAATGCGAGCTTGTGGCCTGTGCATTGGGTCGATTCGCCCAATACATAAGGCGATAAACAACATTCTTTGGGAAATTCTGTTGCGGTGGGGTTGTGTGTTAATTATTTGTGCAATTCGTCCAGTAAAAAGAAAAGTGAACGGAAAGAATCGGTTGTTTTGCTATCTGCATTAAGTATATCAAAGAATAGATGGGGTTGCTATGGACGGAAAGACAGAATTAATTACAGCCTATCCCCTTGATTCTTTGTGCCAAAAGCACTAATATATAGAGGAGGTGAACGCAATGAAAATCAGTATGTGGATGATCGTAGAGAAGATGGAAAAGTATCAGCCCCAATATCGTATCGTAGATGGGAGTGCCTGCATCACCGGTGTCCGTTTTCTTTCGGATCAGGGAGATGTTTCCTTCCAGCCCCAATATGTTTATCTCAGCATCGGTAACGGCATCCCATATCCTGATAGCACCACCAGGTCTGCGGTTTTGTGCAATGGCCGGGACAGGATCATCCTGCAAGGCCAGGATACCAATGAGATTCTCAATGACCTTCTGGCGGTTTTTGATTTCTATAATTCCTGGGAGACTTCCTTGTGGGAAGCCTCTGCACGAAAATCCT
>CAZSAZ010000191.1:0-1720 GCA_964604925.1 uncultured Oscillospiraceae bacterium | reverse complement strand
GTCCGAATATATGGAGAAATTCGCCGTCTCCCGGCTCATTGGTGCGCCTCCCGGATATGTGGGTTATGAAGAAGGCGGCCAGCTCACCGAGGCCGTTCGCCGGAAACCCTACTCTGTGGTGCTGTTCGATGAGGTGGAAAAAGCCCATCCTGATGTGTTCAACATTTTGTTGCAGGTATTGGATGACGGCCGGATCACCGACTCCCAGGGCCGGACAGTGGACTTTAAGAACACCATCATCATTCTGACCTCCAACCTGGGCAGCGAGTTCCTCCTGGATGGCATAGACTCCCAGGGCGACATCACCCCCGAGGCCAAGGCTCAGGTACAGCAGCTCCTCCGCCGGAGCTTCCGTCCGGAATTCCTGAACCGGCTGGATGAAATCGTATTCTACAAGCCCCTGACCCGGGACAATGTCAAGCACATCATCGATCTGCAAATCGATCATCTGAACCACCGTCTTGCCGATCAGGAGCTGTCCTGTGTTTTGACCGACCAGGCCAAGGATTTTATTGTGTCCCAGGCCTATGATCCGGCCTATGGCGCCCGTCCCCTCCGCCGGTATCTTCAGCACACCCTGGAAACCCGGTTGTCCAAGCTCCTGCTGGCTGGAAAAGTCCTGCCCGGAACCACCATCACCGTGGATGCAGAAAACGGAGCGCTGCTCTTCCGGTAACCCCCATAGAAAACCCTCCCTGAAGGGAATGGGTACCGTAGCTGCATCATCATACCATACCAAGACCGCCCGGACTGAACATATTCCGGGCGGTCATTGTGTAGATGGTAGACTTCGTAAGCATTTTCTGATATACTTGATGCAAAGAAGGGCAGCGCTTCAAGTTATGGGGATACACACTCTTAAAATGGTATCATGATGCGACAACAGACGATGTAACGTCTGGTTGCGGAAATGTAAAGTCTATGTGGTGGCTCTGTAACGTAAGGTTGTTTATAATGAGGTCACCAAGAGAAAGGGGGATTTCATGATGAAATTGTCAGAGAAGATTTTAAGCCTTAGAAAACAGAAGGGATTATCTCAAGAGGAATTGGCAGACAGATTGAATGTGTCTCGACAAGCTATTTCTCGCTGGGAGGTGGGTTCTGCCCAGCCAGACGCTTCAAATATTCTGCAATTAAGCAAACTTTTTGATGTAACCACAGACTACCTTTTGAACGATGACTATGACTGTAATCAAGATATCCCAGCTGTAAATATGACGGAAACGAAAGCAAATTCGAACATCAAGAAAATTGTCGCTCTTTGCATTTCCATATTGAGCTTGATCGGGAATCTCGTCATCTATATTCTTTCTCGATTTATCAAAGTGGTGATACCGCAAATCAAATACGAAAATGGGCAAGCGTGGTATGTGTGGAGCGGCGAATTCACAGGACACAGTTACAAATATTTCATCCAGGAATACGATCTTGAATTTCTTACAATCCTGCTTTGGGGACTGTTCCTTATTTGTCTGATTTATGGTTTGGCAAACACCAACAAGAAAAACCACGCTGAGCATCCGTAAAGCAATGATCCATCCTGTTTCTCAACAACCGAATACTGAAAAATAAACCGCCCGCTGGTTTCAATCTATCTGCGAACAGCGGGCGGTCTTTTTCTACCCCACTCCAAAAGGGGACAATCAAATGGAAAGGGAAAAAGCATCGGTGTGGCTTTTTTTCACACCGATGCTGAACTGTTTTAGCGTCACCTTCCCAC
>CAZSAZ010000190.1:0-1747 GCA_964604925.1 uncultured Oscillospiraceae bacterium | reverse complement strand
CCTTGATTTCCAGCTCCCGCAGGGCATTGTTGGCGTTCACAGCGCTGGCCGGTTCCACAAAATAGGTTCCACCAGAGCTGGATACGTCATGAATCAGACCGGGAACATCATTTTTACATTCTGATTTCACCGGAACCACATACCGTCCGTCCCGGATGGTGATGATGGGTTCCCGGAGGAACTTGGCGTAGGCAGGAGAGGAAATGACTTTCTGCAAAGAATCCCGGATTTTAGCCGACTGGATCCGCTTGTGGCGACGAATATCCGCCAGAGCGGGAGAGGCATTGTCCGCAATCTCATCCTCAGACAAAATGGCTCCGAAGATCTTATCTTCCAGATATTTGTTGGGTGTCAGGCACCGGAACAGTTCGTCCAAAACGGTGGGGAACTCATCCTCGGCAATGTACCCCTTCACCACCCGGGCGCAACGCAGCACGCCGCCAATGCGCAACAACTCCTTGGTGCTCAGGGTGCCGCCACGATCGGCTCGTTCCAAAGATGCGGTGACATCCTGGGCATCATAGAAATGGGGGTACCCCTTCCTTGTGGACAGGTCACAAGCTGCGCTGGTCTGCGCCAGCATGGCCTGTACCTCCTCCAGATCACCGGAAGGCTTCAATCGGCGGCAAACTTCCTTGCCCATCTCGGAACCGGCCCGATCAGCCAGCATCTCCAAGACCCGATCCAGCTCCAGCTTCTGGAGGGATTTTTCGTATAATTCAGACATATGAATCTCCTAAGTAATCAAACAATGTCATTTATATCACCCCAAGGGACTTGTAAAAATCCAATGTGGAAAAGCCCCGTTCCAATTGGGTGGTAAGATAGGCCTCCGTTACCGTGGCAAGCCGCTTCAGAGCCTTCTGGGGCAGCCGGAAGGAAAATAGTCTCCGGCTGTCACATTCGGTGATATATCGCATGGCTTGCAAAACGCCTGGTTCCAGAGGCATCCGGATTCCGCTGGACTCCGGATCCCGACAGGTGACACACTCCAATGCCCCTTCGGATAAGTCAAATCGCTCCGGAAAGGGATTGCCGCATCGGCGGCACCCCGATAAATCCGGGAAATATCCTCCGATGCAGGCCACCCGGAGTTCAAAGACCGCCTTGACCTTTTCCTCCGGCTGCTCCAATTGGGACAGACCATACAGGCAATTGAGCACCAGGTTCATCAATTCCGGGTTTGGCAAATCTTCCTGGGAGATCACCTCTGCCACCTGGGCAAAGTAGGTTCCCAGGGAGAGCTTGCCCAAATCCCGGCGCAGACCGTGGAACAATTCGATGGTCTGGGCTTCGTTGATGGTGTACATTCCCCGGTACTCAAACAGCGTAAATTCCCCATAGGCCAAAAGCTGGCATTGGGCCGTCAAGGGAGAATTTTTCCGCCGCAAGCCCCGGGCCTTAGCGGTGAGTTTCCCATGCTCCCGGGTCAGCAAAGTCAGCAGGCAGTCATGGTCACGATACTCCGTTACCCGGAGTACCAGTGCCTGGGTGTTCAGATACATGGGGTTCCTCCGGCTCTTTGCAGGCACGGAAGGCCAGATAATACTCTGGGGCTCCCGTCTCTATAAATAGTTTCCAATATTCTTCCGGTTTCATCTGCCATCCCTCCGGGGATAGTTTGACCGGAATGGATGGCTTTACTCCTGGAAATTACTCGCTGTAGCCAAAGTTCCGCACCAAAAAGTCCGAGTCCCGCCAGTTTTCCTTGACCTTGACCCAGGTGGTGAGGTAGACCTTGGTGCCC
>CAZSAZ010000189.1:0-1775 GCA_964604925.1 uncultured Oscillospiraceae bacterium | reverse complement strand
TCCTTGCACACATCCACCACAGCCTTCACCCGATCCTCCCCGCCGATGTTGCCGGGGTTGATGCGAATCTTACTGGCGCCAGCCTCTGCGGCAGCAATGGCCAGCTTGTAATCAAAGTGAATATCCGCCACCAGGGGCAGGGGACTTTCCTTCACGATTTCCCCAAACCCCCGGGCTGCTTCCTGATTGGGCACCGCCAACCGGACGATCTCACATCCCGCCTGCTGTAGCTCCCGGATTTGATTCAGGGAACCCTCCACATCCGTGGTCTTGGTGTTGAGCATGGACTGAATGGCGACCTTCGCGCCGCCGCCAATGGGGACGTTCCCCACCATAATCTGTCTTGTCATAATCTCTTACCCTCTGAAAATATTAAAAATGTCCTTACAGGTGATAAAGGCCATCAATCCCAGCAGAAGAATCATCCCTGCCCCATGGAGATAAGCCTCGTATTTCGGGTCGATTTTCTTCCGGGTCAGCCCTTCCCAGGCCGCCGTCAGCACCACGCATACCCCTCTTCCCCCGTCCAGGGCGGGAATGGGCAGCAGATTCATCACCGCCAGATTGACCGCCAGGAAACCGGTGAAATACAGCATATTGAGCACAGCATCCCAGGTAGATGCGGACTGCTGGGCTGTTTCGGACATCAATTGCACCACACCCACCGGGCCGGTGAAATCCGAGACTCCCGCTTTCCCGGTAAAGAGCATCTCCAGGCTCAGCCGAACTGTACGCACATTATCCCGTGTCACATTCCACACCAGACCCAGTCTGTCCCGAAAACCGACCTGTCGGGCCTGACCGAAGCCAAAGCCGTAATGGGTCTGAACCGAGCCATTCTCCCCCTGGTGGGTGTGGGTCATAGGGATGTGCTTCAGACGGATCTTCTGACCGTTTCGCTCCAACACAATATCATGGATACCGGTGTCGTTCAGCCCCAGGAGCATGGAAATGTCCGAATTCACATACACCTTTTCTCCGTCGATTTCCAGGAGCCGATCCCCTAGCATGATACCATTTTCCCCCTGGAAGGTGCAGCAGTCGGTAAACTGCGTCACAATGGGATCTGCCACCTGGTCACTGGGCAGATACAGCACCCCGAAAATCACCAGGCCGAATAGAAAGTTCATAGCCGCTCCCGCCACCAGGATCACCAGTTTTTTCCACCATGCCGCCTGGCCGAAGGCCCGGGGATTGTCTGATGCCTCGTCCTCTCCTTCCATGGCACAGTAGCCGCCGAAGGGGATGCAACGGATGGCGTACAGGGTCTCCCCCACCTGCTTTTTCCAAATCGCCGGGCCCATAAACACGGAAAACTCGTTGACCTGAACGCCAAAGAGCTTTGCCGTGGCAAAATGCCCCAGCTCATGGATAAAGATCAACACGCTGAACATGACAATGGCCAAAAGAATATACATGGAATGCCTCGCTTTACAAATAATTAACCGGATACCTTCTCCCGGACATAAGCCCGGGCCCGGCGGTCGCACTCCAGAATCTCCTCCAGCGTGGGGGTTTTCCGGAAGGGAACGGCCTCCATGGCACCCTTCACCAGATCATAGATCTCATAAAATCCGATCCGATCTTCCAAAAACAGAGCCACCGCTTCCTCGTTGGCACCATTCATTACCGGGCAGGCGGTGCCGCCCTGCTTTGCCGCCTCCATGGCCAGCTTCAGACAAGGAAACGCCTCCAAATCCGGATGGGAGAAGGTCAACGCCTGGGCGGTCAAATCCAATTGATCCACCGGACACACCGTCCGCTCAGGGTAGGTC
>CAZSAZ010000188.1:0-1781 GCA_964604925.1 uncultured Oscillospiraceae bacterium | reverse complement strand
GGGTGGTGAAGGAGGTGATAACCAGATTGTTCAGCTTCACTGCCGCTGAGTAACCAGCCATGACTTCGGTGCCGAAGCCGTTGATGACGCTTTGAATGAGGATATTGCCCACGGAGATGAAGCTCTGCTGCAAGGTGCTGGGCACGGCGATTCGGGCAAACCGGAGGCAAAGGCTGGGGGAGAACAGGTCGCCCTGTTCCGGAATCTGCTTCAGCCGGCGCAGCACGGTTCCCAAGGCCAGCAGGCAACTTACGCCCTGGCACAGGAAGGTGGCCCAGGCCACTCCGTCCACGCCCATGTGGAATGTGGTGACGAAGAAAATATCCATGGCAATATTGGACAGGGAGGACACCGCTAGGAAGTAGAAGGGCGTTTTGCTGTCGCCCAATGCGGAAAACACGCCGGTGGATAGATTATAAAAGAACACAAAGGGCAGACCCCAGATGTAGATGTCCAGGTAGAGTTTGGAATCGGTAAATACCTCCTCCGGGGTGCGGATCAGCTTCAGAAGGTCATCACATCCCACCAGACCCAGAACCATGAGGATCAGACAAATTCCACCGCTGGCGATCATGGCGGTGTGGACGGCGGTTTTCATGGCACGGTAATCCCGTGCACCAAAAAGCTGAGAGGTTAGAACGGAACAGCCAATGTTGCATCCAAAGGCAAAGGCCAGAAAGATCAGGGTGATTTCATAGCTGTTTCCCACAGCGGCAAGGGCGTTTTGACCAATGAACTGGCCTGCCACCCAACTGTCCGCCAGATTGTATAGTTGCTGGAAGAGAATACTGCCAAACAGAGGCAGACAGAATTTCCATAGCACCTTTTCCGGGGTGCCGACGGTTAGATCCTGATTCATGGAATGACTCCTTTCCTTTCTCGGGGTACCAGACCCCATATCCGGGGCTATTATAGTCCCGGGTGAGGGAAAAGTAAAATAGAAAATCCCGGAGACTGTCCTGGGATTTTTGTGGATTTTGAAGGGAAAAATGGGGGATAAGCGAAATTTTGTTTGAATTCGGGGTTGTAGTTTAGCGGAGAAAATGATATAATAAGAAGAACGAAACTTCACGCAAAGGAGAACACCATGATAGATACCATCCGGATCAAAGGCGCCCGAGAAAACAACCTCAAGGACGTCGATTTGACCATTCCCCGGGACAAACTGGTGGTATTCACCGGACTGTCCGGTTCAGGAAAATCTAGTCTGGCCTTTGATACCATCTATGCCGAAGGCCAGCGGCGGTATGTGGAGAGTTTGTCCAGCTATGCCCGGCAATTCTTGGGGCAAATGGACAAGCCTGATGTGGATTCCATCGACGGGTTGAGCCCGGCGATTTCCATCGATCAGAAAACAACTTCTAAAAATCCCCGATCCACGGTGGGAACGGTGACGGAGATTTATGACTACCTTCGCCTATTGTGGGCCCGGGTGGGTACACCCCACTGCCCCAAATGCGGCAAGGAGATCACCCGGCAGACCATTGACCAGATTGTGGATCGGGTGGAAGCATTGGGGGAGGGAACCCGGCTTTATGTGTTGTCTCCTGTGGTTCGAGGCAAAAAGGGCGAGCACGTTAAGGTATTGGAGGATGCCCGGAAGCAGGGCTTTCCCCGTGTTCGGGTGGATGGAATTCTCTACGACGCCGGGGAAGAGGTCAAGTGTGAGAAAAACAAAAAACACAACATTGACCTTCTGGTGGATCGGCTGGTCATCAAAGAGGGACAGCGTCGGCGGCTTACCGACTCCATTGAGACCGCCTGTGCCCATTCTGGCGGCC
>CAZSAZ010000187.1:0-1793 GCA_964604925.1 uncultured Oscillospiraceae bacterium | reverse complement strand
TCCATGGCGATCACACCGGCAATAGCCACCCGGCGCTTCTGTCCGCCGGACAGATCGAAGGGAGAAACCTGCAACTGTTCCTCCGTCAGCCCCACCAGGGCGGCAGCCTCCCGAACCCGAAGATCGATTTGCTCCGGATTCAGCCCCATATTTTTCGGGCCGAAGGCGATGTCTTTGTACACCGTTTCCTCAAAAAGCTGATATTCCGGATACTGGAACACCAGCCCCACCCGGAACCGGGCCCGGCGGGTAAACTGCTTATCCGACCACAAATCCGTGCCATCGAGAAGAATCTGGCCAGAGGTGGGCTTGAGCAAACCGTTGAGATGTTGCATCAAGGTAGATTTTCCGGAGCCGGTATGGCCGATGATGCCAATAAACTCTCCTCGCTCCACGCAAAAGGACACGTTGTCCAATGCCTTGTGCTCAAAAGGAGTTCCGGCAGAATAGGTATAGGTAAGGTCTTTGACCTCTAAAATGGTAGACAATGGTTTTTTCCTCCCTGTGTGTCAGGTTTTGAACCGTTCATATAGGGCCTGGGCACATTCTTCGGTATCCAAAAGATCCAGGGGAAACTGGAACCCCTCCTGGTTCAGGCCGTAGCACAGCTCCACCGTCTCCGGCGCAGCCAGACCCAGGGAATGGATCAGCTCCACCTGGGAGAAAATCTCCCGGGGCGTCCCGTCTGCCCGAATCTGCCCCCGGTGGAGGATCACCACCCGGTCAGCCAGAGCCGCCTCATCCATATGGTGGGTAATCAAAATCACCGTAATCCCCTTTTCCCGGTTCAAAGCCGCCACCGTCTCCATCACTTCCCGGCGGCCTCTGGGATCCAGCATTGCCGTGGGCTCATCCAGGACGATGCACTTGGGCTCCATGGCAATCACGCCGGCAATGGCGATGCGTTGTTTCTGGCCACCGGAGAGCAAATGGGGGGCATGGGTACGGTATTCGTACATTCCCACCTGTTTCAGTGCCTTATCCACCCGATGGCGAATCATGGGGCTGGCAATGCCCAGATTCTCCGGAGCAAACGCCACGTCCTCTTCCACCACATTGGCCACGATCTGGTTGTCCGGATTCTGGAACACCATACCCACGCTTCTGCGGATGGGAATCAACAGATTTTCATCCTGGGTATCCATGCCATACACATAGGCATGGCCGCCACTGGGAAGCAAAATGGCGTTAAAATGCTTTGCAAGGGTGGATTTTCCTGAGCCATTTGTGCCCAAAATGGCCACAAAGCTCCCCTGTTCCACCTCCAGGTTCAGGTTCTCAAAAACCTCAATACCCCGGCCTTCTTCCAATCCGGGATAGGTGTAGGACAATTGTTCCGCTTTTACTGCCAAAGTCAATGCAGCTTCCTCCTTAGTCCGGGGTCCAGCGTCCCGCCGCGCCGCAAGGCAGGATAAACCCACTGCTCTTCACCGGAAGTCCCAGCTCGCCATTGTGGGTCTGGCCGCCAAACCGTGCAGAAAACACAGTGTCGGAAACATAACCCACAGCACTGGGGGCCAAGCCGGTGGTATAGGAATTGATGATGACAAACAGCGGATCATCCGACAGCACCTTCACCACTTCCTGCAAGAAGGGGTAAAAGCTGGTCTCCATTTTCCAGATTTCTCCCGAAGGCCCCCGTCCATAGCTGGGGGGATCCATAATGATGCCATCATACCGCCGGCCCCGGCGAATCTCCCGCTGGATGAATTTTGCACAGTCATCCACAATCCAGTGAATGGGTCGGTCAGCCAGGCCAGAGGCCTGGGCATTTTCCTTGGCCCAGGCAACCA
>CAZSAZ010000186.1:0-1798 GCA_964604925.1 uncultured Oscillospiraceae bacterium | reverse complement strand
GGAACAAACTGGATAAGGTTTTCGATGTCCATGTTATCAGTAACGGCGACCCGTTACAGATAACATGGACACAGTTCTAATATTTCTGTTTTGGGATGTTGGCTTTCGCCAAACGTATGGGATGGTAGTTGTACACACGGTAAAAGTTCAGAAGTTCTATCATCATAACCACCGGCTGCGCCGGTGTGGCTGCCGCTGGAATCGTCTGCCCGGCGATAACGGCCAAGCCGTCCGCATCGCTACTGTGTCACATTCCCCTGTTTGCTCCTGTCACTAACAAAAACATGGTTGCTCCCACAGAGCAACCATGTTTTTTGACTATTCAGGCAGAGATGCTTACAGAGCCAGTCGTGTTTTTACTTCCTCTTCATCGTCGGGAATGAGAATGTTCAGCAGGAATACGACCAGGAACGAAACCATCAGAGAACTGCCCAGGACGTTCTGTGCCAGCTGGGGCAGGAACTGCAAAATCTCGGGTTTGGACTCGATGCCGACACCAATGGCCAGTGCAACACCCACGATCATCTTATTGCGATAGGTCATCTTCTGCTCATTGAGCAGCTCAATACCGGACATGGTGATAGCTGCAAAAACCGTCAAAGTAGCACCACCCAGAACACTCTGGGGAATCGTTGCCATCAGTGCGCTGAACTTAGGACAGATACCGGCCAACAGCATAACGGCTCCTACCAGCGCAAACACACGGCGAGAAACCACCTTGGTGGTGCAAATGAGGCCGACATTCTGACTGTAAGGGTCAGTGGGTAGACCGCCAATGCAGGCGCCAATCATGCCGCACAGACCCTGACCCTTGATCGCACCGCCCAACTCAGCATCTGTACACTCCCGCTCAAAGCCGCCCATAGTAGTGGAAGAAACATCGCCAATGGTCTGAACCGCCTGAACCACATACATCAGAACCATCATAATGATGGCATCCGCATGGAACTCCAGACCAAAATAGAAGGGAATGGGCAAAGAGAACCAACCGGCAGTACTGAAATCATCGAAGTTTACCAAGCTGCCACCCATCATCAAGGCAAGGATATAGCCAACCCCAATGCCAATCAGCATACCGGAAACCTTGACCAGCTTTTTCCCAAAGAAGTTGCAGGCCAGCGTGACCAACAGTGTAACCATTGCCAGAATCCAGAACCGCGGTGCGCCAAAGGTTCCTGCCGCAGAGGCCGCAGAACCACCACCAATATAATTAATCGCAGTCTTATACAGGGAAAGACCGATACACAGGACAACGGTACCACAAACAATGGGAGGGAAAAACTTGCGGATTTTTCCAATAAACATACCAATGAAGATCGCTACAAACCCGGCTACCAGCTGAGAGCCAAAGATAGCCGCAATGCCGTACTGTTGACCGATGACTGTCAGAATGGGCATATAGGCAAAGGCAACGCCCATCACGTTTGGCAGCTTCATGCCAAAGCCAAAAACAGGGAATAGCTGCAACAGTGTGGTGATGCCGCCGATGATCATAGCGGCCTGGGTCAGCATAATCCTCTCCTCAGCGGACAGGCCGCATATGCCTGCAAGCAGCATAGGAGGCGTAATATTGCCAATGAGCATGGCCAGAACGTGCTGCATTGCCTGTGGAAACGCAACTCCCCAGGAAGGCTTGCCGTCGAACTTCATCAGTTCAGAACTTGTTTGATCGGATTTTTGCACAGATATTACCTCTTTCGTTTTATCGTTACCTGTTCAGTATATCGGAAACCGTCGAAAAAAGCAACGCAGTACAAAAATCCGGACGTAAAAAAAGCGGCAAGTTTTCACTCACCGC
>CAZSAZ010000185.1:0-1816 GCA_964604925.1 uncultured Oscillospiraceae bacterium | reverse complement strand
TCCAGCACCCGGCTGATGATGGCGTGACCGAAGGAGTGGTGATCCACATAGGCATCGCCGATGACATAGACAAAATCACACTGTTCCCAGCCCCGGTCGATCATATCCTGTTTGCAAATGGGCAGAAATTCCATAATTCTACCTCCAACTTCGTTTTTGGACATTATAACAGATTTACAGGGGAAAGGGAAGTATAAATTCCCGGGTCTGTTTGGAAATGTTTACAAAATCGTCATGTGCTTTAAGAAAAGCCGTGCTATAATTATCGCTTGTAATGGAAGCGGATCTTGGAAATCCGCAAAGGAGAAGATATCAAATGGCATCCCCCAAAAAAGGATCATCCCTTTACAAAGTGTTCAAATGGTTTGTATGGCTCTTTTCACCCAAAATGAAGGTGGAAGGGCTGGAAAACCTCCCCCAGGAACCGGTGATCCTGGTAGGAAATCACACCCAGCTCTACGGCCCCATCGCCGCGGAGCTCTATGCCCCCGGCGAGCACTATACCTGGTGTGCCGGGCAAATGCTGCACCTGAAGGACGTGCCGGAGTATGCCTTCCAGGACTTCTGGTCCCAGAAGCCCAAGTACACCCATTGGTTTTACAAAATCGCGTCTTACCTGATCGCCCCGCTGTCGGTTTTTATTTTCAATAATGCCAACACCATCGGCGTCTATCACGACACCCGGATCATCAGCACCTTCAAAAGTACCGTCAAGGCCCTTCAGGAGGGGGCAAATGTGGTGATCTTCCCGGAACATGACGTGAAATACAATCACATCGTCTATGAGTTCCAGGACAAATTCGTGGATGTGGCCAAGCTCTACTACAAGCGTACCGGCAAAGAAGTGGCCTTTGTGCCGCTGTATATTGCCCCCAAGATCGGGAAGATGTATATCGGAGAGCCCATCCGCTTCTGTGCCGCCAATCCGATGAAGGAAGAGTGCGGGCGCGTCAGCCGCTATCTTATGGATCAGATCACGGAAATGGCCTGCGCGCTGCCGGAGCATACGGTGGTGCCATACCGCAATATTCCGAAAAAATACTATCCGACGAATATCCCAAAGGAGGAAGTCTGATGGAAAAACCCATGGTCGATTACCGCAATTTGCATCTGAGAAATATCAATAGCCCCGAATACTGCCACCTGAAGCTGCTGCTGGGTTGGTTGGGGTACTTTGTGTTGTATTTTCTGACAGAGAATCTCATTCCGGCAGAAAGCTGCGTCCCGGTCCACTGCCGGCTGGATGACCTCGTGCCCTTTTGCGAGTGGTTCGTCATCGCCTATGTCAGCTGGTATTTGCTGATCGTGGGAACCTTGGCGTATTTTCTGCTGTACAGTGTGGACAGCTTCAAAAAATTGCAGACTTATATCATCATCACCCAGGTCATTGCCATGGCAGCTTACATTCTGGTTCCCAGCCGCCAGGATCTGCGCCCGGAGGTTTTCCCACGGGACAATTTCCTGACCTGGATTTTGGGGCTGATCTACAGCTTTGATACCAGTACCGGTGTCTGTCCGTCGCTGCATGTGGCCTATTCTCTGGGCATCGCGTCCACTTGGCTGAAGGAGAAACGGGCATCCAAGCTGTGGAAAGTGGTTGTCACCGTTTGGTGTCTGGTGATTTGCGTTTCGGTTTCTTTTGTAAAACAGCACTCCGTCATTGACATCTTCGCCGCCATCCCCATGTGCCTGTTTGCCGAGTGGTTCGTATTTTTTCGCAAGAAAAAAGTCAGTGCGGCATAATAAAAAATGGTAGACACGAAGGTGTCTACCATTTTTGTTTCCATATCCGGATGCTTTTTCTAAGAACCGGAGA
>CAZSAZ010000184.1:0-1878 GCA_964604925.1 uncultured Oscillospiraceae bacterium | reverse complement strand
GTCATAGAGAATGTCCACCCGGCGATTGGCCGCCCGGGCGATTTTGTGCAGGGGCATGGTGTCGCTCCCCTTTTCCACCCGGTTAAACACCACCATCTGCGCTCCGGTGAGTTTGTCCATCACCAGATTGCGCATATTGGCGTTGTACGTGTTAAAGGTGGTGGAATCGGCAAACATAACCTCCTGGGCCACCACCCACTCCTGGGGGAATTTGGCGTAGAGATCACCCACCAGGTGCATCCCGTTCAGCTCCGCCACCACCCGCTCTGCTCTGTGCTTCTTGGCCAGGGCAGACAGTTCCTTCTCCGTCACCATCTCCTGATCCACCACTTCCAAATAGACATTCTGGTGGGGATAGGTGGAGAAATCATATTCCTCCTCCCCTTCTTCGCACACCAGCAACAGCGTCCGCTCCCCGGCGTTGAAGCGGGGATCTTCCAGGGTCTCCTGGATAAATTTGGTCTTACCGGAATCCAGAAATCCGGTAAACACATAAACAGGGATCTGAACCATAGGAAAACTCCTTACAGACCAAAGAGTTTGGCCACAGCAGCCTCATCCAGCTTGGAGCCGATGACGCAGAGCTTACCCATCACATCGGCAGAACCGTTACGCACATCTGCCTCCCCGGGAACGTGATCAAAGTGAATCCACGCTCCATCCACGCCGGAGACGATGCCCTTAGCTCTCAGCACGATGCCATATTCGCCGGAATCCAGCTCCTCCAAAATCTGGCGGATCTGATCCATGGTATACTTCTTGGTTGTTTCCACGCCCCAGGAGGTGAATACCTCGTCGGCATGGTGATGATGGTGATGGTGATCGTGATCATGGCAACCGCAGTCACAGCCCTCACCGTGGTCATGATCGTGGCAACCACAGCCGCAGTCCTCATCGTGGTCGTGATGATGGTGATGCTCATGGTCGTGGTCATGATCGTGGCAACCACAGCCGCAGTCCTCATCGTGGTCATGATGATGGTGGTGCTCATGATGCTCCTGCTCCAACTCCGCCAGGGTCTTGGCCAGAGACGCATTGCCCTCCATGGCGTTGCGCAGCTGCTCACCGGTGAGTTCCGTCCAAGGCGTGGTGACCAGGGTTGCCTTGTCATTGTGCTGACGAATCCGCTCCACAGAGTCCTGGAGCTTCTCCTCCTTGACGGAATCCGTCCGGGACAGAATGATGGTGGAAGCCGTCTCGATCTGGTTGTTGTAGAACTCGCCAAAGTTCTTCATATATACCTTGACCTTGTTTGCATCGCACACCGCCACGGTATATCCCAATTCCACATCATGACCGATGACCTTCTTCACAGCACCAATGACATCAGAGAGCTTGCCCACACCGGAGGGTTCAATGATAACCCGGTCGGGATGGTACTCTCCAATTACCTTCTCCAGTGCCTTGCCAAAGTCTCCCACCAGGGAGCAGCAAATGCAGCCGGAGTTCATCTCGGTGATGTTAATCCCGGCATCCTGCAAGAAGCCGCCGTCAATGCCGATCTCACCGAACTCATTTTCAATGAGCACAATTTTTTCTCCCTTGTAGCCCTCGGAGATCATCTTTTTGATGAGGGTTGTCTTGCCTGCTCCGAGAAAACCACTGTAAATGTCAATTTTCGTCATAGAAAACACCTTCTGTTTCAAATTTCTCCGGTTATTATACCACCCTCCAACTGAAAATACAAGAGGTTCTTCCAAATTTCAGTTAGTTCCCATTAACCCATTTCCTTCGAAAAGCCGCACTCCGGTGTATTTTCCGAAAGGCGGCTGTTCATCGAAGCAAAAACTCCGGATTAGAGGTGGAGCACCCGATCCTTGATCTCCTGGGTACGCCCCTGATTCCAATACTGGGTTCCAATGTAGCCGCAGGTTCTCC
>CAZSAZ010000183.1:0-1894 GCA_964604925.1 uncultured Oscillospiraceae bacterium | reverse complement strand
GCCTTAATGGTCTCCCGGGCGATGATCTTGCCGCCGATGGCTGCCTGAATGGGAATTTCAAACTGGGCACGGGGGATGTTCTCCTTGAGCTTTTCACAAATCTTCCGGGCTCGGGGGTATGCGTTTTCCGCAAAGAGAATAAAGCTCAGGGCATCCACCACGTCTCCGTTCAGGAGAATGTCCAGCTTGACCAACTTGCTCTCCCGGTAGCCGATGAGTTCATAGTCCAGGCTGCCGTAGCCCCGGGTACGGGACTTCAGAGCATCGAAGAAGTCATAGATGATCTCGTTCAGGGGCATATGATAATGCAGCTCCACCCGATTGGCATCCAGGTAGACCATGTCCTTGAATTCACCCCGGCGGGAGGTTGCCAGATCCATCATATTGCCCACATATTCCTGGGGCCCGATGAGGTTTAGCTTAACATAGGGTTCTTCCGCTTTGGCGATTTCCATGGGATCCGGATAATCCAGGGGATTATCCACCATGATCACCGTACCGTCGGTTTTGGTCACACGGTAGACCACGTTGGGTGCCGTTGTGATCAGATCCAGGTTGTATTCCCGCTCCAGCCGCTCCTGAATGATTTCCATGTGCAGCAGCCCCAAAAAGCCACACCGGAATCCAAAGCCCAGGGCAATGGAGCTCTCCGGCTCATAGGTCATAGAGGCATCATTGAGCTTCAATTTTTCCAATGCATCCCGCAGATCCTGGTACTTGGCACCATCCGCCGGGTACACACCGGAATAGACCATGGGCTGCACCGGGCGATAGCCAGGCAGGGGGGAAGCGCAGGGCCGTTCCACCCCGGTGATGGTATCACCCACCTGGGTATCGGCAACGGTTTTGATGGAAGCGGTGATGTATCCCACTTCGCCGGCACCCAATGCCTCCCGGCTTTGCAGTCCCCGGGGACTCATGGTTCCCACTTCCACCACCTTGTACTTTGCGCCGGTGGCCATCATCTGGATATCCATTCCGGGACGGACGGTGCCCTCCTTGATTCGGGCATAGACGATGACACCCCGATAGGAATCATACTGACTGTCAAAAATCAACGCCTGCAACGGTGCCTCCCGATCCCCCTGGGGCGCAGGGACATTCTGGACGATCATTTCCAGCACTGAACGGATGTTGATGCCATTTTTCGCAGAAATCTCCGGAGAATCCTCTGCCGGAATTCCGATGATGTCCTCCACCTCGGCCTTCACCTCGGCGGGACGAGCGGAGGGCAGGTCGATCTTGTTGATGACCGGCAATACCTCCAATCCGGCATCGATGGCCAGATAAGTATTGGCCAGGGTCTGGGCCTCAACACCCTGGGAAGCATCCACCACCAGCACGGCACCTTCGCAGGCTGCCAAAGAACGGGACACCTCATAGTTAAAGTCCACATGACCCGGGGTATCGATCAGGTTCAGGGCATAGGTCTGTCCATCATCAGCGGTATACTCCAACGTCGCCGCCGTGGCCTTGATGGTAATGCCCCGCTCCCGCTCCAGATCCATGGAGTCCAGGATCTGATCCTCCATCTCCCGGCGGGTGATGGCGTTACATTCCTCCAGCAGCCGATCCGCCAGGGTGGATTTTCCATGGTCGATGTGGGCGATGATGGAGAAATTTCGGATTTTGGAAAGTTCGGTCATAATACACCTCTTACAGGAAGCATCCAATCGCTTCCCCGTCTTAAAAATGGTATGGCTCCATACCGGGGCACGCCCTTCCCTGGCCCAAAAGCCCCGGGAAACGCCCCGAAAAATCGGATACCTTCTTAATGTTATAGTATAACGGAAAATTTCCAAAAAGTAAACTGTATCTTTTGACACCTCCGGGGGATACTGTAGGTTTGTCAATGATGTGTTACACATTAGGGAAAGCAAAAAGAACGTGTCTG
>CAZSAZ010000182.1:0-1931 GCA_964604925.1 uncultured Oscillospiraceae bacterium | reverse complement strand
CGGCTTCCAGAACGAGCCCCAGCGCTGCAAGTCCTGCCGTGACGCTCGCAAGAACAACGCTCGTGGCCCCCGTGAGTTCTTCACCGCTACCTGCGCCAACTGCGGCGGCGAGGCCAAGGTTCCTTTCCAGCCCAAGTCTGACCGTCCCGTGTACTGCAGCGAGTGCTTCGCTAAGATGCGCGCCAACGGCTAATTCACGCTAACTAACCTGAGGTGTGCTGCTTTCATCGGCAGCACGCCTTTTTCTCGTTTTTCCAAGGAGGTTTTTCATGCTATCCATCCAATCCTGGGCCCTGAATGGGCTGAATTCCCACCAGGCCGGTCGGCTTCTTCTCCAATCCATGTACGAAGAGCAGACCGGTGAACCGATGCCTGCGCTGGAGAAATCCCCTCGGGGCAAACCCTACTTTTCCCAGGGAAACCTCCATTTTTCCATCACCCATACCCGAAAGACCGTCTTTTGCGCCCTGTCCGATCTGCCGATAGGCCTGGACGCCGAGGAAAAAAACCGCCAGGTCAATCCCATGCTGGCGGAAAAAATCCTGTCCCCCGGGGAATATCAACAATACAAAGCCCTCCCCACCCCGGAAGAACGGAACGATGCCCTGCTCCGATTCTGGGTTTTGAAGGAAGCCGAGGCCAAATGCTCCGGTCTGGGACTCCGGGGCTACCCCAACCATACCGACTTTTCTCTGTCCGACCGCCGAATCCGGGAAATGGACGGATGCTATGTGGCTGTAATTTGCCAGGAGGAATCCCATGCTCTTTGATACCCATGCCCATTTGGACGACCGTGCCTTCGATACCGACCGGGAAAGCCTGATCGCCAGTCTCCCCCAAGCCGGGATTGGTCTGGTGATGAACCCGGGCTGTAGCCTGGAATCCTCCCGAAGTGCCAGTGCTCTGAGCCAACGTTACGACTTTCTCTATGCCGCCGTGGGATCCCACCCCGACGATGCCGACCAGGTCACGCCCCAGGTTTTGGAAGAATATCGGCAAATGTGCCGCAGCAATCCCAAAATCAAGGCCATTGGAGAAATCGGCCTGGACTACCACTATGAAGATGTTCCCCGTCAGGTGCAGAAAGAGGCCTTCCGGGCGCAAATGGCTCTGGCCCAGGAGCTTGACCTGCCGGTGATCGTCCACGAGCGGGAAGCTCACGAGGACGGTATGGCCATTGTGGAGGAATTTCCCGATGTCAGAGGAGTGTTTCACTGCTACTCCGGTTCTCTGGAAATGGCAAAGCTCCTCATCCGGAAGGGATGGTACATTGGATTTACCGGCGTGCTAACCTTCAAAAACGCCCGAAAAGCAGCGGAAGTTGCCTCGGCAATCCCCCTGGAACGGATTGTTCTGGAAACCGACTGTCCTTATATGTCCCCCGAACCCTTCCGGGGAAAACGGAACGACCCCAGCCGCCTTTGCTACATGGCCCAGCGGCTAAGCCAGCTGCAGGGGCTGCCCCTGGAACAGATCCAGGCTATCACCACAGAAAACGGCAAGCGGCTTTATCGGATCAATTAACGCCTTCAACCGACAGGTTCCAAAACCTGTCGGTTTTTCCATTGCCCGAAGCGGACCCCCTCTGCTTCCACGGAAAATCCGAGAATCGGGGGATATTCGTTCTAAAATTGAGCGAAAGGAATAAAATCTGCCAAAAAGAAGGAAAAATGTTTGCTTTTTCCATGCCTCCGTGATATACTGGATGGGCAGAAAATGAATCGTCAAATTTTGTAAAATTTAAGGTGGAATTTCCACCTGTTATCATTTGAAAGGGGTACACAAAGAATGCACAAGTATGTTTACCTGTTCACCGAAGGCAACGGTTCCATGCGTGAGCTTCTGGGCGGCAAGGGTGCTAATCTGGCCGAAATGACCAACATTGGTATGCCCGTGCCTCAGGGCTTCACCATCACCACCGAGGCCTGCAC
>CAZSAZ010000181.1:0-1973 GCA_964604925.1 uncultured Oscillospiraceae bacterium | reverse complement strand
TCTTTCTGTTTGCTATCCACCACTGGAACTATGCCACTAACTTAATGACATTGCCCCGCCGGGTCGTCCTTTTGTATGGAATGATTTATGGGCCTTAGGCCAGGATGGGCTTCAGGGCCTGGGCCAGAACCTGCTTCTGAGCCTCAGCCTGGGCAAGATTCTTACCCAGGGTGGTGAAATAGGTCTTGATCTTAGGCTCGGTGCCAGAGGGCCGTACGATGACCGTTGCGCCGCCTTCCAGGCTGTAAACCAGCACATTGGCGCTGGGCAGACCGGTCTTTGCGGTATCGAGATAGTCGGTAGTAGCCACAACCCGGTATCCGCCGATCTCCGTCAGAGGATTCTGACGCAGGGAGGCCATGATTCCGGCCATCTTGTCCATGCCGCTCAGACCCGGGAACTCGAAGGAGTCCACCTTGTTCAGGTAACGGCCATACTGGGCATAGATGGCTTCCAGACGCTCCTTAATGGACGAGCCAATGGAACGATAATATGCCGCCATTTCGCAAATCAGCATGGAACCCACAATGGCATCCTTGTCCCGGACATAGGGGCCGGCCAGGTAGCCATAGGACTCCTCAAAGCCCAGCAAGAACCGCTCCACCTCGCCATCGGCTTCCAGACGAGCGATCTGATCGCCAATCCACTTAAAGCCGGTCAGCACGTTGCGCATCTCCACGCCATAGTGCTCCGCCACGGCATCTGCCAAAGGCGTAGACACCAGACTCTTCACCGCCACAGGATTCTTGGGCATGGTGCCCTTTTCCAGGCGACCCTGGCAAATGTAGTCCAGCAGCAACACGCCCACTTCGTTGCCAGAGACCAGCTCATAGCTGCCATCGGGACACTTCATGGCAATGCCCACCCGGTCAGCATCAGGGTCGGTGGCCAGCATCAAATCGGCACCGGTCTGGGTGGCCAGCTTCAGACCCAACTCCAGAGCCTCATAGATCTCAGGGTTGGGATAGGGGCAGGTGGGGAAATTGCCATCGGGATACTGCTGCTCGGGAACGATGGTGATGTCGTCGATACCAATATCTCTCAGCACCCGAGTCACAGGCACCAGGCCGGATCCGTTCAGGGGGGAGTAAACCAGCTTCAATCCAGCAGTCTTGCACAGACCGGGACGAACCTGGCAAGCCTTGATGGCTTCATACAGCCCTTCCTTGCAATCCTCTCCCACGTATTCAATCAGGCCCTGGGCCAGGCCTTCTTCGAAGGACACCAGCTTAGCACCGGTAAGAATATCGGTGTTCTGAATTTCCGCATAAACCACAGCAGCGGCATCGTCGGTCATCTGGCAACCGTCGGGGCCATAGGCCTTAAATCCGTTGTACTTGGCGGGGTTATGGGAAGCGGTGATCATAACACCAGCGTTGGCATGATAGTAACGAGTGGCAAAGCTCAGTGCGGGAACGGGCATCAGGGCATCGTAAATCCGCACATGAATTCCGTTGGCAGCCAGCACCCGGGCCGTTTCCTTGGCAAACACATCGGAGTTGATCCGGCTGTCATAGGACACCGCCACCGTCTGGGTTCCACCCTGGGTCTTGACCCAGTTGGCCAGGCCCTGGGTTGCCTGACGAACGACGTAGATGTTCATCCGGTTGCTGCCGGCACCCAGAACACCACGCAGACCAGCCGTACCGAACTTCAGAGCAACGGCAAACCGCTCCTTGATCTGTTCTTCGTTACCAGCAATTTCCTCCAGTTCCCGGGTCAAAGCCGGATCCTCCAGAGAACTTTCCAGCCAGCGTTTGTAATCATCCATATACATATTAACTCACCTGTCCTTGTTGATTTTCGTTTTTTTCGTAAATATGCCTAAATACAGTATACCGAAGGAAACGCCGATTGTCAACGCCGGAGGCAGGTTTCTCTTCGTCAAAAACATACAAAAAAAGAGGAGTGCGCCCCACCGGCAATGTCATTAAGTTAAGAAAAGCTGGACTTCACAGAAATGTGAGGTCCAG
>CAZSAZ010000180.1:0-1994 GCA_964604925.1 uncultured Oscillospiraceae bacterium | reverse complement strand
GATCAAGGCCATGAAACGAGTTTCCGGTTCCCTGAAACTACTGTATTCCCAGTATCGGGAACTCCAGAGCTTTGCCCAGTTCGGCTCCGACCTGGATGCCGATACCAAGGCACGTCTCGCCCTGGGCGAGCGGATCGTGGCTGTTCTGAAGCAGCGCAACGCCTCCCCCGTGGAAGTTGCCCACCAGGTTTGCATCATTTATGCCGTCACCAATGGCTACCTCAACGGCGTTGCCGTAGACTCCATTGCCGAGTTCGAAACTCAGCTGTTTGAACTCATGGACAACCGTTATGCCGATGCCCTAACTTCCATCCGTTCCACCGGAAAGCTGGAGCCCCAGGCCGAGGAGTCCATCAAGGCCGCACTTCAAGAGCTCACGGGCAGATTCGTTTCTGTGTCCTGAGCAGGAAGGAGTGTGAGCCATGGCTGGCGTTTCCACCAAGGATATCAAGAATCGGATCCGAAGCATGGAATCCACCAAGCAGATCACCAAAGCCATGGAAATGGTAGCTTCTTCCAAGCTCCGCCAGGCACAAAACCGTGTGGCTGCTTCCCGACCCTACTTTGAGATCCTCCAGGACACCATTTCTTCCATTGTCTCGTCCAATCGGGAGTTTGACTCCCCTTACCTCTCCCATACCGGAGGGGACAAGGCTCTGTTCATCGTCATCGCCGGTGACCGCGGATTGGCCGGAGGCTATAACAGCAACGTTCTGAAGCTGGCGCTCCAGAAAATGGAGGAAAAGGATGTCACTGTGCTTCCCATCGGCAAAAAAGCCGTGGACTATTTCCGGACGAAACAGAAACCCATCCTCACCGATCTTTATGCAGATGCCTCCGGGGTCTCCATCGGTGACTGTTTCTCCATTGCAAAAAAGCTGAGTCAGGGGTATCTGGCTGGCCAGTTCCAGGAAATTCATGTGGTCTACACGGATTTCGTCTCGGTTCTGAGTCAAAGCCCCACTACCATGCAGCTACTTCCCCTGAGCGCACTGCCCCAGGTGAAGAAACAGGAATCTCAAATGCTGACGATTTACGAACCCAGTGCCGAAGAGGTCTTTGAGGCCATCGTTCCGGAGTATCTGGGAGGCGTTCTTTACGGCGCACTGTGTGAATCCCGCTGCGCCGAGCAGGCTGCCCGGCGTACTGCCATGGATTCTGCCACATCCAACGCCGAGGACATGATTGCGGATCTGAGCCTGAAATACAACCGGGCACGTCAGGCCGCCATCACCAACGAAATCATTGACATCGTCGCAGGCGCAGATGCCTGACCCGGAAGGGCCTGCCCTTCCAAGAAATCATTTCAAAGGAGTTGACTCCAATGGCCAAACATATCGGTACCGTGATTCAGGTCATCGGCCCCGTTTTGGATATCCGCTTTGCGGATCATCAGCTTCCGGCCCTGCTCAACGCCATCGAGGTTCCCGTGAACGGTAAGACCGTCATCGCTGAGGTTGCCCAGCACATTGGTGACAATGTGGTTCGCTGCATCGCCATGGCGTCCACCGACGGTTTGCAGCGTGGCGTGGAAGCCATTGATACAGGTGCCCCCATCAGCGTCCCTGTGGGTGAGGAGTGCCTGGGCAGAGTGTTTAACCTGCTGGGCGATCCCATCGACAACGGCGAAGCTCCCAAGGCTTCTGAGCGTTGGCCCATCCATCGTCCCGCCCCCGCCTATGAAGGTCAGCAGCCTGCCACCGAGATTTTGGAAACCGGCATCAAGGTCATCGACCTGATTTGCCCCTATGCCAAGGGTGGTAAGATCGGCCTGTTCGGCGGTGCCGGCGTCGGCAAGACCGTCCTGATTCAGGAGCTGATTAACAACGTTGCCAAGCAGCACGGCGGTATTTCCGTCTTTACCGGCGTTGGCGAGCGTACCCGTGAAGGCAATGACCTGTATCGGGAAATGACTGAATCCGGCGTTATCAACAAGACCGCCATGGTCTACGGCCAGATGAACGAGCCCCCCGGAGCCCGTATGCGTGTGGGTC
>CAZSAZ010000179.1:0-2067 GCA_964604925.1 uncultured Oscillospiraceae bacterium | reverse complement strand
TTTCCTGGGATACAATACACGCTCCCACCTGGGTGTTGGGATCTTTGCTGCGCCGGGCCGCCAACATGGCAACACCCATGAAATATTCATCCCAACTGATATAATCCTGTCGTTTCATACGCTTCCCTCCCGATTTGGATATCTCATTATACACAAAAAGCAGGACGCACACAAGGGCGTCCTGCTTCTTTTTCGAAAAAATCAGGAATCAGTCGAAGAAATCCTTCACTGATTCAAAAAACTTCTTCCGTTTGGGCGTCTCCCCCAGGGATTCATCCAACTGCCGCAGCAGTTCCTTCTGCTCCTTGTTCAGCTTGGTGGGGGTCTCCACCACCACACGAACCAACTGGTCGCCCCGGCGGTTCTTGTTGTAGATTTCCGGGATGCCCAGTCCGTTGAGCCGGAACACCGTATCGGTCTGGGTTCCCTCGGGGATGGTGTATTTCACCTTGCCGTCCAAGGTGGGAACCACAATCTCAGCGCCCAGGGCCGCCTGGGTAAAGGAAATGGGCAGTTCGCAAATCACATTCATGCCATCCCGCTGGAAGATCTTATGCTTCTTAATGGAAATCTCCACCATCAGATCGCCATTGGGGCCGCCATTGGCACCCACGTTGCCTTCGCCCTTAGCGCGAACCACCTGGCCATCATCCACACCGGCAGGGATCTTCACCTTGCACTTGTTATTCCGGCGCACCTTACCCTTGCCCTTACAGGTATTGCAGGGAGTCTTGATGACCTTGCCCCGGCCGCTGCACTGGGGACAAGCGGCGGTAGATTGCATGGCCATACCCATGAAATTCTGGGTGGTACGAACCTGGCCGGTACCATGGCAACGATCACAGGTCTCCACCACACCATCGGCAGAGCCGGAACCTGCACAGGTGGGGCAGTTCTCAATCCGGGCAGTGGACACATCCTTTTCTACGCCGAAGGCTGCCTCTTCAAAGGTGATTTCCACCCGGGCGCCCACGTTTTCCCCTCGCCGGGGAGCATTGGCAGAAGAACGGCTTCCTCCACCGCCAAAGATGTCGCTGAAGATGTCCCCAAAGTCTCCAAATCCGGAGAATCCCCCACCAAATCCGCCGCCGTAGCCGCCGGGATTGAAGTTGGGATCCACGCCAGCGAAGCCGTACTGGTCATACCGGGCCCGCTTTTCCTCGTTGGACAGCACCTCGTATGCCTCTCCCGCTTCCTTGAACTTTTCCTCAGCACTGGGATCGTCCGGATTCCGGTCAGGATGGAACTGCATGGCCTTCTTCCGATAGGCCCGCTTGATTTCATCGGCGCTGGCGTTCTTTTCTACCCCCAGCACCTCATAATAGTCACGTTTGTTTTCAGCCATATATGTTACCTCAACACAGGGCGGAATGAACACTCCGCCTGATTCAACCCATTACAATACGCCAAACAAGGGGCGGCGAGAATGCCGCCCCTCGGGCTTGGTCAAAAATCAGTCCACCGTCTCGTAGTCGGCATCCACCACGCCGTCATCGGCAGGGTTGCCGCCATTGAAACCTGCGTCAGCACCGGGCTGACCCTGGCCGCTGGCCTGGCTGTAGAGCTTCTCGGACACGGCATAGAATGCCTTCTGGACTGCCTCGGTGGCATCCTTGATGGCCTGGATATCGGAGCCCTTGTTCACTTCCTTCAGATGATCCACAGCGGACTGGACAGATGCCTTATCCTCGGCAGAAATCTTGCCGTCCAGATCTGCCAGGTCTTTTCGGTCTGGTAGACAGTCTGATCAGCGGCGTTCCGGGTGTCAACCTCATCCTTCCGGGCCTTATCCTCCGCAGCGTACTGCTCGGCTTCCCGAACAGCCTTGTCAATATCATCCTGGCTCAGGTTGGAAGATGCGGTGATGGAGATATTGGCCTCCTTGCCGGTGCCAAGATCCTTAGCAGAAACCTTCACAATGCCGTTGGCATCCACATCGAAGGTCACTTCGATCTGAGGCACGCCACGGGGTGCGGGGGCAATGCCGCCCAACTGGAACCGACCCAGGGTCTTGTTGTAAGCAGCCATTTCCCGCTCACCCTGGAGAACATGGACTTCCACGGAAGT
>CAZSAZ010000178.1:0-2087 GCA_964604925.1 uncultured Oscillospiraceae bacterium | reverse complement strand
CGTTCTGACCGGTGAGACCGGCGCGGGCAAATCCATCGTCATCGATGCCATCTCTGCCATTTTGGGAGAGCGTGCCTATCGGGATATGATCCGAACCGGTGCCAGTAAGGCTTTGGTTCGAGGGGTTTTTCAAAATGTTCCCCCCTTCCCCTGGTTTGAGAACCAGGGGGTTGTCTATGACCCGGAGACGGTGATCCAGCGGGAAATTTACCTGGATGGAAAAAATGTCTGTCGGGTGAATGGCAGTTTGGTCAGCGTTACCATCCTGCGCCAGTTGGGAATCCAGCTGATTAACATCCACGGCCAGCACGATTCTGCCGCCCTCTTTGATGAGGAGAATCATTTGAACTATTTGGACGCATTTGCTGACAACCAGCAGTTGCTATCCCGATATCAGGAAACTTTTTCGGTGGTTTCTGACCTCCGTCGGGAGGCGCAGAAGCTTCAAATGGACGAAGGAGAAAAGCTCCGGCGGATGGAATCCCTTCGGTTTCAGATCGAAGAAATCCAACGGGCCAAGTTGGTGGCCGGAGAGGAAGAAGAGCTGCTTGCCCGGCGGAGGGTTCTTCAAAATGGAGAAAAGCTGTCCGAGGCGGTGTATGAGGCGGTGGCCTGTCTCTATGGGGGAGACGACCAGGACGGTGCTGCCGGGCTTATGAGCCAGGCCCAGCGGGCCCTGAGTCGGGTTGCCCGATATGATCAGGCTCTTTCTGAGCTTCATGATCGGGTCAAGGATTTGATGTATCAGGTTCAGGATGTGGCCGATGGTCTCCGGGACGCCCGGGATGGCTATGCTTTTTCCGGGGAGGAGTTGGAACGGATCGAGTCTCGTCTGGACATTATCCACCGGCTGTGCCGGAAATACGGGAACTCTACCCAAGAAATCCTGGCCTATCTGGAGCAAGCCCAGGAGGAACTGAGTCGAATCGAGTTTGCCGATGATCGGCTGGAGCAACTGAAACAGGAATTGGTTCAGGCCGAAGCCCAGGCAAACCAGGCAGCTCTGGCGCTGCGGGAGGCTCGAAAGACGGCGGCGTGTGGGTTAAGTCAGCGGATTCTGGAGGAATTGCGGCAACTGGATATGCCCCGGGTACAGTTTTCCTGCGTCTTTACCGAGATTCCCCTGTCTGCCAACGGTGCCGACCAGGTGGCTTTCTATATGTCCGCCAATGCAGGCGAGGCCCTTAAGCCCATGAGCAAGGTGGCCTCTGGAGGCGAGCTGGCTCGGATTATGTTGGCTATGAAAAATGTCCTGGCGGAAAAGGACAGTGTGGACACTCTGATTTTTGACGAGGTGGATACCGGTGTGTCGGGCCGAGCTGCCCAGAAGGTAGCAGAAAAGCTACGCTCCGTCGCCTCTACCAAGCAAGTGCTGTGCGTTACCCATCTGCCGCAAATTGCCGCCCTGGCCCATACCCACTTGCTCATCGCAAAATCCGAGCGGGATGGGCGTACCTACACCTCCGTCACTCCCCTGGATTTGGAGGGACGGAAGGGGGAACTGGCCCGAATCATCGGCGGCACAAATATCACCCAAACCACCTTGAAAAGTGCCGAAGAAATGCTTCGGACGTAATAGGATGAGAAAATCCTTGACAAATAGGGTTCGATTTGTTACCATAAGCGGGTAACACAGTGATGGGAAGAAGTAAGCGTTCCGCCTTTCTCCAGAGAGCTGCCGGTTGGTGCAAGGCAGTGGAAAGTGTCGCTGAAATACATCCCGGAGTGGCCGGTCTGAACCATGGTAAGTAGGACTGGACGGGGTCGCCCGATAGCGCGAGAGGTGTTGTCTGACACCGTGAGGGCCTTTTCCGTGAGGGAAGGCTGAACCAGAGGTGGTACCGCGTAATAGTTACGCCCTCTGTCCGATTGGGACGGAGGGCGTTTTTGTACCTCCATCCAAGAAAGCCATTTAGGAGGAAAGTATGATGAAACTGTATGACGAACTGGTTGCCCGTGGGTTGATTGCCCAGGTGACCAATGAGGACGAGATCCGGGAGATGATCGACAACGGAAAGGCCACATTTTACATTGGCTTTGACCCCACTGCCGATTCCCTTCATGTGGGTCACTTTATGGCCCTGTGC
>CAZSAZ010000177.1:0-2101 GCA_964604925.1 uncultured Oscillospiraceae bacterium | reverse complement strand
AAACCGACCTATGATTGCAACCATAGGTCGGTTTAATTGTTTTACGAACGCCGCCCAAATGCCGGAGGTTTTGACTTGATTTTCTGTTTTGTCAACATACGCATCAGCCAATCAGCTTGCCGAACACGCTCCCTCCGGCCTTCGTTGCCAGATAGAAAGCATTTGTAAAGGTAATTGGCCTGTTGGTTTCAGGTTCGTAGAACCATTTAAGCTTCGACAACTGGACGGAACGGGCAATCTGGGTATAGACACCCATGGAATGTCCGCCGCCAACGTCGCTGCCAAGGGAAATATTGACACCATCATCTTGAAGCGCCGCAACACCCATGATTCCTGCAATGATGTTTGTTGTCGCGTCAGGGCAGTGAACAACAAATCCGTTGTGCCGCTTTATAATGTCGATATCTGTCTGAGACGGAAAAATGAAATGGGCACCGACAACAGGTCCGTTGTCCATCAACCCGGCTTTTTCATAGATCTCGGTATCACAGCGGTAACCGGGGAATACATCCAGCGCGCCCAGAACGACCATGATGATGCCGCTGTAAAATACGATGCTGATGCGTTCACGGAAATTCTTGCCTACACTGCCCGCCAAAACGATGGTCTCGCCTTGGATATTGATGGGAATGACAGTCTTGAATACCAGCATACCGATGATACCTGCGCAATAACCCAGTGCTGTCGGTGCAGACAGAAAGCCAAAGCCGAGGCCCATAATCATTCCTGAAAGGCCGTTAACAACATTTCCCAGCACAGATAGAATGTCCTTAATGATTTCCAACAAAATCCCTCCATCTTTACTCCTACGAAATGCGGGGCTGAAACACCCCTACACAGTCGTATTTGAGACTAATTTAATCTTTTATTGGTACCAGGAGCTCCTACTGGTATCTTAAACTATATGGCCGCCATAGAGTCAAGAGAAAATTGTTTCTTTTTGACAAAAATCATCCCCGAATCACACAAGGGCAGATTGTCCATAAATGGTGAAATCAAGATTCTTCGGAGCTTGTTTTTTCGCCAATGCCACTTCACAAATCCACCCTTTGGATTTATAATCGGCCATAGCATAAAGCAAGTGTTTGATTCTGCGTTTGCGCAGAAATTAAATTGACATCTCCTTTCGTGTGCCATATAATGAAACCATCCAAGCAGGGTTTTCTGCAAAAAAGGAGAGATTACTATGATTTTTACCATTTATAAACGTGCGCTGGCGGTTCTGCTGCGCAAGCCTTTTGCACTGTGGGGCATTTCCCTGCTGTATGTGCTGCTGTGCGGCGTTGCCGGCGTTCTGTTCGGACCGATCCCCGGCATTGCTCTGGCGCTGTGCCTGCTGCTGGGGACCTCTATGACCATGATCTTCCTGCACGGCTATCACGGCGATGAAGTTCATGTGATCCAGCTGTTTGACTGCTTCAAGGATTTCGCAACCATCAAGCGTGTTCTGGGCGGCACGCTGTGGATGCTGCTGTGGATTTTCCTGTGGGCCCTGATTCCCATTGTCGGACCGATCTTCGCCATGATCCGCCTCTACGAATATCGCCTGACCCCCTACATTCTGGTGACCGAACCCGAAATCAACGCTACGGATGCCATCAAGATCTCCAAGGAGCGCACCCAGGGCTACAAGCTGAAAATGTGGGCTGCCGACATTCTGCTGCCGGTATGCGTTTTCGCAATTGCCCTTGTGCTGGGCCTGCTGTCCGTCATTCCCCTGCTGGGCATCCTGTTCGGCCTGGTGCTGTTTGTCTTCATGCTGTGTGTCGCAGCCCTGTACCCCCTGTACCAGGGTCTGATCCAGGCGGCATTCTATGAGGAGATCAAAAATCCCACCATCGTCGCGCCCGCTCAGATCCCCGAAACGGTAGCTCCCACCGACGGTAGCTACTGCCCCAACTGCGGCAGCCCCCTGACCCCCGACAGCAAATTCTGCCCTAACTGCGGCAACAAACTGAATTAACAAAGCCGATTCCCCGTTCTTGCAGCCCAGGAACGGGGAATTTAGTCGTTTTGACAAAATCAAATGTGCTCAGTTGACATTTGCTGGTAAATTTGCTATAATTATGTCACCAAAAGAAACCCCACGCTCACAAGGAGG
>CAZSAZ010000176.1:0-2128 GCA_964604925.1 uncultured Oscillospiraceae bacterium | reverse complement strand
AGGCATCGAAGAACTCTGCCAGGATGGCACCCTTGGTGGGAATTTCCGGCAGCTCCACGTGCTTCTCCTTGGCGATGGCAATGGCCTCTTCATCAGAGGTAATGGCGTCAAAATCCACACCGGAGTATTTTTTTACTGCCTCCACCATGGTCATCCGCTCCCAATGGCTCAGATCAATGTCCTTGCCCTGGTAAGAGATCTGAAGAGAGCCGCAAACATTCATGGCTACGGTTTTCATCATCTCTTCCACCAAATCCATCATGCCGTGGTAGTCGGTGTAAGCCTGGTACAGCTCGATGGTGGTGAATTCCGGGTTGTGGGTGGTATCCATGCCTTCATTCCGGAAAATACGGCCCACTTCATAGACCCGATCCATACCGCCCACGATCAGCCGCTTCAGATACAGCTCCGTCTCCACTCGCAGAACCATATCCAAATCCAGGGTATTGTGGTGGGTATAGAAAGGACGGGCAGCGGCACCGATTTCAAAGGGGGTCAAAATGGGGGTATCCACTTCCAGGAAGCCCTTGCTATCCAAGAAGTGCCGCAGTTCCCGCAGAATCAAGCTCCGCTTCACAAAGGTATCCTTCACCTCAGGATTGACAATCAGATCCACATAACGCTGACGATACCGGGTCTCCCGGTCGGTCAGGCCGTGGAACTTATCCGGCAACGGCAGTAGGCTCTTTGCCAGCAGGGTTGCTTCATGAACCCGGACGGAAATCTCTCCCCGCTCGGTTTTGAATACGTCACCACTGATGCCCACAATGTCACCAATGTCATTCTTCTTAAACCGCTTGAAGGATTCTTCCTCCATCTCGTCAAACTTGACGTAGAGCTGAATCCGGCCTTCGTTGTCCTGAAGGTCACAGAAGGAAACTTTGCCCATGCCCCGCTTGCTCATCAGGCGGCCAGCCAGGCGGACGGTCTTTCCCTCCATCTCCTCAAAATGCTCCTTAATGGACACGGAATCGGAGGTCACATCAAACTTGGTCTGAACGAAGGGATCCAGGCCTTCGGCCCGGAGATTTTCCAACTTCTCCCGGCGGATGCGCATCTGGTCGTTCAGGGACATTTCACTCTGGGGTACATACTTTGCCATATCTTAGCCCTCACGGGTGACGTTCAACACCAGCATCTCATAAGAGCCGGCAGGAGCGTTCACCATAAAAGTCTCACCGGGAGCCTTACCAACTGCGGCACGGCCGAAGGGAGAATCGTCGGAAATCTTGAACTGCATGGGATCGGCTTCCTGGGAGCCGGTGATGGTGTAGGTAATCTCCTGATTGGTCTCCACATTCCGCACCGTCAGCTTGCAACCCAGACCCACACGACCGGTGGCAGCATTGTCATCTTTGATGATCACGGCGTTGGCAATGATGTCCTCCAACTGAGCGATTCGGCCATAGAGCTTGGCCTGCTCGTTTTTGGCAGCATCATACTCGGAGTTTTCGGACAAGTCACCGTAGGAACGGGCTTCCGCAATCATGGCAGCGACTTCCCGCTCGCGGGTGGTTTTCAGATAAACAAGCTCGCGCTTGTAGGCGTCCAGCGCCAGTTGGGTCAGCTTAATTTCCTTAGTAGCCATAATATATTAAATCCTTTCTCAGCGATTGATCTTTCTGATAGCTCCCTACATTATATCGGATATTTTCCACAACGTCAAGGGAAAAGCGCAACTTTCCAGTGGGATTTCCACCCTTTGCTCCGTCTGGTTTAGTCCGCTCCATGGGAAATCCAAACTCGCCACACCAATGCCCCGGTTCTTTGGGAGAAACATTACCAGAAAGCCTTAATTTTCAAAAACCTATTGCGAAAAGCCGGAATATGCGGTATAATTCAACTATTCATTTCTTTTATTGATACCACCCAAGAGAGGATGTAACCATAATGGCTGAGATCACGGAAAGCAAGAATTTCATCCACGCCTTCATTGAGGAGGACATTGCCGAAGGCGGCCGGTACGCCGGTCAGACCGTTCACACCCGGTTTCCTCCGGAACCCAATGGCTATCTGCACATTGGCCACTGTAAAGCACTGACCATCGACTTTGGAACTGCTGAAAAGTTTGGCGGCATCTGCAACCTGCGTATGGACGACACCAACCCCACCAAGGAAGATGTGGAGT
>CAZSAZ010000175.1:0-2142 GCA_964604925.1 uncultured Oscillospiraceae bacterium | reverse complement strand
GGCCGCCCTTCTTGCCCAGGGTGATCATCTTCTCAACCACGGGCTGCACTTCCTTGGCGCGATAGAAGGTGGTCTCCATCTTGCCGTGCTCCAGCAGATCGGTGACCTGCTGACGGAGCAGCGCTTTTCTCTGCGTGCTGGTCTTGCCCAGCTTACGAGTGCCAAACATGAACGTTTCCTCCTTACTTGAAAGGTTAAAGCTTAGTTATTGCTGCCAGAATCGTCGCTGGCCAGGGACAAGCCCATCATTTCCAGCTTCTTCTGCACTTCATCCAGGGACTTCTTGCCCATGTTACGAACCTTCATCATATCTTCGCCGGTCTTGTTGATCAGATCGGCAACGGTGTTGATGTTGGCGCGCTTCAGGCAGTTGAAGCTCCGGACAGACAGATCCAGTTCGTCAATGGTCATAGACAGCTTGGCGTCGGGTCTGTCAGAGGTCTTTTCCACCACAGTGGTGCTAATGCCCACGGTATCAGACAGATTGGTAAACAGGCTCAGGTGATCGGACAGAATCTTTGCACCCAGGCTCACGGCGTCGCGAGCAGAGATGGTGGAGTCGGTCCAGACCTCCAGGGTCAGCTTATCAAAATCAGTCATGTTACCCACACGAGTGTTTTCCACGGTGTAGTTCACCTTGTAAACAGGGGTGTAGATCGAGTCGATGGGAATCACACCGATGGGCGTCTGGGGAGTCTTGTTGCGATCGGAGGACACATAGCCACGGCCGTGGCTCATGGTGATCTCCATGTTGAAGGTCGCATCAGGGCCCAGAGTGCAGATCAGAAGGTCGGGGTTGAGGATTTCCACCTCACCATCGGCCTTGATATCGCCGGCTCTGACCTCGCAGGGGCCAACTGCATCGATATAAACGGTCTTGACGCCCTGGCAGTGGAGCTTAGCAATAATCCGCTTCACATTCAGAACGATCTCCGTCACGTCCTCTTTGACACCGGGAATGGTGGTGAACTCATGCTGGACACCAGCGATCTTCACAGAGGTCGCAGCGGTGCCGGGCAGGCTAGACAGCAGGATACGACGCAGGGAGTTGCCCAGGGTCGTACCGTAACCGCGCTCCAGAGGTTCCACCACATACTTGCCGTATGCAGGATCCTCATTCGAATCCATGCAGGTAATACGAGGCTTTTCAATTTCTACCATCAATCAATACCCTCCTTAGTGTGTGGGGTGGATGCCACCCCACCAATCAAACATACAAACGAACGGGGGGTGGTCGATTACTTGGAGTACAACTCGACGATCAGGTGATCAGCGATCTCGAAGTCGATGTCCGCCTTAGTGGGCATAGCAATGACCTTACCAGTGAGGGTATTCTTGTCACGATCCAGCCACTTGGGGGCAGCAACAAAAGCGTCGTTCTCCTTCAGCTGCTTGAAGAAGCTGTTGGAAACGCTCTTCTCGCAAACGGAAACCACATCACCAGTCTTGATCAGATAGCTGGGGATGTTCACGCGATTGCCGTTCACGGTGAAATGGCCATGGTTCACCAGCTGGCGAGCCTGGCGGCGGGTGTTGGCAAAGCCCAGACGATAGACCACATTGTCCAGTCTGCGCTCGCAGTAGGTCAGCAGCACCTCACCGGTGTTGCCCTCTGCGCGGGATGCCTTCTCATAGTAGTTACGGAACTGCTTCTCCTGCACACCGTAAACAAACTTGACCTTCTGCTTCTCAGTGAGCTGAGTAGCATACTCGGACTTCTTAGCTCTTCTCTGGCCGCCGGGGTTCTTGTTGGAAGACTTGGAGTAGCCCATTGCGGCAGGAGAAACGCCCAGCGTTCTGCAACGCTTCAGCACGGGCTGCATATTCTTAGCCATAACGCAAATTTCCTCCTATACCTAAATCAGACACGACGTCTCTTGGGGGGACGGCAGCCATTGTGAGGAATGGGGGTGACGTCCTTGATCATAACAACTTCCAGACCAGCGGTCTGCAGGGCGCGGATAGCGGCCTCACGTCCCTGGCCGGGGCCCTTCACATAGACCTCAACGGACTTCAGGCCACAGGCGTCGATCGCAGCCTTGGCAGCGGTCTCAGCAGCAGTCTGAGCAGCGAAGGGGGTGGACTTACGGGAACCACGGAAGCCCAGACCGCCGGAGGAAGCCCAGCTCAGGGCATTGCCTT
>CAZSAZ010000174.1:0-2174 GCA_964604925.1 uncultured Oscillospiraceae bacterium | reverse complement strand
CTGTATTTCTACAACAAGCTCATGGAAAAGATTCGTCAGGCCCTGGACGAAGGCCGATTCGAAGCCTTCCGCCGGGAATATTCGGAAAAATTGAGCCGCAGAATCTAAGGTTTCCCTTGCATTTTATACAAATGATGATATAATATTCTGGTCAATCAACTGAGAAGGAGTTTTACAAATGCTGAATTACCTTACCACCGACGCCACCGCCGGCATGGGCAGCACCCTGGTCATGCTGGTGCTGATGATCGTGATCTTCTATTTCATGCTCATCCGTCCCGAAAACAAGCGGAAGAAAGAGTCCGAAGAAATGCGTGCCTCCATGCGCACCGGCGATGTGATCACCACCATCGGCGGCATCGTTGGCACCGTTGTGGATGTGAAGGAGAAGAAGTTCGTCATCGAGACCGGCGCCGACCGTGTGCGCATCGAGTTTGAGAAGTGGGCTCTGTCCTCCAACGAGTCTGCCACCGTACGGGCTCAGGCCGAGCAGAAGAAGGCCAAGGAGGCCGCTGCCAAGGCCAAGGCCGCCAAGAAGTCTGACAAGTAATCTGATATCCATCCAAACGCAAAACAAGCGATGCAAGTTTCCAAACTGCATCGCTTGTTTTTTATGCTCCCGTCCCGTTTTCTTCCACAGGAAGCACCCCGTGGTTTATCCCAGATTCGCAGAAGCTATTAAAAAGAGAAACGCTAGAAGTCATACAACTTCTAGCGTTTATGGTGGAGACTACAGGACTCGAACCTGTGACCTCTTGCGTGTGAAGCAAGCGCTCTAACCAGCTGAGCTAAGCCTCCGTGCTCGGAACATGACTTATTATAGCAGATAATCCGGATTTGTCAAGCACTTTTTTCGTTTTTTTAGAAAATCTTTTTTGAGGACATTCCGCCGCCGTGGCAGCATTGTTTCGCTGCCACGGCAGTGGCTTTACTGCTTTTCAAGCTGGATTTGATCGTCCACCACATGAATCACCAGTCCATGGATGGGAGATTCGAAAGAATCGATGATCGCCTCGCTGATGGGATCCTCCAGTTCCCGCTGGATGGTACGTCGGAGATTCCGGGCACCGTAGACCTGGGAGTAGGCCTTCTTCACCAAATACTCCCGGAGGTCATCATCCCAGCTCAGGGTCAATCCCCGGTTCTCCAGGCTCTGACGAAGCTCCTGGAGCATGATATCCCCAATGCCCCGGAAGTTTTCCTCCGTCAAATGGTGGAATGTGATAATTTCATCCACCCGGTTGAGAAACTCCGGCCGCCAAAATTCCCGCAATGCCGCCATGGTACGATCCTTCACCTGGTCGTCTGCCGTACGGCCAAAGCCCAGGCTGGATACCCGGCCCTCAGAACCGGCGTTGGAGGTCATCACAATAATGGCGTTTTCAAAATTCACCACCCGCCCCTGGGCATCGGTAATACGTCCATCATCCAATACCTGGAGCAACACATTGAGCACATCGGGATGGGCCTTTTCAATCTCGTCAAAGAGCACCACGCTGTAGGGCTTTCGTCTAACCTTCTCCGTCAGCTGTCCAGCCTCGTCATATCCCACATAGCCGGGAGGAGACCCGATGAGCTTGGAGACGGTGTGCTTTTCCATATACTCGGACATATCCAGACGGATCAGGCTATCCACACTATCAAACAAATCGTCTGCCAATTGCTTGACCAGTTCCGTCTTACCCACACCGGTGGGGCCAACGAAAATAAAGGACACCGGACGCTTTTTGGGAGAAATTCCCACCCGGTTCCGGCGAATGGCCCGGGCTACCGCATCCACCGCCTCATCCTGACCCACAATGTGGGTTTTCAGCCGTTCAGCCAGACCCTTGATTTGCTGATACTCCTGGGCCTTGATCTTGGATGCAGGAATCTTGGTCCAAAGTTCAATGATCCGAGCCAGATTCTCCATGGTCACAGCAGGAGCAGGTACCTGCTCCAACTTCTCAATCTGCTCTGCAATCTGGCAGAGCTTGCTGCGAATCAGTGCAATGCGCTCATAATTGGTTTCCTCGGTGCTTTCATTGAGCATCCGCAGTTCCAGCTCATAATCATCCCGCTCCTTTTTCAACTCTGCCATCTGGGCAATCTCCTTGGAGCGGAGGTTCAGGTCGGAACAGGCCTCGTCCAGCAGATCGATGGCCTTATCCGGCAGAAAACGGTCGGTGATATAC
>CAZSAZ010000173.1:0-2177 GCA_964604925.1 uncultured Oscillospiraceae bacterium | reverse complement strand
TTCTACGACAGCGAGCTGGTCAAGCAGATCTCTATGGAGTCCGGCTTTGCCCCCAAATTCGTGGAAGAAAACGGCGAACACTCCCCCGGCAACAGCATGTTCTCCTACGCCTTTGCCCCCCAGGGCGTTCCCGGCGTTATGAACGGCCTGTCTACTGCGGATTTTCTCTGGAACATCCAGTGCAGCGTCATTTTGCAGCTCGCCCAGCAGGGCCCCTGCGTGATCGTGGGCCGGAACGCGGACTACATCCTCAAAGACCGAGAGGACGTGCTGAACATCTACATCCACGCCAATAAGGAATTCCGGGCTGACCGCATTGTGCGACTCTACGGTGATTCCGAGAAGACCCCCACTGCCCGTCTGAACGAAAAGGACAAGCGCCGCCGGGTGAACTACCAGCGCACTACACCGGCCGCACCTGGGGCGTTGCGGAAAACTATCATGTCTGCCTGGACAGCAGTGTCCTGGGTGTCGAACGCTGCGCCGATATCGTTGTGGATATCGTCAAGAACAGCAAGTAAACTGCGCTTTAAAAAGACGGTTACAATGTAACCGTCTTTTTTGTTTTCGATTTTTATAGAAAACTTTGGCAAGTGACACTTTTATCCCTTTTGGATCACACCGCAGGCAATTTTAGCTCCCGCGTTCCCGGATGGCTGTGTGTGAAAATCATCCGGGTCGCTGTGTATGATTACAGTTCTCCCCACGATCTCCTCGACGCAAAATCGGTCTGTAAACACTTTCATATACGCTCTCCCATGATTGCCCAGTAAAGGCGGTAAATCCCCCGCATGATTTGGGTGGAGCGTTTTTCCCGGATTGAAATGGCTGCCGGAATCCGGAAAACCTTCACCGGCGCAACTGCCGCCCTCGTGAATATGAAATGCGAAAAAGCCGGTTTCTGTCTTAGGTAGCCCTGACACCTCCGCTTCGACAATGACACCATCGCTTCTTTGAAAGAACCTTACCAGCCCACGCAGCTGTGGCTGTTCTTTTCCTCCCCGAATCCTGGCAATCGCCTTTGGGCACATGTTATGCTTCATTTTCTCACCCCATCTTCAGACTATGACAGCATATCCGATTCGGTTACAGCTTTGAGTGCACACTCTCAACCCCATCGTTCCTGATTTCTCCGTCCGTGCAGGACATGATAGGTGCTATTTTTGAAGTGTATTTCCCAAATCCCTTGATGGATTTATTCCATTAAAAAAGCACCTGCTTTCGCAAGTGCTTTTTCCTTTGCGGCGGAACGGAAAATGATCGTTTCTCTCCGTCGAGCCGTTGCATTGGGTGGTTCAAACCGGACCCGCTTTTAACTTCTTAAAAACAAAACGACCTGTCGAAACAGGTCGTTTTGTTTTGTCTGTGCAGGACACTATAGATGCAGGTGTTTTGGGGTTCATTTGCATTGGGTTTTACAAAAAATCGGCTAACTTTCGTTCGCAAGTTTCGACAAGGTTGCCTCCGCGCTTTTATCACAAATCTTGATAGAGCGCAATCTGGGTCTTCGCTTCATCAATTATCAAGCAAACGCCTTCAATACTGGCATATTCGCAATCTGATCCCTCTTCGATAATGCCGTATCTCACTGCCGCGGATGCAATCGCATCGTTTGATTGCCTCAGAGCAGATAGGTCCGCAATAAGCTGATATGCCGCCGTTGTGGTACTAAAGCCACATTCGGTAGGCATGTATACTCGGCCTGCCACATCGCTGGCATCATCAGGGACAACATATTGTTCCGTCCCATAGTAAATCGTAGGAATACCTCTTGATGTCAGCAAGACAGCAAGTGCTGCATTATAGACCTTCTGACTTCTCTGAGTATATCCAAAACGAGTAACATCATGGTTGTCTAGGAACGTTACTGTCTGATTGGGATATCCGTAGTCCTCCTGCCAAAGCCATGAATCCACGCTGCAGAGTAATATGCGGTGCTGTGTTGCTCCACAAATCCGTACCGGCCACGGCCAGTATTGTTTTCCATGTAGGTCAGAAGTTCTTCAGTAGTGGTAGGAACTTCCTCGTCCTGCATATAGCGGCGGTTGTACATAAAGAGCAGCGTTTCAAAGTACAGAGGAAGCTGATACAAAGTATCTTTATAGGTAGCGGCCTCCAGCGTCATGGGCAGATAATTCTCCAAGGCCCCCTCTTCCAGAAGGGACTCAATGGGAGCC
>CAZSAZ010000172.1:0-2327 GCA_964604925.1 uncultured Oscillospiraceae bacterium | reverse complement strand
CCGGGTTGCCTCATAGCACATCAGGGCAGAAATCTCGCCCACCAGCTCCCGGAACTCCTTGACAGAGGTATTTTTGTTCCGGAGGATCGCCAGCTTGTGCAGAATCAGGGGATGGTCAAAAACGGTAACGGTACTCATAGAATCATTCTCCTTTGTTGATTTTCTTGGGTATTTTGGAATTACTCAGTTGTGTTCTGGGAAGGCTAGGATTTCATACGTTCCAGTCGTTCCCGCTCTGCCTGGGACAGCCGGAGATAATTGGGCTGAAGCCAGGCTCCGTCTCCCGGCAGACCTTGGGCGATTTGCTCCAAAGCCACCAATGCAACGCCAGTGGCACGTTGATGCCGCCGATGCTCCTCAGGCAGGATCAGCCCACAGCCCTCTTGGAACAGCGTGCGATACGTTAGCTCTGCCCCGTCTCCCACCAGGAACACGGGCCCGCGTTGATTGGAAAGATCCTCTTTCAACTCCTCCAGGGAGATGGCTCGGTCGGGGCACAGTCGGGTCAATCGACCTTCCTCCGCCCGAAACAGGGCGTTGTACACCTGACTCCTGCGGGCGTCCATGCAGGCACAGATGATGCCTTCATAGGCCCCCAAACTCCGGGCCATGGCCTCCAGGGTACTCACACCATAAACCGGCGTTTGTCCGCCCCAGGCAAATCCCTTGGCAGCCGCCACGCCGATGCGTACGCCGGTGAAGCTACCTGGGCCGGCAGCCACTGCCAAGGCGGTCACATCCCCGGCTTTTTTGCCGCAAGTCTTTAGCAGATCCTGCGCCATAACCATCAAGGTCTGGCTGTGGGTCAGACCAGTGTTCTGGTAACTCTCCCCCAGCAGACGTACTCCGTCGTGGAGTGCCACCGAACAGGCCTTGGCCGATGTTTCAAAGGCTAAAATCAGCAAGTTCCGGTCCTCCTTCTATGACGATTTTCCGCTGGGTCTCCCCCAACCGGGAAATGGTGATCATCATGGGATCATCCAGGGCATCCATGACGTTTTCGCTCCACTCCACGGCGCAAACTCCATTTCGATCCAGGTAGTCCTCCCAGCCGATGTCAAATAATTCTTCGGAAGAACCCAGACGATACATATCGAAGTGGAACAGGGGCATCCGTCCCCCCAGATATTCATTGACAATGGTGTAGGTGGGACTAGTGACAATCTCCGTCACCCCCAACCCCCGGGCAAGTCCCCGGGTAAAGGCGGTTTTCCCCGCTCCCAGATCCCCCCGGTAGGCAATCACCGTCCCCGGGCTAAGAACCTGGGCCAGCTTCTGTCCCACGGCCTCCGTCTGTTCGGGAGAATTGGTTATCAGTTCCATAGCGCAATCATCTTCTTTCGGCCATATTCTATCACATCCACCCGGGAATTGTAAAGGGAAAAAGAAAAAGCCTTTTTCTCCGCCCCCACAGGTGGTATTTTTTCCTTTTGCCCGCATATCCTGGTTTCATCCATGTCAGGAGGTGGCGTCATGGGGAGCCGAATCACAGATTTGCACTGCAAAGAGGTGGTCTGCATCGCAGACGGCAGCCGTTTGGGCTTTGTGGCCGATGTGGAGATCGACTTACCGGAAGGGCGGGTGTGCGCCATCGTCGTCCCGGGGCGATGCCGATGGCTTGGTCTACTGGGCCGCCAGGAAGATTTCGTCATTCCCTGGAAAAACATTTGCCGCATCGGAGACGAGATCATCTTAGTGGATTGCCGCATCAACGATTGCCGGGTGCCCCGGAAGCGGCCGGGCTGGTTTTCCTGACGAAAAACGCCCCGACCAGGGGATGAATTTTTGTTTGGTATTTTCACGCATAAATCGGGATTTTTTTGGAAATAGTACTTGAAATATCGGAAGGTCTAGGATATAATGAATCGGCATGGGCTTTCCATGACATTTTACACACCACACACCCGGTGATCGCCTCCCCACGTGCCCAAGACCTTGGGCGGGGATCCTTGCGAGATGATCGGGGTGGAGGAAAAACAAAACAAAAGGAGAAATTAAAATGGCTGTCGTATCCATGAAGCAGCTGCTGGAAGCTGGCGTCCACTTCGGTCACCAGACCCGCCGCTGGAACCCCAAAATGGCCCCCTACATCTACACCGAGCGTAACGGTATCTACATCATCGACCTGCAGAAGACCGTGAAGAAGCTGGAGGAGGCTTACAACTTCGTTCGTGAGACCTCTGCCAACGGTGGCAACATCCTGTTCGTCGGCACCAAGAAGCAGGCTCAGGACGCTATCAAGGAAGAAGCTGCCCGTTGCGGCGGTTACTACGTCAACGCCCGTTGGCTGGGCGGTATGCTGACCAACTTCCGCACCATGCGTACCC
>CAZSAZ010000171.1:0-2347 GCA_964604925.1 uncultured Oscillospiraceae bacterium | reverse complement strand
CTTTTCCGGCTGCCTGGCTCATGGCCAGGGTGATGGTGCCCACGCCGCAGTACAGATCCAGAACCGTGTCAGATTTGGTGATTCCGGCCTGGGCAATGGCGGCTTTGTAAAGCTCCTGGGCCTGGTGGTGATTCACCTGGTAAAAAGACCGGGGGCTGAGACGGAAGGTCAGGCCACAAAGGGTATCTTCAATATAACCGGGGCCATAGAGGGGAAGAAATGTTTCCCCCAAAACACTGTTGCCGGGTTTGGTATGGACACTGAGTACCAATGTGGTAAATCCGGGAATTCCCTTGAGCCGGGATAGAAGCTCCGGAACATGGGGGAGCTTTCGACCGTTGACCACAAGACAGACCAGAATTTGATGGGATACTGCACCCTGGCGCACATAAATATGGCGAAGTAAGCCCTTGTGGGTGGTCTCGTCATAAATGCTGATCCGGTATTGGTTTACATAGTCGATGACGGCCCGTTTGACCTGGTCAGATTCGGGAGGGAGAATGAGGCATCGATCATTTTCGATGACCTGGTGGGTACCTGCCTTGAAAAATCCGGCGTATGCCCGATTCTTTTGGACAGCTACAGGATATTGGGCCTTGTTGCGGTAACAGGCGGTGGAGGGGGCACCATGGATGGGGACGTACTCCAAGGTCTGGCCGCCAATGCGGTTGAGACAGGAGCGTACCCGTTCCGCTTTCAGGCGGCACTCCTCCTCGTAGTCCATGTGGTGGAAATCACACCCGCCACAGAGTTTGGCAACGGGGCAGGCTCGGTTGATCCGGTGGGGGGAACGTTCCAAAATCTGGACGATTTTTCCGGCGGCCCAGGTTTTTCCCGCCTTCTCAATGCGGATTTGGCAGATTTCTCCTGCAATGGCATTGGGGACAAAGACGGCACAACCGTCAATTTTTGCCACACCCAACCCCTCAGCGGTATAATCCACAATCTGGGCTTCGTAAATTTGGTTTTTGCTCAGCATAAGCGTTCCTCCATGGATCCGTTTTCAAAGTTTTCCCTATCATACCATAAAAAAGCCGGAAGGTAAAGTCCGGCAAGGGGGATTTGGCAATTGCCAAAGGGGAAAAAGGATGGTATGATAGACAAAAGGATGTGACACGATGAATTATGAAACCTGCGTCCTCTGTCACAGGCAGTGTGGCGTCAATCGAACTGCAGGAGAGCGGGGATGGTGTGCAGCTCCAGCCACTGCGGTGGTGTCTAAAACCATGCTCCATCCCTGGGAGGAACCGGCGCTATCTCCCAACGGAAAAAGCGGAACCATTTTCTTTGGAGGCTGCACCTTAAAATGCCTGTACTGCCAAAATGTGGCCATCAGCCGTCGGCCCCAGGGAGAAGAAGTGGATTCGGTTCGCTTGCGCCAGATCATGGAATCCCTCATTGACCAGGGGGCGGAGAACATCGATCTAGTAACGCCCACCCATTATCTGCCCACCATCGTCCAGGCCTTGGATGAGCCCCTTCCGGTGCCGGTGGTATTCAACTCCGGAGGGTATGAACGGCGGGAAATTCTGGAGAGGCTGGAAGGGAAGATCGACATCTTCCTTCCGGATTTGAAATACGCCGATGGGAATCTTTCCCAAGGCCTATCCCGAGCCGGGGACTACTTTTCCGTGGCCACCCAGGCCATCCAGGAAATGGTGCGTCAAACCGGAAAACCGCAATGGGAAGGGGAGAAGTTGGTACGGGGAACGGTGATTCGACATTTGATTTTGCCGGGATGCGTGGAAAATTCTCTGCGGGTGCTGGACTGGATTGGCGGACATTTTGCACCCGGGGAAGTCCTGGTAAGCCTGATGCGCCAATATACCCCCATGGAAGCGACGGCGCATTTGCCTCCGCTCAACCGCCGGGTCACCCAGGAGGAATATGATGCCGTCCTTAGCTGGATGTATCTGAACGATTTAGAGGGATTTGTCCAGGAGGAAGGTTCCGCAGACGGGCAGTTTATTCCCGATTTCCCTTAAGCGCGGCGCATTTGCCCCGACCCCGATTGGAGGAAACCACGAAACCCCCGCCCACCGGTTGATCCGGCAGGCGGGGGTGTTACGTTTGTGGGAACATTACAGGTCGCAGTTGTTGACGGTACGGGGGAAGGGAATGGAGTCCCGGATGTTTCCAATACCGGTCAGGTACATGACACACCGCTCAAAGCCCAGGCCAAATCCCGCATGGCGGGCAGAGCCGTATTTCCGCAGATCCATATAGAAGCCGTAGTCTTCGGGCTTCATGCCCAGCTCTTCGATTCGGGCCTTCAGCACGTCATAGCTGTCCTCACGCTGGCTGCCGCCGATGATCTCGCCAATGCCGGGAACCAGGCAGTCCATGG
>CAZSAZ010000170.1:0-2348 GCA_964604925.1 uncultured Oscillospiraceae bacterium | reverse complement strand
GGTGTTGATGGATCGGTCTTGCGCAACGAAATCCCGTGAACCATGTCAGGTGGGGAACCAAGCAGCATTAAGCGGATCGTTTCGTGTGCCGCAAGGTCGCCGTTCCTGAGCTAACTGCAAGGATACCGGGTGTTCAGCTTGTTCAAATGTGGGTGTGCGATCTTGTTATGAGCCGGTCTTTGATTTGTCCATCAGACAGTAGAAAGGAAGCCGACGGATGTCTGCCTATCAAGCCTTATATCGGAAATACCGCCCCCAGTCTTTTGATGATGTGGTGGGACAGCAGGCTGTGACCCAGACGCTGAAAACCCAGATCCTCACCGGACGGATGAGCCATGCGTATTTGTTCACCGGATCCCGGGGTACCGGAAAAACCACCTGCTCCAAAATCCTGGCCAAGGCAGTGAACTGCCTAAACCCCCAGGACGGAAACCCCTGCAACTGTTGTTCCGCTTGCCGTGCCATTGATGCGGGAACCTGTATGGATGTGCTGGAGATTGATGCAGCATCCAACAACGGCGTGGACAATGTCCGGGATCTTCGGGACGATGCCATCTACGCCCCCAGTCAGGTGAAAAAACGGGTGTATATCATCGATGAGGTGCATATGCTCTCCATTTCTGCCTTCAATGCCCTTCTGAAGATCATTGAGGAGCCTCCGGAGCATCTGCTATTCATTCTGGCAACCACGGAACTGCATAAAGTTCCGGCCACCATTTTGTCTCGCTGCCAACGGTTTTCCTTCCGGCGAATCACACCGGAGGATATTGCAGCCCGGCTCCAATATGTCTCCTACCAGGAGAACATTGATTTGGATGACGGAGCGGCCCGGGTGCTGGCTCGACTGGCCGATGGGGGCATGAGAGACGGACTGAGCCTTCTGGATCAGTGTGCCTCAGCCACCGTGGGAGAACTTACTGCCCAGCGGGTGTACGAATGTCTGGGTATTGCCGGGGAGCAAACCTGCGGACAGATGCTGGGGTATGTGGCAGAGAAAAATACCAAGGCAGCTTTGGAGCTGTTTAACCGGCTCTACGCCGACGGCAAAGACGTGGCGGCCATGATTGATGAACTGGCGTCCCTGTGCCGGGATTTGATGATTTTGAAAACCGCCCCGGAAGCCGGAATTACCATGATGTCCGGCGTGGCCTCCGATGATGAGACCCGGGTCTTGGGCAAGCGGTTCTCTCCAGGCGAACTGGTGCGGATGATTACCCTGCTTCAGCAGACGGCTGCCGGTTTTACCCGCAGTTCCAGCCGACGGCTGGATGGGGAGCTGTGTCTGATGAATTTGTGTGAGCCGGGACTTCAGTTGGATCCCCAGGCCATCAACGCCCGGTTGTCCCGGGTGGAAGAACAACTGCGCAACGGCGTGGTAGTGGAGCAATCTGCCGCTACAGCGCAAATCGCCTCGTCGCAGGATGCCCTCGGGAAGGGGGAGGAGCTTCCGCAAAATCCTGTTCCGGAGACGGAAGGGGAAATGCCCCACGAGACCCCCCTGGGCTTCTGGCCGGATCTGGTGGCGGAACTGCAACGGGAGTTGCGGCCTCCCATCAAGGGCTTTTTTGCCCCCACCCCCCAGTCCCCGGTTCAGGGAACCCTTCGGGGCAATCAGGTGGTGCTGCTTTGTTCCAATGCTTTTACGTTGGAAATGGTAAACAAGCCGGAGTTGATGGATTTGGTGGCGCGGAAGGCTTCGGCTATTCTGGGCAGACCGGTGGGAGCCAAGGCGGTGGATCGCATGGCACGACCGGTGAAAAATGAGCAAATGGAGCGGCTTCTGGCCTTTGGACGGGAGCACGCAGATATTATTACAATCAAACAAGATGAAGGATAAAGGAGAATGTAACCATGGCAAAAGGTGGATTCCGGGGTATGCCCGGTTCGATGGGCGGCATGAACCAGTCTCAGATGATGAAGCAGGCCCAGAAGATGCAGCAGCAGATGATCCAGATGCAGGAGGAGATGGAGCGGAAAACCTACTCCGCAACTGCCGGTGGCGGTATGGTCACCGCAGAGGTCAACGGCAAGCATGAGGTGGTCAATTTGGCCATCAACCCTGAGGCAGTGGATCCCGAGGATGTGGAGATGCTCCAGGATATGGTCATCGCCGCAGTAAATGAGGCATTCCGCTCCGCTGATGCAGATGCTCAGAACAACATGGCAAAGCTCACCGGCGGCCTGAATCTGGGCGGCCTGTTCTAAGGGGGAACCATGCAGTTTTTTCCTGCGGCACTGCAAAATCTGGCCGACGCCTTTGCACGCCTTCCGGGAATCGGTGGGAAAACCGCCCAAAGACTTGCCTTCCATGTGCTGAGTCTGCCCCTGGAAGAGGCAGAGGAATTTGC
>CAZSAZ010000169.1:0-2428 GCA_964604925.1 uncultured Oscillospiraceae bacterium | reverse complement strand
GGGGAAGGAAGCCATGATGTTCCTGGGCGACCACTGGATCGGCATGGAGCCGTTTATGGAGGAATTCCAGTCCATCGGCCTGGATGCCGTGGTTGGCTCCGTGGGCAATGGTTCGACGTTGCGGCTGATCTCTGATATTCCCGGTGTGAGGTACACCGAAGGCCGGTTCCTGCCCTATTTCTTCCCGGACACCTTCCATGAAGGTGGGGATCCGGTGAAGGAAGCCAAGGAAAACTGGGTCACGGCCCGCCGGGCCATTCTCCGTAAGCCCATCGACCGGATTGGATACGGCGGATATTTGAAGCTGGCCCTTCAGTTCCCGGATTTTGTAGATTACATTGAGTCGGTGTGCAATGAGTTCCGGGAGCTGTATGACAATATCAAGGGCACAACGCCTTACTGCGTCAAGACGGTGGCTGTGCTGAACTCCTGGGGCAAAATGCGGGCCTGGGGTTGTCACATGGTTCACCATGCCCTGTACCAGAAGCAGAATTATTCCTACGCTGGCATCATCGAGGCTCTGTCCGGTGCTCCCTTTGACGTGAAGTTCATCAGCTTTGATGAGATTCGCCAGAATCCGGCGATTCTGGACGGTGTGGATGTGGTCATCAATGTGGGCGATGGGGACACCGCCCATACCGGTGGCGTGGAATGGGAAGATCCTGCCATCTCTTCTGCCATTCGGAAGTTTGTCCACAATGGTGGCGGTTTCATCGGAGTGGGAGAGCCTTCCGGCCACCAGTACCAGGGTCGCTATCTTCAGATGGCCTCCGTGTTGGGCGTGGAGAAGGAAACGGGCTTCACGCTGAACTATGACAAGTATAATTGGCAGGAGCATCGGGATCACTTCATCCTGGCAGATGTCCAGGGAGAAGTGGACTTCGGAGAAGGAAAGAAAAACATCTATGCTCTGGAGGGCACGGAGATTCTGGTGCAGAAGAACAAGGAAGTTCAAATGGCGACCAATGCCTATGGCGAGGGTCGTAGCGTATATCTGTCCGGTTTGCCCTATTCCTTCGAGAACAGCCGGGTTCTGTACCGGGCGATTTTGTGGTCTGCCCATGGAGAACGGGAGCTGACGAAGTGGTATTCCACCAACTATAATGTGGAAGTCCATGCCTTTGTGGCCAACGGGAAATACTGCGTGGTGAACAACACCTACGAGCCCCAGGATACCACTGTCTATACCGACACAGGAAGCTTCCAGCTCCATCTGGATGCCAACGAGATTCGGTGGTACGAGATCTGAATATTCGGCAATATCCGATGACGAAGGGGGACAGCGAAAGCTGTCCCCCATTTTTGTGCGGAAAAATCCCCCCAGGGAGAACCCTGGAGGGATGGATATGGAAAAACGTTAACGCTTCTTAAAGACGATGGCACTGCGGCTGGGGAGGTAACACTTGAAGCCCAGACGGCCATCCTCCTGAATCTGGGAGGAGTAGACATATTTGGTGTCCACCCGGCCGTGGCCACCAAAGAGGGGATCATCGGTGGACAGAACGATCTTGTAGGAACCGGACTTGGGCATAGGCAGCTGATAGCCATCATAGGACTGGCTGGGATGGAAGTTGAACACAAAGACCAGATTGCCCTTTTCGTAACAAATGACCTTGTCTCCATGGTTCAGCAGGGAGGAGTAGACATATTTGGTGTCCACCCGGCCGTGGCCACCAAAGAGGGGATCATCGGTGGACAGAACGATCTTGTAGGAACCGGACTTGGGCATAGGCAGCTGATAGCCATCATAGGACTGGCTGGGATGGAAGTTGAACACAAAGACCAGATTGCCCTTTTCGTAACAAATGACCTTGTCTCCATGGTTCAGCAGGAGCAGGTTGGGACCCTTGGTCAGGGTGCGCTCCACCTTGAGCAATTCCACCATGGCCTTGTCGAACTCGTTCAGATCGCCGTAGCGCAGATCCTTGTTGTCAGCCAGGCTCCACTGGCGACGGCAATAATGGAAGCTCCAGCCGTTGCCCTCCCGGGGGAAGTCGATCCACTCGGGATGGCCGAATTCGTTGCCCATGAAGTTGAGATAGCCTTCACCGGAAACACTGGCGGTGATCAGGCGAATCATTTTGTGCAGGGCAATGCCCCGGGCGATGACCATGCTTTCGGGATAAAGCTTGGACATTCCGGTGTACATTTCAGCGTCACACAGACGGAACATCAGGGTTTTATCACCCACCAGAGCTTGGTCGTGGGACTCGCAATAGCCCACGTTCTTTTCCTTGGGACGGCGGATGCACAGCTCAGACCACAGCTTACCCAGATCCCAATCCTCGTCTTTCCGCTCCTTCAGGGTGCGAATCCAGAAGTCGGGCATACCCATGCTCAGTCGGTAGTCAAAGCCGATGCCGCCATAGCGGAGGCAGACACATACCGGGCATACCGGACATATCCTCGGCGATGGTCAGGGCGTGGG
>CAZSAZ010000168.1:0-2440 GCA_964604925.1 uncultured Oscillospiraceae bacterium | reverse complement strand
GTCATACACCGTCATATTCGGGATCAGTCGGAAATCCTGGAACACCACGCCCAGGGTACGGCGCAGGAAGGGAATCTCCCGCTTCCGGATCCGTTCCAGGTTATATCCATTGACATGGACTGTGCCGGAGGTGGGCTTCAATTCGCCGGTAATCAGCTTCATAATGGTGGATTTGCCGGAGCCGGAAGGACCCACCAAAAAGACGAACTCCCCGTCCTCGATTTGCATGGTGACTCCACTGAGCGCCTTGTTGCCCACCGTATAGGATTTCACAACGTCGGTAAACTCGATCATATCAATACTTCTCCTATTAAAAGTGTAACAAAATTGTAACACATTCCCAGTATTATGTCAATGCACGTCACAAAAAATTCAGAAACTCCCCAGGCACAAAAAGGCTGCCCGGGCACACCCGGGCAGCGTAGAATCTTCCGTAGGGATCAAGAAAAAATGCAAGGAAAATCCTTAGTTTTCCTCGTCGTAGAGGACGGCATTGACACCGGAAATGAAAGTGCCGTAGCTTTTGCGCAAAGCGGCAAAGTAGACCCGACCGATGTCGGTGATCTCAAAATACTGCCTTCTTCTGCCATCCGGGGCGATGCGTTTTTCGATCTCCTGGATGCAACCGGACTGCTGAAGCCGGTAGATGGCGCTGTAAGGGAACACGATGGACAATGCCCCATCACTTTTCTGCTTCAGTTCCTCCGTCAGCTCCCCGATGTAATACTGTCTCCGGGAGAGCAGCTGGAGCATCAGAAGCTCCGTCAGCGCCTTTTTCAGGTTTTCTTCCAGCAGGACAGGGGGAATTCCAGATTCGTTAGAACCCATAGTCCGACCTCCTTTTATTATTTTTGCCAAATACTATTCTACTGGAAAGATCTGAAAATGTCAATTCCTCACAAAATAGAATCCATTTCATTCCCAATAAAATTTTCACCAAAAATATTAGGTCAATACCTGCCAACCTATCCAAACCGAAGCCAAATTCGCGACAATGGCGTATGCAATGGGTCGAAAGACTCCTCCCTTTTCCCCTTTTAGCCGTTTGGCATAGAGGATACTCTCCACAGCTAGAACCAGCACCTCCCCCAAAGCAAGGCGAATCAAGGCATCCAAGGGGCCCTGGAAGAAATACCACAGGGTCAGACACAGGTTCAGGCCAACTTGGGTGATGAGATTGACTCCAAGAATGATTTTGATCTGTCCCATGCTCCGGTATCCAAACACCAGTGCCACCCCCAGTTCCACCGCCAGGGTCAGCACCACCCGCCCCAGAAATTCCCAAATCTCCTGGGCAAGATCCTGATCCTTCTTCATGGCCATGGAAACAGAGCCGGAATGGTCATATCCCGTCACATCCACCCACAGGCGGTAATCAGAATGGAAGGCATAACGGTCATATATCTCCCGGCTTACCAGAATTTTCCCATCTTCCGGGACATACAACGCAACCTTAAAGGTCTCCGGAGGGTAGTAGTACCAGAACAAATCCCATTCCTGCACCACGCCAAGAAAATGGAATCCGTCGTCATCCACATAATCCCGGAAGGCCAAAAAGGCAGCCTGGGCATCCTTCGAAAGACCTTCATCAGGGTCTTGTCCCGGCTCCACGGTGGCGTGAGGGCCTACGGAATCTTCCTGGGACAATAGCGTAACCATCACCCGCTTGCCTCGGGCTTCCTGGATGGTCACATGGGTGGTAGGCTTGGGGGCACAGTCCGCATAAACCGGTGTCGTTGCCAGAGGCAACAGCATCAGAAGCAAACAGATCCAGTGAATGAAACGTTTTTTCATGATTGATCCCTCCATTTCTGATAATATCTTAGCATATCTCCCCTTTTCCAGCAAGGGATCCCAAATTCTTTTCAGAATTCTTAAGAAACCCTCTTGTAAAATCCCACAATTTGGCGTATAATCATTTTCATAATTTGCACAAGAGGAGAGGTTTACCACTATGGAACTCATCAGCGTTCGTGAATTGTTCAAAAACACCGCTGCCTATGCCGGCAAGACCATTCAGGTCGGTGGCTGGGTTCGAAATCGCCGCCCCAGCAAGCAGTTCGGTTTTATTGTCCTGAACGACGGCACCTATTTCACCCCCGTTCAGGTCGTTTATCATGATTCTCTTTCCAATTTCCAGGAAATCTCCAAGGTGAATATCGGCGCAGCCTTGATCGTCACCGGCGAACTGGTGCTCACCCCTGACTCCAAGCAGCCCTTCGAGCTTCAGGCCACCGCAATTGAAGTGGAAGGTCCTTCCACCGGTGACTATCCCCTCCAGCCCAAACGTCACTCCATGGAGTTCCTGCGGAGCATTACCCATCTGCGTCCCAGAACCAACACCTTCCAGGCTGTGTTCCGTGTCCGTTCCCTGGCGGCCTATGCCATTCACAAATTCTTCCAGGAGCGGGACTTTGTCTATGTCCACACGCCCCTGATT
>CAZSAZ010000167.1:0-2450 GCA_964604925.1 uncultured Oscillospiraceae bacterium | reverse complement strand
CTCCAGCCTTATCATTTACCTCTGCGCCTTCGTCGCCTTCTTCAAGCTGTTCATCCAGACCCGCATCCGCAGGAGCGACGAAAAGAAGGCCGCGGCTCTGGCTGCCGCGGAAACGGAGAAGGGAGGCGACGCGGAATGATCCTGCTCGTACAGTATACGCTGCTCTTCGCCTCTGTTCTGATGCTGGTGGCCCTCGGCGGCTGCTTTGCCGAGCGCAGCGGCGTCATCAACATCGGACTGGAGGGCATCATGGTCATCGGCGCCCTGGGCGGCGCGCTGGTGATGAAATTCCTGCCGGTCTCTGCGGGCGCGCCGGTCATGATCCTTGCGACCATCGCGGCCAGCGCCCTCTTCGGCATGATCTTCTAGCTGCTGCTGGCCGTGGCCGCCATCAACTTCCAGGCGGATCAGACCATCACCGGCACCGCCATGAACATGCTGGCGACGGCGGGCGCTACCGTGGCAGTGAAGGCCATGAACACCGCGGCCTCCGGCGGCAACGATGTGTCCTCCGACATCTCCTATACGGCGGCAAAGGATCTGTTCATCGTCCGCATGGGCGGCTTTGAGTTCAACTGGTTCATGCTGGTGGCGCTGATCTGTCTGGTGCTGGCCTATGTGGGACTGTACAAGACCCGCTTTGGTCTGCGGCTGCGCGCCTGCGGCGAGCATCCCCAGGCGGCGGCCAGCGTGGGCATCAATGTGTATAAGATGCGCTATGCCGGCGTGCTGATCTCCGGTATTCTGGGCGGTCTCGGCGGCATCGTCTATATCACTGCCGGCGTCAGCATCTGGAAGTTTGAAAACGGCGTGGCCGGCTTCGGCTTCCTGGCCATGGCCGTTATGATCTTCGGCCAGTGGAAGCCGGTGAACATTGGCCTTGCGGCTTTGCTGTTTGGCATGATGCGAGCATTGTCCAATGTGTATGTGGCCTTTGATTTCCTGTCAGCCATGAACATTCCCGGTGCAGTGTACAATATGCTGCCGTATATCATCTCCCTGGTGGTGCTGATCTTCACGTCCAAGAAGTCCAGAGCCCCCAAGGCAGAGGGTATCCCCTACGACAAGGGAAGTCGATAAAAACCATTTCTGCGCTGCTGTCTCTTATGAGATGGCGGCGCATTTTCTTAATAAATCATAAGTTTTCTGGGAAGCCTTGAATTGTTCACAATTTCTTGCTATAATACTTGGGATTTCGACAGAAAATCCATCAATTATTTCAATTTGGAGGCGCAGTGCATGGCCCACGGAAAGTATGAAAAGAAACCGGCTCCCAGAGCCGCCGGAGCATCCTCTGGAAAAACGAAACGTCTATGGTTGAAAATTGCCATTGTGGTATTGTCCCTTGTGCTGGTGATTTTGCTGGCGGGCGTCATGTTGCTGAACCACGTTCTGGGCCGTCTGGGTCGGTTTGACCAGGTGGATTCCATGGATCCGCTGGACACCACCCCCATCACCGACGAATTTGATGTGGATTCCACCATCGAAGGCCAGGAGACCATCCAGACGATAGATCCTTTCGATGTGGTGTTTGATGATGTGGAGGTACTGGAAGGGGATAACATCGTGAACGTGATGCTCATTGGCCAGGATGCCCGTCCCGGTGAAGGCCGTTCCCGTTCGGATACCATGATCCTGGTGACGTTGAACCGGGAGAAAAATGCCATCCAGCTCACCTCCTTCATGCGGGATACCTATGTGCGAATTCCCGGATATTTGGACAATCGGCTGAATGTGGCCTATCGCTACGGTGGAACGGAACTGATGAATGAGACCTTCCAGAAAAATTTCGGTCTGGAAATAGATGGAAATGTCATGGTGGATTTCACAGAATTTGCAACCATCATTGATATGCTGGGCGGCGTAGACATCACCGTATCCGGCGAGGAAGTAACCTATATGCACAATGCTGGATATGGTAAAATCTCTGAAGGAGAAAATCACCTGGATGGGGAAGCGGCACTGACCTTTGTGCGGATGCGCCACGTCAGCGGTGGCGACTACGGTCGTACGGAGCGGCAGCGCCGGGTGCTGACCTCTCTGGCCAATTCCTTCCGGGATGCCGGCTTCACCACCATCTGGAACTTGGTGAACGAGGTGCTGCCCCATGTGGTTACCAACCTGTCCGATGGTCAGATTCTGGAGTATGTGACCACCGGCGTGGGGCTGATGACCGGAGGAGCGGAGATTCAGACGTTGCGCATCCCGGCAGACGATGCCCACTATGGTGCCATGATTGATGGCATGAGCGTGCTTGTGCCGGATCTTCCCATGTGTCGGGAGGATTTGCAGGAGTTTATCTACATCGCGGAGCCGAAACAGTAAGAATTTCCTGTTTCCCTGGAGTGGGGCTTTTGTGGCCCTTCTCCAGGGACTTTTTTTGGAAAAAAACCCCAATGTAGGTTTGTCAATGATGTGTTACACATTAGGGAAAGCAAAAAGAACGTGTC
>CAZSAZ010000166.1:0-2478 GCA_964604925.1 uncultured Oscillospiraceae bacterium | reverse complement strand
AACTGTCCACGCACATATTGCGCTCCGTAGAGCAGCAAAATGACCTCCTTGGATATGCTACTGTTACAGAATCGATTCCACAGATATTTCCAGATGCGGCTTCTTCCCACCGTTCCCTTCGTGGCAATGTATTCCCAGGAAAATCGCTGGGCGACAGTCTGGGGCAATTGTTCCAGGATCACATCAAAGATCAGTCCCAGAAAAACCAGCAGCACCGCCACAATCAATACATTCCGCACAGCGTGCTTGGAATCGGAAAAAAAGATGCAGATTTGAACAAATCCCGTCATGACAAAGGCCAAAAGCGCCCCTCGGGATCCGGTCATCAAGACCACAACCAGCAAAAACACCGCTGGAACCAGATGCTTTTTACGCCGCCCCTCCAGGAAGCGGTTGCAGTGATAGGAAAAGGCATACAGAAAGTATCCGTTGATGTAGTTTTGATCTTGGGTGGTGGAACCAAGCTGCATGGTGAGTCTCCCCTCAGTGGAGAGATTGGAAAAGGCCAGAATCAACCCTACGGTTACCCAGCTTCCCCACAGCATGGCCTGCTCCAAAAGCTGAAGTTCTCTTTCGTTGTATTCCTCCATTGAGGAGGGCGTGACCCGGGTTGGCGATTACGCCTTCTGGTGTTTTGACAATCTGACTAGTGTAACCTTCCCGGATTCCCCGGTCTCCATTGGCTTGTATGCTTTTGAAAATTGCAGAGAACTGTTGCCTGTGGTTTTTCCGCAGGGTTTGGAGAGTATTGGACAGGCCGCATTTTGTTCTTGTGCCAGTCTAACCCGCATCATAATTCCCGACAGTGTTTCCAGGATTGGTACGCGTGCATTTGCCTTCTGCAGTGCAGAGGAAATTGTCATTCCTGAGTCGGTTACCTTTTTGGGTGACGCTGCTTTCGAGGCGTGTGTAAATTTGTCCCAAGTCACCTTCCTGGGAGATGCACCCAGCATTGGAAGCGACGCCTTTAGAGACATCACCGCAACGGTGTACTACCCGGCGGAGAACGACACTTGGACAGAGGACGTGATGCAGGACTATGGTGGTAACCTCACCTGGGTTCCTGTGGAGACTTCTCTGAAAATCACCAGCGGCACCTGTGGTGAAAATCTGACCTGGGTGCTGACAGATGACGGAACTCTCACCATCTCCGGTGAAGGCGAGATGGATGACTACGGTAGCAGCGATAGCAATAGGTCTCCCTGGTATGATTACCAAGATCAGATTGTCAAGGCAGTGATTAAGGAGGGTGTGACTCGGGTTGGCAAGAGCGCCTTCTGGTTTTTTGACAATCTGACCAGCGTAACCTTCCCGGATTCCCTGGTCTCCATTGGCAGTTACGCTTTTTCCTCTTGCGATAAGCTGTCGAATGTGGTTTTTCCGCAGGGGTTGGAGGAAATTGAACTTCACGCATTTTATGGGTGTGACAGCATAACCAGCGTCACCATTCCGGCCAGTGTCACCTCCATTGGAAGTAAAGCGTTTCGCTACTGTTCCAATTTGACAGGCATTTGGGTGGAGGAAGGAAATCAGAACTATTCCAGCGATGGACGTGGCGTTTTGTTTAACCACGACAAAACGGAGCTAATCCAGGCCCCGGGTGCGATCAATGGTTCCTATGTGATTCCAGACACCGTTCAGTGTATCGGCGAAGGTGCGTTCTGGTTTTGTGACGAATTAACAGAGGTAACCCTGCCATCTACCTTGACTCGAATCGAGTCGTTTGCATTTTCAAGCTGTTACAATCTTGTGGGCATCAATCTTCCCGATGGCCTGTTGGAAATTGGATATTCGGCATTTAGTAACTGTAGAAGTCTGACCAGCGTCATCATTCCCGCCAGTGTCACCTCCATTGGGGAGGAGCCTTTCCCTAAGTGCACCAGCTTAACGAAGATTGAGGTGGATGAGAACAATCCCTGCTATACCAGCGATGCCGATGGTGTTCTGTATAACCGGGAAATGACCCACTTGATTCAGGCTCCCGGCGCACTCACAGGCACATATTCCATCCCCCAGGGGGTAACCACCATTGGTGGCTCGGCCTTTGAAGGTTGTAAAAAACTGACCCATGTTACCATTCCCGATGGCGTGTCCGCAATTGAGGACTATACTTTCTATTACTGTGAAGGTCTGACGGAGGTTTCCCTCCCGGATGGGCTATCCTCCATTGGCTATGCAGCATTTGGACAATGCGACGCACTGGTGGAAATTGCCATTCCAGAGACGGTCACTTCCTTGGGTAATCACGCTTTCATTGGTTGTCGGAATTTGTCCACAGTCACCTTCCTGGGAGATGCCCCTAGCATTGGAGAGCACGCCTTCTACCATGTCACCGCAGCGGTGTATTATCCGACTGAGAACGACACTTGGACAGAGGACGTGAGGCAGGACTATGGCGGAAACCTCACCTGGGTTCCTGTGGTGCCTCCCCTGAAAATCACCAGCCAGCCTGAGGACTATGTCGGCGCACTGAATAGC
>CAZSAZ010000165.1:0-2495 GCA_964604925.1 uncultured Oscillospiraceae bacterium | reverse complement strand
TGAGGTCGAACACCTCCGGCACGGCAGCACCCGTAATCAAATCACGCCCCGGCCGTGCCAGACGGACTTTGAGCGGACGATTCATGTGGTTGACGCACGTCACGTATGCCTTGCCGTCTCGCTGGCAACCATGGGATTCCACGCCGAAAACCCCGCCCGAACCATTCGGCGCATGGACGCGCGGGTAGTCGGGCAACTTCCACGCGGAAGCCGCGTCGGAAAACTGCCGCGCCAGACTCTTCTCGCCGCCCGTGCACGTCACCACGTGTACGCCCGCACGCGCCAGACGATCGATTCCGGCCTGGACGTCGGACGGAATGTGCGCAAAGTCCGGCAACAGCAACACGCGTGCAGAATCGAGCGGCCGTTGCCGGACGCCCGTCCGTCCGTACGCCGCCAGCATCCGTTCCGTCGCCACACCCAGCGGCTGCCCCAGAAAACTCGCCGCACGGTAGACGCGAAGGAAATTCCCGCCGCGAACGCCCGACAACGCTTGCGATGCGAGCGACCAATGCAGCAGAATCGTCGGCGCCTGATTGCGAATCGGCGAAAGTTCGTCCGCCAGGCGATTCAAGTCCAACGCACAGCGTCCCCACGCCGCCAGACATTCGGGCCGTTCAAGAAAGAGTCCGTTGAAATCGCTCTTCCCCGCGTCGTACGCCCGTTCCCACGCCCAGAGCGTCGTCGCGGCCTGCCCGTGGACGGCGTTCTGCCAAAGTACGGTATAGACGTGGTCGCCGGGCACGTAGGATTTCCGGCGATCTTCGATGATGTGGTTCTCCGTGTTGAAAATCGGTTTGTCCGCGACACTGCGCTGAAAATCGTAGCCCGACTCCATCTGCCACCAGTTGTGCGCCCACCCGCGTACGTCCTCCGGCGTCGGATAGTCAATGCAGTCGTTGCCATTGTAGTCGCTCAACGCACCGAAATCTTCGGGATCGACCGAGAAGTACGTAGCCCCGCCGTGAACGCCCGCGAAAATCATGATCTTCGCGTGTACGGGTATCTCCGGCGCGATCTCGTGTACGACGTCGGCCATGCGTTTGTGAAAACGCGCAAAAGCCTCCCGACTGAAACGGATGAACGCCAACGTCTCGTGGGACGGCTTCGCCTCGCGCCAGCTCGCCGGCATCGGTACGTCCGCAAACGCCGCATACGCCGTCCCCCACGCGGCGTTCATGCGCGCAACCGTACCGTAGCGCGTCTGCAACCATCCCGGCCATTGTGCGCGCAACGCACAGTTCGGCCCGTAGAATCCCTGTTCGGGTTCATTCGAGAGACAGACCGAATGCAGCGCCGGATTGCCCCGAATGAGCGGAATGACCGTCCGCAAACTCTTCTCAATCACGCCTTGCGCGCGCGCATCGTGAACGCAGTACTTGAAGAAGCCACCGCCACATCCCTTCAAATCCGGCCACTTCTGAAAGGCCCATTCGGGAAAATAGTGCGGGCTCAGCAGCAAACAGATCTGCACGTTCTCTTTCGCGCCACGCGCCGCCGCCGCACGAAACGGCGCAATCGCGTTCGTATTAACCGTCTGTTCCGTCGGTAGAAACGCATTCGGGCCGAGCTCCATCTGGAGAATGTGGTTGCCCAGCGGCGGCATCTTCTCCATCTCGCGCTGGATCATGCCGAAATGGCCAAAGCCCGTTAGAAACACATTCCCGCGTTCGCGCCGACCATCCGGCCATTCCCGCGTGGCGACCATGTCCGCCCCGCGGATTTCGATGGGACTTGTGACGTAATGCGGCACGGGCGGATCCGTTTCCACGCCCGCCGCGACACGCGCCAGACGTTCCCGTTCATCACGCCCAATCCGCACAAGTTCACGCACTTCGCGTTCGGCGCGATTCGTGAACCCACGCGAAACATCTTGCACGATCCACGGATAGAAATCGGACATCACGGACAAGACGGCGCGTGTCTTCGCGCCGCCGCCCGCCCGTTCCAGATCGGGCAACGCCCGCGCCAATTCATCGCGCAATACCCCCGCCTCTTCCGCCGCCTGTGCGAACGTCAGCCGCGCCTCTGCCCGTTCCGCCGCCCGAGATACGGCATGTGACCGTTCATGGAACGCGACATTCCGAATCTTCAAAACGCCACGTGCGCCTCCCGGTATGTCCTGCGTCAGATTCTCCGCCAAAATGTCGAACCGCGTCAGCGGGAAATGCACCCGCCCATCGTTCGCGCCGCCCCAGTGGGCGGGCATCGTCTCCACGTCTAGCGCGAATGTCTCCCAACCGTCGGCCTCGCACGACAGACATTTCTGGAACGTCTGCCCCGTTGCGTCCGAAACGCGCAACGTCAGCGTCGTCGTTTCCGGCCACTCGCCTTCAAAAACGATTTCCCGTGCCGTGGGGCGTTCCGGCAGTTCGTGTCTCGCGGCCACGTAATGGCCGCCACCCCCGAAATCATAGTGGAGATGCAATTCGCCCGAGACCCGCGCCAGGCGTCCCGTCGCGCCGGGGAACTCGCTCCCCGGATAGAAGACGGAC
>CAZSAZ010000164.1:0-2502 GCA_964604925.1 uncultured Oscillospiraceae bacterium | reverse complement strand
GGAGATTCCCTCCCGGAGATAGACCCCAAGTTTTTGACCGGATTCCGTGGACACAGGTATCATGGTTACCTCACGGGTTTGGCCCTTCCGGGAAACGGTTAGGCAGACTTCCCCTTGGGATGATGACAAGGCCTGGCTTAGTGCCTGGGCAGAGTCAATGGGAACTCCATTGACAGACAGAATTTCGTCCCCAATTTGCAGCCCACTGTCCCGGGCTTGCTGACCCCATGTTTCGTCATAGGCAACTACCGTGACGCTGCCCTCTGCCAAAGACAGCCCAACCACCCGACCAACCGGAATCAGCATTTGCTGGGCAAAGGCCGGAAGGGCCATGCTCCAAATCAGCAGCACGGCCCACAATCCGTTGCGTATTCTTTTTTTTACCATCGTTGACCCTCCTTTTCTCCCCGAGGCTAATATCCCCGACCTTTCGGGGAATAGTCCATGGAATTGGCATCAGAATTGGGAGAAAGCTCCTGATTCCACCGGTTTTCCCCAATTTTGACCATGGTTCAGGGAATCTTTGACATTTTTTCGGAAAAATGATATGATAGAAGAAATTTTTTCCAAGTACCTATTGGGTTCCTGGAAAAGGATATGGAGGGATATGGGATGACCATTCTTTGGGTGATATTGGGTCTGGTGGCGGTTCTGGCCGGAGTGTGTGTGTTCCGGGCGGTGGCCCAGAAGCCCACGGCGGCTGCCACGGCATCGGTGTGCCTGGATAACGGGGAGCAAGATGGGTATTATGGAGCCCGATTGAGCCAGATGCTCCGGCAGGAGACCATTTCCAGCCGGGAGGACCCCGGGACGGAAAAATTTCAGGCGTTTCACCAAACCCTTCGGAAATTGTTTCCACAGGTTCATATTCAGTGCGAAATTCACAATTTTGATGGCAGTCTGTTATACAAATGGCCAGGCAAGCACAATGCCGATCCCATTGTCCTCATGAGCCACCAGGATGTGGTGGAAGCTGGAGGAAAATGGGAGCACGCCCCCTTCTCCGGGGATGTGGACGAGACTGGTCGGGTTTGGGGCCGGGGCGCGGTGGACACCAAGGGAAGTCTGTTCTGTATCCTCTCTGCGGTGGAGGAGCTGATGGCTTCGGGTTATGAGCCGGAGGGAGATGTGTATGTGGCTTCCTCCTGCACGGAGGAAATCTCCGGTACAGGAGGGCCCAGCATTGCCGCATGGCTGAAAGAGAACGGAATTCGTCCCAGTTTGGTGCTGGATGAAGGGGGCATGATTGTGGAAAACCCCATTGCCGGTGTTACGGGACTGTATGCTATGATGGGCGTGGTGGAAAAGGGCTATGCCGATGTGAAATTTGTGGCCCGCTCCAATGGTGGTCACGCCAGTGCCCCTGGAAAGGATACCGCATTGGTGCGGTTGGGACGATTTATGGCAGATGTGGAGGATCATTCTCCCTTTGTCAACGAGCTTAGCCCCACCATGATGGAAATGTTCCGTCGCCTTTGCCCCAACATGGTGTTTCCCATGCGTTTGGTTATGGCGAATTTGTGGTTGTTCCGGCCCTTGCTGACCTTTGCTCTGCCCCGGATCAGCCCAGCGGTGGGGGCCATGATGCACACCACCCTGGCATTCACCACTGCAAAGGGAAGTGACGGACTGAATGTGTTGCCCCAGCAGGCCTATGTCACTGGCAATATGCGCTTGATTCACCACCAGCCCGGCCCGGAGTCCATTGCTGCGGTGAGTGCCATGGCCAACAAGTATAACATCCAGACGGAAGTGCTGTATCAGGATGCTCCGTGCCCGGTGGTGGACTATCAGTCGGCCCAGTTCCGGTTGCTGGAGGAGATTTGCGGGGATGTCTATCCTGGGGTGCAGGTCAGTCCTTATGTGATGACCGGAGGTACCGATGCCAAATTCTACAAAGAAATTTGCCCCAACTGCATCCGCTTTGCGCCACTGTACATCGATCAGCAGCAGTATGGCAGCATCCACGGCCTGAACGAAAACATTCATCAGGGAACCTTGACCCACGGAATTTCCTTCTATAAACAGGTGATCCAACGGGCAAGGGAGATCTCCGCAACGGAGTAACCATCCGGAAAACACAACACGCAGGGGGACGGTCTATGTGGCCATCACCCTGCGTGTTTTTGGGAGTTATGTGGTGGAAGGGGAGGATTTTCTCCGACTGGAAAAAATGGGGGCTGCGGAAAGCAGCCCCCTGATCTTTAGGAAAGGGGTGGTGCTGACACGTCAGCAGCAGCCGCACCCATTGTCCTGGCCACAGCCACACCCACCGTTGCCGGTGTAGGTGTTGCCGCACAGTCCGTTGCCGCATCCGCAGAAGAGAATCAGCAACAGAATGATCCACAGACAATTATTATTGCAAAGCCCGTTGTTACACATACCCATAACCTCCGAGTCAAGGAATTTCAGCGGATGAACCGCTCATTCCATGATATTCCCCAGGGGATTTTTTGTTACCCGGAGAAGGGGCAGGGCCTTAGCAGTAGAAGTCTTTGATCC
>CAZSAZ010000163.1:0-2568 GCA_964604925.1 uncultured Oscillospiraceae bacterium | reverse complement strand
CTCTTTCTGTTTGCTATCCACCACTGGAACTATGCCACTAACTTAATGACATTGGGACAGCCGGGGCGGTCTTTTTTAAGATCTTAAGATTAACATAATATCTTGAAAGCCCTGTTGAACCATGCTAAAATGGCACCAGAACAAGAGAAAGAAGAGGTGTAAATCCATGAAACGAATGATTTGTATGATTTTGGCTTTGGTGCTGATGCTGACGTGGTTTCCTGTGGGCGCCAAGGCATCCACAGGGGGAAAGCTCCTGGCTCTCACCTTTGACGATGGCCCCAGCAGTAGCTATACCGGAAAACTTCTGGACGGATTGAAAGATCGGGGGATTCATGTGACCTTCTTTGTCCAGGGGCAATCCGCCCAAAATAACCTGGACCTGGTGAAACGAGCCTACAACGAAGGCCACGAAATCGCTTCCCACTCCTGGGATCATCCCAATTTGTCCCAGCTCAGCTGGGCGGAGGTGGAGCGTCAGTTCCAGCGGAGCTATGAGGTTTTGGACAAGGCCTGCGGCGCCGGTACGGACTATCTCGTTCGCCCTCCCTACGGGATCACCACCGATACCATCCGGGCAAACATTGACGCACCTTTGATCCACTGGTCGGTGGACACCCGGGATTGGGAAAGCCTCAACGCCTACTCCGTCCGGGACGCCATTTTGAATGACGCCTATGACGGTGCCATTGTCCTGGTACACGACATCCACAAAACCAGCGTGGAGGGTGCGTTGATGGCGCTGGATACCCTTCTGGCCCGGGGATATGAACTTGTCACCGTCAGTGAGTTGTATCGTCGCCGGGGCATCACCCTGGAGGATGGGGTTCGCTATTATGATTGCAAGCCCAACGGTACGGACCTTGGGGCCATTCCCACCCCGACTATTACATACACCACCGACAAAGTGACCATGGAGATCACCATCTCGGCTGATACCGATGCTCCCATCTACTATACCACCGACGGTACGGCGCCCAACCAAAACAGTGCCCAATACACTGGGCCGTTTACCGTGGCTTATCCCTGTGATATTCAAGCAGTGGCGGCCTATGAGATGAACGGAAGCCGGTCGGAGACTGCAATCCTGTCCTTTGGCAAGACCCCATGCGACCCTCCCACCATTGCCGTGGAGGACGGGAAGTTGGTGTTGCGCCATAGTCAGGAGGACGTGGAGCTGTACTACACTCTGGATGGCTCCAAGGCAACCATCAACAGCACCCACTACACCGGCCCGGTGGAGATTCCCGGTGATTGCTGCGTTCGGGCTGTGGCCGGAGGTGGATTCTACGCCCAGAGTCGGGAGACCTCGATTTACTGCTCTGCCCGTGGAAATCTGTTTGCGGATGTGGCACCGGGAACCTGGTATTTCGATTCCATTGACCGGTTGGTGGCCATGGGCTTGATGAGCGGGGTAGGTGGAAATCGATTTGATCCGGAGGAAAAGCTCACCCGGGGGATGTTGGTGGCACTGCTCTACCGGGCCAGTGACGAAACCCTGGAGTCTGGATGGGTCAAGAAAAATACGTTCCGGGATGTACCCGATGGAGAATACTACGCCGAGGCCGTGGAGTGGGCGTATCGCAATGGCATTGTCAGCGGCGACTCTCCCCGGGTGTTCCGCCCGGAGGGCTACATTACCCGGGAGGAATTGTGCCGGGTGATTGACGGCTATCTGACGTACCGGGGGAAGCCCCTTCCCCGGGGAACCAACTGCAACAGCTTGTTCCAGGATGGAGTCCGAATTTTCTCCTGGGCCCGTTCCAGCGTGGAGGCCATGGTAGCCTCGGGACTGCTGTCCGGTGATGGAAAGAATGTCCATCCCCAGGGCAATGCTACCCGCGCCGAGGCTTCCTCCATTTTGTGCCGGATGCTGGATTATGAAAGCGGAAGCGAACTAGAAGCATAAGAAATACCCCCTTTCCAGACGGTTTATGCCATGGAAAGGGGGTTCGTTTCATGTTTACTTCCCAGGCTTGAAGGAATCCTTCAGGCTGACGGAGCGGTTAAAGACCAGATGCTCCGGGGTTGAATCCTTACTGTCAGGGCAGAAATAGCCAAGACGCATAAACTGGTAGGAGGCAGGAGCCTGGGCGGAAGCCAAACTCTTTTCCACCTTACATCCTGTGAGAACCTCCAAAGAGTGAGGGTTCAGGCAGGCCAGGTAGTCCTTGCCAGCGGCATCGGGATCGGGATCATCGAAGAGATTGCTGTACTGCCGGACCTCGGCATCGCAGCAGTTGTCAGCGTCCACCCAGTGGATGGTGGCACCCTTGACCTTCCGACCGTCTGCGGGATCGCCGCCCCGGGACTGGGGATCGTAGGTGGCCAGCACTTCGACCACATTGCCATTTTCGTCGGTGACGTAACCGGTGCAACGGATGAGGTAGGCACCCTTCAGGCGACACTCCGGGCCGTCAGGGTAGAGCCGCTTGTACTTGGGAATGGGCTGAGCCAGGAAATCATCCCGCTCAATCCACAGGTTCCGGGAGAAGGAGACTTCCCGGGTGCCGTCCTCGGGACGGTTGGGGTTGTTCTCCACCACGACGGTCTCCGACTGCCCTTCGG
>CAZSAZ010000162.1:0-2713 GCA_964604925.1 uncultured Oscillospiraceae bacterium | reverse complement strand
CTCCAATACCACCCTAGAAGAAAATACAGGCCACTGCCACTGTGGGGAATGTGGAGGCCATCACCATGGATGATCCTGGCGTTTATCTGGAAAAGCTGTCCTATTTTTCCCGAATGCTTCGCCGGGAGGGACTCCCTGTCTCCCCCAAGGAAACAGCGGATGCCGCCCAGATTCTCACAACACTGGGCTTTGCCCAGCGAGCGCAGGTGAAAACCGCCCTGAAAACCGTATTTGCCAAGTCCCGGGAGGAACAATTAACCTTTGACCGGGTATTTGACGGTTTTTTCCTGTCCGAGGAAGCCATCCGCCAGCAGGCACAGGAACAAATGGAACGGGAAGCGGAACAGGCTCGTCAGCAGCAAATCGCCCAGGAAGATCTGAAAAACCTGGATTTTTCCCAGGAGCAGCTCCAGGCCTACGCTTCCATGAGCGAAGAAAAGCGGAAAAAGCTCCGGAATATCAAGGAAAAGTACGGCGGTGGCACCGATCGAAGCCCCGACATTTATACAAACCTGATTCACTCCGTCTTTGCCAAGGCCATTTTGGAGCAACAAATGCTTCTGGAAAACGCCGGCGCTGGGGTGGAAGAAACCGACCCGGAGATGGGACTACTCTACCGGGACATTTCCGCCTTCCAGGATACGGAGATTCCCAAGGCCATTTCCATCATCCAGGGCATCACCCAGCAAATCAACGGCGAGTTGACCGCCAAACGTAGCCCATCTGGCCACAGCGGTAAACTGGATTTTCGAAAAACCATCCGCAAGGGTTTGGAAACCGGTGGTAGTTTTTCCCATCTGTGCTACCGCCGGAAGCGTCAGCACCGAAAAAAGCTGGTTCTCCTTTGTGACGTTTCCGGTTCCATGATCCAGTTTTCCGAATTTGCCCTTCGGTTCATCCAAAGCCTGAACCAGGTTTCCGACAGTTCCCGGGTTTTCCTCTTTTCGGAGGAACTCCACGAGTCAGACCCATTCAGCTTGCAGAATATGGATTTGTTTCGCAACACCGTTCGGGCATCCAGTCTGTATGGCAAGGGAACCGATCTGGGCACCGCCTTGGAGAAACTGAATCGAATGAGCCCGGCAGCTCTGTCCTCTGCCACCACACTTCTGATCCTGTCGGACACCAAAACCATCGATCAACCCCGAGCCATTCAGGCTCTGCTGGAATCCAAACGATTGGCCGGGCGGGTGATCTGGCTCAATCCCATTCCCCAGGGGAAATGGCAATACCTGCGCAGTGTCCAAACCTTCGCCGGTTTGTGCGCCATGGTGCCCTGTTCCACCCTCCGGGAGTTGGCCAACGCCTGCCGCCGACTGACTATTTCCTAAAGAAGGAGTCTTTGCCATGGAATCTTGCACCATTTACCACCCCATTGCCAGTCACTATCCGGAACAGCAACTGTTTGTGGATCATGTTTCGGGGCTTCCCAGCTACGCCCAAATCAAGCCCACAGACCGGGGGCTGGTTTCTCTGCGGATTCTCTCCCCCAGTCCCGATGGACGCTATCTTCTGGCGCAAGATCCCTCCGAACTTTATCTTTGTCTCAAACGTCTCCCAAAGAGCAGAGGATACACCCGGTGGCGTTATACGTCCTTCTCCCGCCCTCTTTCAGACTCCCCTTCCTGCTTTCTGTCCCATTGCCAATGGTACGAGGAATATGGTTTTCTCAAGCTCTGCTTTGTTGACACGGAATCCCTCTTGGGTGGAGGCAGTCGACGGCTCTACTTCGACCGGGAACTGTACTGCCGGGAACGGGAGCGCATCCATGGTGTATAACAATTCCCTGCATACAACGAGGTACACCGGGATTTTTTAGGGAATCCTTTGTTGCTTTTTCCCGGAATTTATCGTATCATTGTACCAAATCGCACCACGGAGGAACCAATATGAAATGGAAATCGAAGAGCCTGGACGGGTGTCAGCTTCGGGGGCTTGCCCTTGGGCTTATGACGCTGGATCATGTGGGAGCTGTATTCTTCCCCCAGGCTCTTTGGATGCGGGCAGTGGGTCGTCTGGCCTTTCCCATCTTCGCCTTTCAAACGGTGGAAGGCTATCGCCATACCCATGACGTTTCCCGATACGCCCTTCGCCTTTTGGTGTGTGGCCTTCTTTCGGAGATTCCCTTTGATCTGATGACCCAGGGCATGTGGTTTTCTCCATACCACCAAAATGTCATGTTCACCCTGCTTCTGGGACTGCTTGCCCTACCCCAGGTGGATCGTCTCACCCAGGCCACCACGCCCGGTTCCGTTCTGAAGCCCATTGGGATTTTGTGCCTGGTATGCCTGGGGGGAATCCTAGGCTTGACGGACTATGGTTTATTGGGGATTTTTACCGTTGTGTGCTTCCACCTGTTTCGGGACAGCAAGCCGGGGCAGCTTCTATGTCTGGGACTCATCCACCTGTTTGGGTTCACCAGCCAAGGGGTTCCCCTGGGCAAAACCGGCCTTTCCTTCCCCATCCAGGGCTTTGCCCTGCTATCCTTGGTACTGATTTGGCAATACCATGGGGAAAAGGGCCCTGGCAAATCCATCTTCCGATGGTTTTGCTATCTGTTCTATCCCCTGCATATGCTTTTGATTTGGTGGTTTGCTTCTCCATAACCTGGCAATGGCCCCCGGGAAACCCGGGGGCCATTGTTTATTCTTCCGTGCCGTAGTAGGCATTGAGATACATCTGCCGAATCTCGCTCATGAGGGGATACCTGGGG
>CAZSAZ010000161.1:0-2714 GCA_964604925.1 uncultured Oscillospiraceae bacterium | reverse complement strand
CCAGCGGTATCTGGAAAACCAGATCCGGGAGGTCTTCGGCCTGAAGGGCACCCCCGTTCGGATCACCATTCGGCAAAAGGGAGACAAGGAGGAGTAAGCCATGGTCGTTTCCATCCTGATCACCATTCTCGTAGGTTATTTCCTAGGAAATCTCAATGGTGCCGTGGTGGTCAGCCGCCTGATTGCTCATGAGGATGTCCGCACCAAGGGCAGCGGCAACGCCGGTTTGACCAACTTCACCCGGAACTATGGTTCCGCAACCTCCGTTTTTGTCATTGCCATTGATGTAGGCAAGGCAGCCGTAGCTTGTGTGCTGGGCGGTTTGCTCCTTCGGCCCTATGGATGCTACCACGACGGCGTGGCTTTGGGCGGACTTTCCGTTATTTTGGGCCACGACTTCCCTGCCCTGTTGGGATTTAAGGGCGGAAAGGGCATCCTCAGCGGTGTCACCGTTGCTCTGATGATGGATTGGCGACTGGGACTGACCGTGTTCGGTATTTTCCTTGTGGCCTATTTGTTCAGCGGATATGTATCATTGGGGTCTGTCCTCTCCGCCGGATCCTTCGGATTTCTTTACTGCCTGTGTCACCACGATCGGGTGTTCCCCACGGTGGTGGGCTTTTTCCTCAGTGGATTGCTGGTATGGATGCACCAGGGAAATATCCACCGCCTGATCCGTGGAGAGGAACGAAAAACCAACCTTCTCGGGAAAGGAAAAAAATCATGAAAACTGCGGTTATCGGCAGCGGTGCCTGGGGTACCGCATTGGCCATCCGGTTGTGTAAAAACGGTCACGACGTTACCATGTGGACCTACGAAAAAGACCTTGTGGCGTCCATGACCACCACACGAAAAAACCCCCGGCTTCCCGGCGTAGAGCTGCCCCAAGCGCTGAACATCTCCAGCGACTACCGCTGCGCCCAGGGCTGTGAGATGGTGGTGATCGCCTCCCCTTCCTTCCCTCTGCGCTCAGTGTGTCGCGGGGTTGCCCCCTATATCGACCCGGCCGCCGTGGTTGTCTCCGTGACCAAGGGTCTGGAGGCCGACACCCATCTGCGCATGAGTCAGGTGGTGGCCCAGGAAACCGGGAAAAATGTGGTGGTACTCACCGGCCCCAGCCACGCTGAGGAGGTCGCCATCAACGTCCCCACCGGCTTGCTCGCCGCCAGTACCGACCAAACCCTGGCCGAATTTGTCCAGGACGCTTTCATGGCCGATACCCTACGGGTCTACACCAGTGCCGACCCTGTGGGTGCCGAGCTGGGTGCGGCACTGAAAAACGTGATTGCCCTGTGCGCCGGTATCACCGACGGCTTGGGCTATGGCGACAATACCAAAGCTATGCTCATGACCCGTGGTTTAACCGAAACCGCCCGGCTTGGCGTTGCCCTGGGTGCCAAAAAGGAAACCTTCACCGGTTTGGCAGGTGTGGGAGATCTCATCGTAACCTGTACCTCCATGCACTCCCGAAACCGGCGGGCCGGTATTCTCATCGGCCAGGGAAAATCTGCCCAGCAGGCCATGGAGGAAGTGGGTGCTGTGGTGGAAGGTTACTACGCTGCCAAGTCCGCCTACGAGCTAGGAAAGGCCCAAGGGATTGATATGCCCATCACCGAGGCTGCCTATCGGGTACTTTACGAAGGCCAGGATGTGCACCAGGCTGTGCAGTGGCTTCTGACCCGTCAGCGTCGGGCCGAATCGGAAAACCCCGGTTGGCTCTAAGAAACATCGATGCAAAAGCCGGAAACGTTCTTCTCGTTTCCGGCTTTTCCTATTTCCCCTTTGGAAAGGCAAACAAAAAAGACAGGTCTTTCGACCTGTCTATATTTGCCGCTATGGATTACACTGCACGCTCAACCTTGTTGGAACGGAGGCATCTGGTACAAGCGTACACATGGCACGGAGTACCGTTGACAACCGCCTTGACCCGCTTGACATTGGGCTTCCAGGTACGGTTGGAACGTCTGTGGGAGTGGGAAACCTTAATACCAAAGGTCACGCCCTTACCACAAAAATCACACTTCGCCATTCGTTGCACCTCCCATCGGTCAAAACTCTTCATACTGCGCCTACTACGAACGCTCAAATATGATATCAGAGATTGACGAAAATTGCAAGCCCTTTTTTGAAATTTTTTTGATTTTTTTCATTTTCCGGTTGCGCTTCCCCGGCCCCCCGGATATAATGGAGGTAATCTACAATTGGAGGATCTCACCATGGCTGAAAGTTATAGCGTTCCACTGACCCAGCTCGTCCAGGAATTCCATTTGGGCATCGCCTACGCTTCCACGGATTACGAAAAGATCCGTCTGACGGTGGCAGATGTAGCCCGTCCCGGCCTGCAACTGGCTGGATATTTTGACCACTTCGAGCCCATGCGTCTCCAGGTTCTGGGCAATGTGGAGTCCAGCTACCTGGACAAACTCAGTTCCGCCGAGCGGTATATCGTCTACGACCGGCTGTTTTCCTACAAATTCCCTGCGATTCTTGCCGCCCGGGGTCTGGTGCCCGGCTCAGAGCTCATCGCCATGGCCAAAAAACACAACATCACCGTCCTCACTTGCCCCGATGCCACTAGCTATATCGTCTCGTCCATCATCGCCTACCTGAAAGAGGCGTTGGCCCCCCGGGTCACCCGCCACGGCGTGTTGATGGAAGTTTATGGCGAGGGTCTGCTTCTGTTGGGAGAGAGCGGCATCGGCAAAAGCGAAACC
>CAZSAZ010000160.1:0-2751 GCA_964604925.1 uncultured Oscillospiraceae bacterium | reverse complement strand
TCGGTGTGGCTTTTTTTCACACCGATGCTGAACTGTTTTAGCGTCACCTTCCCACGTCCAGGGAGGTTTGTATCATTGGATTTAGGCCTGGGGCACTTCTTCCTGTCCGGGAGCGTTCCATCCATGGACGAAGGTCATCAGTTCTTCGCCGGTGATGGTCTCCTTGATGAGCAGATACTGGGCCACCTCATCCAGCAGCCCCCGATGCTCCGTCAACACCCGAACGGTATCGGCGTAGGCCTCGTTCAGCAGGCGCATCACTGCACCGTCCACCTTGGCAGAGGTTTCCTGGGAACAATCCAGATGGCTCTGGCCGTCCAGATACTGATTCTGCACCGACGCAGAAGCCATCAGTCCCAGCTCCTCACTCATGCCGTACAGGGCAACCATGTTCCGTGCCAGGCTAGTGGCCTGCTGCAAATCGTTGGATGCACCGGTGGTGACGGTACCAAAGACAATCTGCTCCGCAGCCCGGCCACCCAACAGACTCCGCAGCTTCACCAGCAATTCATCCTTGGTGGACAGATACTTCTCCTCCTCCGGCAGGTACAGGGTGTAGCCCAGGGCACCGTCGGTATGGGGCACGATGGTGATTTTGGTTACAGGGGTGGTCTCCTTTTCCAGGGCAGAAACCAGCGCATGACCCACCTCATGGTAGGAAACCAGCCGTTTTTCCAAATCCGTCAACACGGTATTCTTTTTTTCCGAACCGGCAATGACCATCTCAAAGGATGCCAGCAAATCCTCCTGGTTCACCGCCTGGCGACCATAGCGCACGGCCCGGAGGGCTGCCTCATTCACAAGGTTGGCCAGATCTGCACCCACCGCACCGGCGGTTTGCTGGGCAATTTTGTTTAGATCCACGTCCTCTGCCAGCTTAATCTTCCGGGTGTGAACCTTCAATGTGTCCAGACGCCCCTGGAGGTTGGGCCGATCCACCACGATCCGCCGGTCAAACCGGCCAGGACGCAGCAGTGCCTTGTCCAGAATCTCCGGCCGGTTGGTGGCCGCCAGACAAACAATGCCCTTGGTGGAATCGAATCCGTCAATCTCTGCCAGAAGCTGATTGAGCGTCTGCTCTTGCTCGGAGTTACCACCGTAGCGGTTATCCCGGGAGCGACCCACAGCGTCGATCTCGTCAATGAAAATGATACACGGCGCAACCTTGGCCGCCTGCTGGAACAAGTCCCGCACCCGGCTGGCACCCATGCCCACGAACATCTCCACAAAGTCCGAACCGGAAATGTAGAAGAAAGGCACATTAGCTTCTCCTGCTACCGCCTTGGCCAGAAGGGTCTTACCAGTACCGGGAGAACCCACCAAAAGCGCACCCTTGGGGAGCTTGGCGCCGATGGCGGCATACTTCTGGGGGTTGTGGAGGAAGTCAATAATCTCTTTCAGAGACTCCTTGGCCTCGTCCTGTCCGGCCACGTCTGCAAAGGTCACGCCGGTCTGCTTTTCCATGTAGACCTTGGCCTTGGCCTTGCCGAAGCCGCCGTCGGGGGAACCCACCCGCTTCATCACGGTACGGATCATGAAGAAGCTAAGAAGCAACATTCCAGCGTAATACAGCACCAGCAAAATCCCGGAATTATCCTCCACAATAAGCTTGTCCACAGATACTCCCATGGCCTCCAGTTCATTGGACAGCTCCAGGGTATTGCCCCCGGAGGGCAAACCGGTATAGCAGGCCTTCTGCTCTGAGGCAGGTTTTGCCGCCTCGGTACGGGTCATATAGATGATCCGATCGGACTGGAGTTGAACCTCACTCAGGTCATCATCCAGCATGGCCTGACGAAACTGGGAATAAGTGGTTTTGGTATACTGCCCTGCGGAGATGGAATTATACACCGTGCCGATGATTGCCACCACCACAACCGCAATGGCCAATGTGACCCAGAAGTTGTTCTTCGAGGGTTGCTTGTCATCTCCGGGGCGATTGGGCCCGTTCCCCGGCTGATTCTTGCGTTCGTTACTCAACTGTTACCTCCCCGGGAGATCCGAAATTTCCCGTTTTGTTTTTATAATGTATGAATCATACCATAAAAGTGTGAACTGTGCAATGAAGTTTCCCCGGTTTTGCGGTAAACATTCTGTAAACACCCACACATTTCTCCCCTGCAAAAAACGGGGCCTACAGAATCTGTAGGCCCCGGAGGGAATGTGATATGAAATTAGTCCTCGTTCTTCTTGGCTTCCTCGATGATCTTGGCCTGGTTCTGCTTGGGCACTTCCTCATACCGGGCAAATTCCAGGGTGAAGGAGCCACGAGCCTGGGTCATAGCCCGCAGATCGATGGCGTAGGAGCTCATTTCTGCCATGGGGACTTCTGCCTCCACCACGGTGTTGCCATCGTGATCCGGGTTCATACCCATCACCCGGCCCCGGCGCTTGTTCAGGTCGCCGATAACATCGCCCATGTAGCTGTCGGGGATGGTGACAGCCAGGGAACCCACAGGCTCCAGCAAGGTGGGCATGGCGTTCGGCATAGCCTCCTTGTAGGCCAGAATGGCGGCCAGCTTAAATGCCATTTCGTTGGAGTCCACGGGATGGTAAGAACCATCGTAGAGCACGGCCTTCAAATTCACCATGGGATAACCAGCCAGGGGGCCCTTCTGGACTGCTTCCTGGATGCCCTTTTCTACGGCGGGGTTGAAGTTCTTGGGCACGGCACCGCCGACCACTTCCACGTCGAAGATCAACTCGTCCCGCTCTTCCTGGGGCTCGAAACGCACCCAGACATCACCGAAC
>CAZSAZ010000159.1:0-2762 GCA_964604925.1 uncultured Oscillospiraceae bacterium | reverse complement strand
GCGCATCCTTGGTAAGGATGAGGTCGCCAGTTCAAATCTGGCTAGCAGCTCCAAAGATTCTCCGAAGTGTTTGCTTCGGAGATTTTTGTTTTCTTTGGCCCCTGTGTTGGAACACACCTGGGAAGCTAGGGCTGGAATCGAAAAATGGGGAAATCTGTCTTGCACCTGTGGACAAATGGTGGTATCATAGACACTATCTTTTTGTCGGGGGTGATTGGATGAATCGAGGGCAGGATTTTCGCCAGGGACTGACCCTAGGGATTCCCGTTGGCCTGGGGTATTTGTCGGTATCGTTTGCTTTTGGGATTTACGCCGTGGAAAACGGTCTGAGCCCTTTGGAGGCCCTTTTGATTTCAGCGACTACATTGACCTCAGCGGGACAATTGGCCGCTGTGCCCTATTTCCAGGGCGGTGGAGGACTGTTGGAGTTGGCACTGTCCCAGGTAATCATAAATTTGCGGTACAGTCTGATGTCGCTGTCTATTTCTCAGAAGCTGGAACAACAAGTTTCTCTTTGGGAGCGGCTGGCCATTGCTTTTGGTAACACCGATGAAATTTTTGCCGTTGGTGCCAGTCAGAGCGGGGCGTTGCGCCCACCTTTTTTCTATGGGCTTATGTCCCTTCCATGGGTCGGCTGGTCGGCGGGAACGCTAATAGGTGCCCTGGCGGGACATATTCTGCCGGAGTCGGTGACATCTGCCCTGGGAATTGCCATTTATGGAATGTTTGTAGCGATTGTGGTTCCGGAAATGCGGGGGAGCCGGGCGGTAACCGGGTGCGTATTTCTGGCAGTTGCCATGAAATGCCTGATGGAGGTTTTGCCCTTCTTGTCCCGGATTCCAGAGGGAATCGCCTTGATTTGCTGTGCCTGTGTGGCTAGTGCCACGATGGCAGTGGTTTGTCCGTTGACGGAGGGAGGAGAAAACCATGATCCATCCTGATTTTTGGAAATATTGGCTGGTGACAGCAGGTGTGACCTACCTGGTGCGGGCGCTTCCCATGGTATTCGTCCGGCGAAAAATCACCAATCCCTTTGTTCTTTCCTTTTTGCATTATCTTCCCTACGCCGTTCTCAGCGTCATGACTGTCCCGGCGATTTTCTATGCCACAGAGGAACCTCTTTCCGGAGTGGCGGGCTTTGTGGTAGCAGTGGTTATGGCCTGGAGGGGAGGGAGTCTGATCCAGGTGGCAGCGGTTAGTTGCCTTGGGGTGTTTCTGACGGAGCTCCTGGGGAGGTTTCTGTTGCGGTAAAGGAAAAAATGTGATAGAATATCCCGAAAGAAACCATAAGGAGGCCAATCATGAACCGTATTGTGTTGATGGTGCTGAAGAATTTGCCCAAAATCCCCGGATTTTGGAGAAAATTGTGTGCCCATGCTAAAAATCCGGATCGTTATCCGGAGCAGGAGCGTTGGGGTCATATTCAGAAGATTATGAAGGCTGCCATTCAGGCGGGAAACGTGGATCTTCAAGTTACGGGCCAGGAGTATATCCCCCAGGAGGATGGGGTGCTGCTGGTGGCCAACCATCAGGGAATGTTTGACGTGGTGGCACTGGTCACGGCCTGGGACAAAATTCTCTGTGCTGTGTATAAGGCAGAATTGAAGAATGTGCCCTTCGTCAAGCAAATTGCCCAGTCCACCAAGTCTTATGCCATGGATCGGGAGGATGTGCGTCAATCCCTAACGGTGATCCAGGGTTGTACCGAGCAACTGAAAAATCATCGGAATGTGCTGATTTTTCCTGAGGGAACCCGAAGCCGGAACGGGAATGCGATGGGCCCTTGGCATGGTGGCAGTTTCAAATGCGCCGTGAAAGCCAAGGCGACCATTCAGCCCTTCGCGGTGATTGATACTTACCGGATTTTAGATGAGAAGGGGAGCAAGCATTTGTCGTGCCAGCTTCATTTCCTGGAGCCCATTGCCTATGAGGAGTATGCTGGGATGAAAACCACGGAAATAGCCGCTATGGTCAAGCAGCGGGTGCAAGACTGCATCGACGCCCACACCCAGGCCTAACAAATATCATGTTCCCGGGAAGTGCCCATGGCATTTCCCGGGAATTTCATATTTTATGGGAGAAAAAAGGCACGGGCCAGAGAAGGCCCGTGCCGAAAAAGACGATGATTCGGTTAGTTGGCGTTGGCCACCGTGACCTTGCCATCCAGCTTGTCCAGCATATCCCACACGCCGAGCATATACATGATGCCCAGAGCGCGGTCGTACAGACCGTAGCCGGGACGGACATTGCCGGGGCCCTCATCCCACAGATGACGGCCATGGTCGGGACGGATGTAGCCCTCGAAGCCACAGTCGTGGTAAGCCTTCAGGATCTCCAGGATACCGGTCTCGCCGTCGCAATCTCGGTGGGAGGCCTCAGAGAAGTCACCATTGGGGAAGTGCTTGACGTTGCGGATGTGGGCGAAGGCAATGCGGTCGCAGTGCTTCCGGATCACGTTGGCAACGTTGTTGTTGGGGTCGGCATTCAGAGAGCCGGAGCACAGGGTCAGGCAGTTGTAGGGGTGATCCACCATGGACAGGAAACGGTCGATGTTCTCCTCGTTGATGAGCAGACGGGGCAGACCGAAGATATCCCAGGGGGGATCGTCCATGTGGATAGCCATCTTGACGTCGCACTCCTCGCAGGTGGGCATAATGGCATCCAGGAAGTACTTCAGATTGGCCCACAGGGTCTCATGATCCACATGGGCGTAGTCCTTGAACAGCTGATCCAGCTTGGCCATACGCTCGGGCTCCCAGCCG
>CAZSAZ010000158.1:0-2770 GCA_964604925.1 uncultured Oscillospiraceae bacterium | reverse complement strand
GATGACTATGAGCACCCATCAGTCGAAAAACGTGCCCCAGGAGCATCTTCTGGCCTTCTATAAAACCTTTGACCAGGTGAAGCACCGAAAGTTTGACGGAATGGTGATCACCGGGGCCCCGGTGGAGCACATGGAATTCGAGGAAGTGGACTATTGGCAGGAGCTGACCCAGATTATGGAATGGAGCAAGCGCAACGTCCATTCCACCTTCCACATTTGCTGGGGTGCCCAGGCAGGGCTGTATTATCACTATGGAATTCAGAAGCACCCCCTGGCAGAGAAGCTCTTTGGCGTTTTTCCTCATCAGGCGGATTATAAGCGTGCCATTTTGCTTCGGGGGTTTGACGATGTGTTCTGGGCTCCCCACTCCCGGCACACCACCGTGTTGCGGGAGGACGTGGAGGCAGTGAACGAGTTGAAAATTCTGGCCTCATCCCCGGAGGTGGGAGTTTACATCGTTATGAATCCCCAGGGGCGGCAGATTTTCGTCACCGGCCATTCGGAGTATGATCCGGATACGCTGAAACGGGAGTATTTCCGGGACAAGGATCAGGGACTGCCCATTTCCGTTCCCAAGAATTATTTCCCCGGAAATGACGACACCCAGGAGCCCATTGTGCGCTGGCGTGGCCATGCCAATTTGCTGTTTTCCAACTGGCTGAACTATTTCGTCTATCAGACCACTCCTTACGATATTATGACCATCGGACAGGGAGAGCGCTGACACTATTAAGCATTTGATTTGACAAGGCCGTGTATCGACAGAGGATACACGGCCTTTTTTCATCCGGAGGCCTTTCCAAAGAATTTACAATTCCTGGATTGTATTTCGTCATGGTTGCTAGTATAATAATGGACACAAACCGTACCATTTGGAAGGAGGCGTATGGAATGGAGTTGACCATTGACGGACGAAAGGTGATTCCTCAGCCGGGACAGACCCTAAAAGAACTGGTGGAGGCGCTGGGGCTGGACGACCCGTCCTTATCCCATCGGCCTCTGGCGGCAAAAATCGCAGGGGAGACCTTCACCTTGAACTATGTGCCGGTTCGCCGTGCATCGGAAGGGGAGACCCTTCGGGAATCCCAGCGTCGGGCAGTGGCGGCCTCAGAGGGGAAGGTGAGTCTGCTGCGGTATGGAGATCCCCTGGGGCGGGAGACCTATACCCGGACGGTGCAATTTGTGATTTTTCTGGCTCTGCGGCAGTGCTATCCCGGGGTGACGTCCAAGATGAATTGCACCGTGGGCCAGGGGCTGTACATCCAGGTGAAAGATCCCTCCTTTGATGCCCAGGTGCTCAAATGCCGAATCGGGGAGTTGATCCGGCAGGACATCCCTTTGCTTCGCCGTAGAATCACCACACAGGAGGCGCGCCGTGCTTTTCTGGCGGATGGTCAGGAGGACAAGGCCCGGCTCCTTTCCTGGCGGAAAAATCCCAATTTTGATGTTTATACCCATGGGGATTTTTCGGATTATTACTATGGGGAAATGATGCCTTCCACCGGGTATTTGAAGGTGTGGGATATCCTTCCGGTGGAGGGAGGATTTTTGTTCCTGTTCCCCAACCCCCAGAATCCGGACACTCTGGCAGAGTTCCAAATGATGCCCAACTTCTTCCGGGTGTTCTCGGAAGGGGATCGGTGGTGCAGCCTGATGAACTGCGAAAGTGTGGCTGATCTGAATGATCTGACTTGCTCCGGGCGGATCCGGGAGCTGATCCGGGTGAATGAGGCGCTCCACGAAAAGAGTTTTTCCCAAGTAGCGGATATGATCTGTCAAAAGGGAGCCAAGGTGGTCTTGTTGGCGGGCCCCAGTTCCTCGGGCAAAACCACATCTGCCAATCGTTTGGCGGTGCAGCTCCGGGTTCATGGAAAGCAGCCGCTGCTGATGAGCCTGGACGATTATTACATCGATCGGGATAAAATTGCTCCCGGCCCGGATGGAAAACTGGATTTGGAACACATCAATACCATTGACGTACCCCTGTTCCGGGAACATTTGCGGCGGCTGCTGGAGGGGCAGACGGTGGTGTTGCCGGAATTCAACTTCAAACAGAGCAAGCGGGTCTGGTCGGGACGAAAGTTGCGACTGGATGAGCAATCTGTGATTTTGGTAGAAGGCCTCCATGCGCTGAACCCTGTTATGGTGCCAGAGGACATCGAACCCCATTTGATTTTCCGGATGTATGTCAGCGCCTTGATTCCCTTGAATCTGGACAATCACAACCGAATCCCCACCAGTTATCTCCGACTCCTTCGAAGAACGGTTCGGGATTATGAGACCCGGGGCTCCACAGTGGAAAATACCCTGTCCATGTGGGACAGCGTGCAGCGAGGGGAACGGCGATGGATTTTCCCATACCAGGAAAATGCGGATGTGATCTTCAACAGCTCCACTCTTTATGAGCTGGCGGTGCTGAAAAAGCACATATACCCATTACTTACTGCCGTGCCGCCGGAGAATCCCTACTTCGATGAGGTGCGGAACATGGTAAAAATCCTGAATTTTGTCCAGGAAGCGGATGTGGACGATGAGATTCCGCCTACCAGTTTGGTGCGGGAATTTATTGGAGGAAATTCCTTCTATCGAAAATAAGCATAATCCCCGGTTCTCCTTCCAAGAGCCGGGGATTGGCAAAAATTGGGGAATAAATTTGTTTTTTCTACTTGACAAATGATTCTGCCTGTGCTAAAATACCCAAGCACAAACGGAATATGTCTTTGATTCGGAGTGATACCCAAGAGGCCGAAGGGGCTCCCCTGCTAAGGGA
>CAZSAZ010000157.1:0-2776 GCA_964604925.1 uncultured Oscillospiraceae bacterium | reverse complement strand
GCTCCCATTGTGGCTGACCTGGCCCACGAGGCTGGAATCCTCACTGTTGGCGTGGTTACCAAGCCCTTCAAGTTTGAAGGTGCCAACCGGATGCGCCAGGCAGAAGCCGGTATCACCGAGCTGGGTGCCAAGGTGGATTCCCTGATTATCATCCCCAACGATCGGTTGAAGTATGTCACCGATCAGAAGATCACGTTCTCCAACGCATTCGGCATTGCCGATGATGTGCTGAAGCAGGCTGTTACCTCCATCTCCGAGTTGGTTGGTTTCTCCCAGAACGTGATCATCAACCTGGACTTTGCTGACGTTTCTACCGTCATGAAGGATGCCGGTCGAGCACACATGGGCGTGGGCATTGCCACCGGCAAGGAGAAGGCCGAGCAGGCCGCTTTGGCCGCTGTTTCCAGCCCCCTGCTGGAGACTTCCATCAACGGTGCTACCGGCGTTCTGGTGAACGTTACCGGCCCCGACGATCTGACCCTGGACGACGTGGAGACCGCTGCTGGCATCGTTCAGGAGGCCGCAAGCCCCGATGCCAACATCATCTTCGGCGCGACCTCTGCTGCCGGCTTCGATGACTCCATCCGGGTCACCATCATCGCCACCGGCTTTGAGCAGGCTGAGGCCGCTGCCGCTGCTGCCACCGCAGCTCCCGTGGAGGAGACTCCTGCACCCACTGTCACTGAGTCCGCTCCTGAGAGCGACATCAGCGACATTGACGAGATCTTCAAGATCTTCAACCGCCGCGGTTGATTCACAACACTTTGACGCACCCCGGGACCCACCGGGGTGCGTTTTGATGAGGTTAGGAGGATGGATATGAACCCCTATGGCCCTTTGGCGACAAGCTATGACCGACTGACCAATGACGTGGATTATGAATCCTTTGTGGCTTTCGCCCGGGAGATTATGGCTGTCCAGGGAATTCATCCGGAGACAGTGGCAGATCTTGCCTGCGGAACCGGCTCCACAGCCCGTATTTGGGCCCAACAGGGATGCAAGGTCACCGCTGTGGATCTCAGCGAAGAAATGCTGACCCAGGCGATGGACAAATGCGCCGACTTGGAACAAATGCCCCGGTTCGTCCACCAGAGTCTCCAGGAGCTTTCCCTGCCCCGGGGGGTGGACGCGGCGGTGTGCTTCCTGGACAGCCTGGACTACATCCTGGATCCTCGGGAGTGTGCCCAAGCCATCCGGCGGGTGTACCGGTGCCTCAACCCTGGTGGGATTTTTGTGTTTGATGTCAACACCCCGGAAAAGCTCCGGGCCATGGACGGCCAGGTGTTCCTGGATGAGGATGACGATGTGTACTGCGTCTGGCGGGGAGAATTTGACGATCATGAGCAGATTTGCACCTACGGTATGGACTTGTTCCAGCGTCAGGGAGAGGTTTGGATCCGATCCCAGGAAGAACACCGGGAGTATGCCTATTCCCAGGAGCAACTTAGAACCTTTTTGAAAGAGGCCGGTTTTACCCACATCCGGGTCTACGCAGACCGGCAATTTTGCCCACCCCGGCCGGGGGAGCAACGAATCTGGTTCCAGGCCAGAAAGGGAACCATCCTCCGGGGCGGAACGAAGGCCCTGGAGAAAACACCGGAATGAATAGGAGAAACAACAATGCATGATTATATTGTTCGTGGTATGACCATGGATGGCTTTGTAAAGGTGACGGCGATCCGCTCTACGGAGATGGTAAGCCGGGCGGCCCAGATCCATAAGACCACACCCAACGCCACCGCTGCCTTTGGACGGGCACTGACGGCGGCTTCTATGATGGGAAATATGCAGAAGGTGGACGATGGTTCCATGACGATGCAGATCAAAGGCGGCGGCCCCATTGGAGGAATCGTCTGCGTGTCCGACGCCGTGGGCAATGTTCGTGGCTATGTGATCGAGCCCAATGTGCCGCTGATGGAGCGTTATCCCGGAAAGCTGGATGTGGGGGCCACGGTGGGCAAAGAAGGTACCCTGACGGTGATTCGGGATCTGCAAATGAAGGAGCCCTATGTGGGGTCTGTAGAGCTGGTCTCTGGAGAGATTGGAGACGACGTGACGGCCTACTTTGCAGAAAGTGAGCAGGTTCCCACGGCCTGCGCCCTTGGTGTGCTCATTGACACCGACTGCTCTGTGAAGGTGGCAGGAGGATACATCCTTCAGCTGCTTCCCGGCGCTCCGGATGACATTATTGACAAGCTGGAGGTGGGAATCCAGAAGGCTGGTGCGGTGACGCCGATGCTGGAAGCCGGGATGACACCGGAGGAGATTCTGGGCCAGGTCTGCGGCGATTTGGGTGTGCTGTTCATGGAGACCACGCCGGTAGGATATCAGTGCTACTGCTCCCGAGAGCGGGTGGAGGCAGCCTTAATCAGCCTGGGCCGGAAGGAACTGACGGAGATCATGGAGGAGGGCAAACCCTTCCCTGTGGAATGTCAGTTCTGTGACACGATTTATACGTTTACACCGGAGGATTTCCGGAAATTGCTGGAAAAGATTTGATTTTTTACGGTTTTGGTGGGAAAATGCCTGGTTTTGTCAGGTGAAAAGATTTTGAATAAAAATCGAAAATAATGCTTGACAAAATGCTTCTTTTCGTATATAATGAACTACGTCGCTGAGGGGAACACCTCGAAGACGGTTTGGGAGCATAGCTCAGCTGGGAGAGCACATGCCTTACAAGCATGGGGTCACAGGTTCGAGCCCTGTTGTTCCCACCAAATTTGGCCCTGTGGTGCAGTCGGTTAGCACGCCAGCCTGTCACGCTGGAGGTCGACGG
>CAZSAZ010000156.1:0-2784 GCA_964604925.1 uncultured Oscillospiraceae bacterium | reverse complement strand
TGGCATCCAGGCCGTTCTTCTTGGCCACGGTAGCCAGGTCCACCTTGCCGGCGGTTGCGCCGAACTCGCAGTCCACCCGCCATGCCAGATTCTTCTTGGTGGAGGCGGTCATGTTGGGCTCCAGGTCGCTGCCCAGCAGCTCGGCAAACTTGGCAGCGTGCTCGGCCTCCTCATATGCAGCTTTCTCCCAGTACAGACCGATCTCAGGGTAGCCTTCCCGATGGGCGATTCGAGCCATGCACAGGTACATACCCACTTCGCTGCACTCGCCCTGGAAATTGGCCATGAGCTGATCGAAGATGAATTTCTTGTCCTCGTCGGAGATATCGGAGTTGTTCTTTACGGTCTCACCGTAGACGCCAAACTTGTGCTCCGCGGCCAGAACGCCTTCCTCCAGTACCTTAAACTTGGAGCCGGGGACACCGCACAGGGGGCACTTGAAGCCTTCGGGCATTTCCTCAGCTTCGTGGACATAACCGCAGACGGGGCAAACAAACTTTTTCATAATAATTTCCTCCTAAATATGATGTATGATATAATCGTTTGATTTTTCAGGATAATGAATGGGTGTTCTCTGTGCAAGCATCGCATTTACCAAGGAAGGTGAGCTGGCACTGGGAAACGGTTCCCTGGGCCAAACTGGCAGCTTGCTGGGAAAGGACATGGGGCACCTGGATTTCGTGCAAATCCAGGACTCGACCACAGAGGGTACAAATGAAGTGGACATGGGGCTTGATGTTGCCGTCAAACCGTTCCACCCCATTGACATTGCCCAAACTTTGGATCAGCCCCTGCTGTTTGAACAGAGACAGGTTCCGATAGACAGTGCCCAGGGAAATGTCCGGAATTTCCGGTTTGACCCCGGCGTAGACCATCTCAGCGGAGGGATGAGCGTCGGTGGAGCGGAGATAGGTTAAAATCGCATCCCGCTTTCGGAAATGTTTGGAGCGAGGTTCCATAGGTCACGCCCTTTCGGATGAATTTGTAAATGTGAATCACTCTCATTTACATCTTGATTCTAGCATGGAATCTCGGATTTGTAAAGAACTATTTTTTCGAAAACCATCGAGAATATGATTTTTGTTGAATTTGATGAAATTGCTTCCAAATCAATGGATTTTGCTCTTGATTTTTGTGAGATATACCACTATAATGAAACCATATGGAACAATAGGAGGGCTATGGATTGGGCGAAGTGATTGGGGTTCTGTCCGGAAAGGGTGGGACGGGAAAAACCTCGCTGTGCGCCGGGATTTCCACGGCGTTGGCACGGGAGGGATTCTCCGTTTTGGCTATCGATTGCGATGTGGGACTGCAAAATCTGGATCTTTCTTTGGGAATGTCTGATTGTGGCGCACTGTCCTTCTTGGATGTTTGTGCCGGAGACTACCGATTGGAGCAAGCTGCGGTTCACCCTGATTTTTCTAAGCTCTCTTTTCTCACCGCCCCGGTGAATTACCATGCGGAGGATGTGGATCAGGAGGCCTTTGGCCGGATGATCGACCAAGCCCGGGAGAAATTTGATTATATTTTCCTGGATGCCCCGGCGGGAATCGACGGAGGATTTTCCCTCGCCGCCCGATATGCCCAACGGATCGTGCTGGTGACGTTGGCGGATCCGGCAGCGGTTCGGGATGCCACCCGGGCTGGTCAGATGCTGGAGCAGATGGGAAAGCGGGATGTGCGATTGGTGGTCAATCGAGTGAACAAAAAGCTCTTCTCCACCCTGAGCATGACCGTGGACGATGTGATGGATCATACAGGCCTGCCGCTGCTGGGTTTGGTACCGGAAGATCCCAATGTAACCCTGGCCTCTGCCTTTTCCTCTCCCCTGCTTTGTTATGAAAAGACCAGTCGGGGGGCCAGCAAAGCCTGCTGTGCCATCGCCCGGCGACTCCAGGGGTTCCATGTTCCGTTGTCCTTGTAACAGGAATCCACCATTTGTAGAACCATGAAATTTTATCATAGATATGAGGAGTGAATGTCGTGAATATTGCGTTCCTTGCCCATGACAAGAAGAAAGAACTGATGGTTCAGTTCTGCACCGCCTATAAGAGCATCTTGTCCAAACACTGCCTCTACGCCACAGCAACCACCGGTCGGCTCATTGCGGACAACACCGGTCTGCCCATTACCTTGCTCCTGTCTCACAAACAGGGGGGACATCAGCAGATCAATGCCCGGATTGCCTATAACGAGATCGATTTGGTGCTGCTGTTCACCGATCCCAATACAAACGATCCCTATGAGGACTCGAATATGGTGGAAACCATCCGCCATTGCGATAAGCATAACGTACCCATCGCCACCAACCTGGCCAGTGCGGAAATATTTATTATGGGTCTGCAACGGGGCGATCTGGACTGGCGGGAAATGCTTCACACCAAGTCCCGTTATTGATACCAAACCACAAAGGCCATATCACCGGGGGTTAGAGGAACGAGACTTCTAACTCCCAGATTGTGCTGGAATGTACAGAATATTCGGAAAGGAATCGAAGAATATGGAAATTGTCAAACCCCGGACTCTGTCCGGTTTTATGGAGTTGCTTCCTGGAAAGCAGGCTCAGTTGGAGCGGATGATGGAGATTCTCCGCAAGACCTATGCCTCTTACGGCTTTGCCCCTCTGGACACCCCTGTGATTGAGGATGCCCAGATTTTGCTGGCCAAGGGCGGAGGTGAAACGGAAAAGCAGATCTACCGCTTCCAGAAGGGAGACTCGGATCTTGCCATGCGGTTTGATCTGACGGTGCCCCTGGCAAAATATGTGGCGTTGCACTACAA
>CAZSAZ010000155.1:0-2820 GCA_964604925.1 uncultured Oscillospiraceae bacterium | reverse complement strand
CCCTATTCACTATTCTTTTTTTCTATTTGTCACACATCATTGTAACACCTACAGGAGAACAATCCTCTGCCGGTGTTTTGCAGTGGACAAACCTTGACAAATATGGTAAAATAATCCTTACGATATTTATTATGGGGAGGATTGCCCGTGAATATGAATCTGCTGCAAAGCCTTTGGATGGGGCTTTTGTCAGGCTTTGCCGAGATGCTCCCTGTTTCGGCAGAAGCCCATCGGACGTTGTTTCGTCTCTTTTTCGATATCCCGACGGAGGATCCTCTGTTCCGTTTTTTGGTTCATGGAGGAATTCTGGTTGCGTTGAATCTTGCCTATTCCGGGGAGATTCTGGCACTGCGCCGGGCCAACCATTTGATGAAGATTCCCCCCCGGCGGCGAAAAAAGCCCCTGGATCCGGGATATGCCACCATGGTAAAGTTGCTGAAGAACGCAACGCTGGTTATGGCTATCTGTCGGTGCTTGACCATGCCCCTGGCCTTTCTGGGAAAACAACTGAATTATCTGGCCCTTCCTCTGGTGGTCAATGGGATCTTGATGTTGCTTCCCTCCTTGCTTCCCAGCGGCAACATGACTGGCCGGAATATGCCCAGAATCTTTGGTCTGTCCCTGGGACTGGGCGCTGGATTAGGCGTGGTGCCTGGAATCTCCCCTTTGGGCGCAACGGTGTCCATTGGTCAGTGCCAGGGGGTAGATCGGGGCTATTGCCTGAAGTTTGCCCATATCCTCCTGATTCCCACCCTTGGGGTGGAGATGGTCTTTGATCTGGTGGATTTATGCACCGGAGGGGCTGTGGCATTCTCGGCGCTGGGGCTGTTTGGTGCGATTTTGGGGGCGGTTGCCGCTGGTTTTAGTGCCTTCTGGGGCATTCGCTGGATGAAGCATCTGGCCCAAGGCCGTGGCTTTGGCCCCTTTGCCTACTATAGCTGGGGACTGGCCATTTGCTGCTTTGCCCTGTTTTTGATGATTTGATATAGAGAGGTGCGTGTTTCATGGCTGACCAAAAGATGACCCGGGCGCAAAAAACGGCGTCGGAACGGTCTGGAAAGAATCAGAAAACTCCTGCGAAGACCAAAGCCGCTCCGGAACAGATGTCCATCCGGGAACCAAGGTCGGAGTTGTCCGTCCGGTTGATTTCCGCTGGGGTCTACCTTCTGCTGTTTGTGGTGTTTCTGGTGATCGCCATTCAGCAGCAGGGACTGGTTCTGACGTTGGTGCGGAACCTGACCTGGGGGCTGTTTGGAGGTGTGGCTTTTTACCTGGCCATCCCCACGTTTTTCCTGCTGTTCCTGCTTCAATTTTCTTCCCTGGAACGACCGGTGATGGGGCGGTGCCTTTGTGCACTGGGATTTGTGTTTCTCTGTGGCTCTGTTTCCCATCTGACCATTTGCCGCCAGCCTTTGGGCTCTGGATGGGCCATTGCTCAAACCCTTTACCAGGGAGGCATCCAGGGCTTCACCGGGGGTGTGCTTTGCGGCGGCATCGGAGAAGTGTTAAAAGCCATGTTTGGCGAGGTGCTTTCCCTGATTTTACTGGTTCTTGGGGGTGTGCTTTGCTTGTTGGCTGCCTTCCGGATTACCATTCCCAGTCTGATTCAAGCTTTCCGGGATCGTCCCCGGTTTGAAGATGAGGAGGAGCGGCGGCCTCCTCAAACGGATCCTTCCACCCGGTTGGTTCATTCTGCGGTGGAACAGCACCATCGCCATAAGCAACGCCAGCGTCAGCGGCGGCTGGAACAGAAGCAGGAAGGGGAGCAAGCTTTGCCTAAACCCAGGACTTCCCGAAAAGCGGTTCAAGTGATTCCCCAGCAGGAGGAACCGGAGATTCCAGACCGTACTGGCTCCTGGGATCTGTTGCGGGAAATTCAGGGGGACATCGATACCCGGGTTCCCCAGGATAAGCCGGAACAGAAACCAGAGGAAGCATCTGTGACACTTCCCTGGGACGTTCAAGATAATATCCAGAAGCAGGTGCATCCTGAAGATCAGGATGTGTCCCGTGGCCTGGCTGCGGAGGAAGGGGAGGCAATTTCTCTGGATAGGGAAGCAGATGACCAACTGCCCCCTCCGGCAAAAAAAACACCCCAGGGTCGGGGGAAGTTCGCTCCCGCGGAGCCTACGCCCATCATCACGGAGAAAAAAGTCTCTGCCAAGGATGCCGCTGCTGCGGCAGAAGCGGTTGCTGACGAAATTGCTCGAAACAGCGCCGAGGAGCGTCCGGTCTATACCTATCCCCCGGTGAACCTTCTCCACAAAGCCACAGGCTCCAATGCCGATGGCACCCAAGAAATGCGGGAAAACACCCGTCGGCTCAATGAGACCTTAGCCTCCTTCAAAATTGAGGCCCATATCAGCAATGTCACCCGGGGGCCCAGCGTCACACGGTACGAAGTGGAGCTGGAAAAGGGCGTGCGGTTGAACAAACTCACCTCCTGCGCCGATGACATTGCCCTGAGTTTGGGTGCCAGTGGCGTGCGAATTGCGCCTGTTCCCGGAAAAATCAGCGTGGTTGGCATTGAGGTGCCCAATCTCGCCGTCACCACCGTTCCGTTGCGGGAAGTGGTGGACTCCCCGGAATTCACCCGGGCGAGAAGCCACTCATCCTTCGCCGTGGGCAAGGACATCAGCGGAAACTGCATCGTGGGCAATATTGCAAAGCTCCCCCATATGCTCATCGCCGGTACCACCGGTTCCGGTAAATCCGTGTGCATGAACTCCATCATCATTTCGCTGCTGTACAAATCCAGCCCCGAGGATGTGAAGCTCATTATGGTGGACCCCAAAATGGTGGAACTGGGCATTTACAACG
>CAZSAZ010000154.1:0-2852 GCA_964604925.1 uncultured Oscillospiraceae bacterium | reverse complement strand
GGCCTGCGTTTCGCTATCCGTGAGGGTGGCCGTACCGTTGGTTCCGGCGTCGTTACCGAGATCATGGAGTAATTTCCAGGTTTCCAACGAATCCTAGATAACACATTCAGCCCCGGCCGGAAGGTCGGGGCTTTTTGCACTCCCTATGCGGCAAAGATATGGCAAAGAAAGTATAAACTTTTTATAACATTTTGTGTCCCTGGGTTGGCTTTTACCCGATCTTCTGTTAAAATATAGAAGAAATAAACGCCCCAACTTGGGGAAATGAAAGGTGATGGATTTGAGGGAACTGAAGGAAAAAATCAAAGAGGCATTGATTTCTGCACTGCCCATTACATTGATCGTCTATTTGATGGCACTGCTACCCAGCTTCGACTTTACCGGGGTGGAGTTGGTGACATTCACCATTGGTGCCGTGCTACTGATTTTGGGTATTGGACTGTTTAACCTTGGAGCAGATCTGGCCATGACGCCCATGGGAACCCATGTGGGTGCGGGCCTTTCCAAGCAGAAAAAGCTTGGACTGCTGTTAGCTGTGTGCTTCATTCTGGGAATGCTCATCACCATTGCCGAACCGGATCTTCAGGTGCTGGCAACCCAGGTCAGTGCGGTGATGAATGGAACGGTGCTGATTTATGTGGTGGGATTCGGCGTGGGAGCCTTTTTGGTGGTTGCGGTGCTGAGAATCGTGTTCCGTAAGAGTTTGAACAGCATTTTGATGTTGTTTTATATGCTGCTGTTTGCCCTGTCCCTCTTGCTGGCGGTGAATGACAAGCTGGATCTTCTGCCTATGGCCTTTGACTCTGGCGGCGTGACCACTGGCCCCATTACGGTGCCCTTTATTATGGCGCTGGGTGTGGGTATTTCCAGCGTTCTGGGCGATCCAAGGAGCAAGGATAACAGCTTTGGTCTGGTTGCCTTGTGTAGCGTTGGCCCGGTGATGGCAGTGCTGATTCTGGGAATGTTCTCCGGTGGAAACCTGCGTTATGAAATTCCGAACTACACCGTCAGTGAGAATATTCTGGGTAGCTTCCTCACCACTCTGGGTCACACCGCCCGGGAGGTTGCGGTTGCTTTGGGGCTGATTGTGATGTTCTTCCTGATTTGCCAGGTGGCATTTCTTCGTTTAAGCAAAAAGCGACTGACCAAGATTGCCATGGGCGTTGCCCTGACCTATGTAGGACTGGTGATCTTCCTGACGGGAGTCAATGTGGGATTTATGCCCATTGGCTACAAGATGGGCTACTGCCTGGCCCAGGGGCTTCCTGGTGGATACTTGGTGGCCTTTGGCTTGGTCGTGGGTATTTTGGTGGTGCTGGCAGAGCCAGCGATCCATGTGCTGAATCAGCAGGTGGAGGATGTTACCGGCGGTGTGGTCACCAAAACTTCCATGATGATTGGTTTGTGTGTGGGCGTTGGCGCAGCCATTGCCTTGAGTATGATCCGGATCATTTATGACTTTTCCATTGTGTATTACATTATTCCGGGATATTTCCTGTCCCTGGCATTGAGCTTGTTTGTGCCCCCGGTGTACACCGCCATCGCATTTGACTCTGGTGGCGTGGCCAGTGGCCCCATGACCTCCGGTTTCATTCTGCCTTTCGCCATTGGTGCCTGTGTGGCATTGCAGGGGGAGTCGGCTGTGCTGCGGGATGCCTTTGGCGTTGTGGCACTGGTTGCCATGATTCCCTTGATTACCATCCAGTTGCTGGGCTTCCGGGGCCTGATTGCGGATCGTATGGCAGAGCGTCGTGCCATGAAGCGGATTCTGGATGCAGACGATCAGCAGATTATCAATTTCCTGTAAGGAGGAACCATATGCAAAACACGGTGAATGATTCCGCCATTAAAAAGCTGAAGCTCCTGTTTACGGTGGTGGATCGCCCCAAGGGCGAGTTTTATCTGGATGTGATCAGCCAGTTTGAAGTCAATTGCCAAATGGTGGTTCCTGGTATGGGTACCGCCCGATCTGAGGTGGTGGAGCTGCTGGGCTTAAACCCCCACAAGGCCGTCATCCTCAGCGTTGTCCGGGAGGATATGGCAGAGGAGATTCTAAACACCCTGGAGGACAAATTCCGTACCATCAAAAATGGAAAGGGCATTGCCTTTGCGGTGCCCATGTCCAGCATCATCGGGGTGAACCTGTATCAGTTTATGAGCAACAACCGTTTGGGGAGGGAATGAGAATGACAACCAACAATCATGAGGTGATTTTTGCCATTGTGAATTCCGGCTATGCCGAGGATGTGATGGATGTGGCCCGGGAGCTTGGGGTGCGGGGAGGAACCATCCTCACGGCCCGAGGCGTTGCCCGGGAGGAAGCAGCTGCCTTTTTTGGTATCACCCTCCATGCGGAGAAGGAAATTCTGATGATGGTGGTGGAGAAGGAGTTGCGGGATCCGGTGCTCAATGCCATCTATAAGGAAATGGGCATGGCCAAAAAGGCCCAGGGAATTGCCTTCTCCTTGCCGGTTTCCGATGTCACCGGCCTGGTGCAGCAGGAAGAAAAGAAGGAAAACCAGGAGGAATAACCTGTCTAATCCATAGAAAAAGCACCGCTCTAAGAGCGGTGCTTTTTCATGCGACCTGGTCTATAAGCCGGGTTCTGTCTTGACAGCCATCTATCTAGTCCCGCAATTGCTTACGGGATCCAGCCGCCTCCACGGAACGGTCGGGCAAACCTTATGTTCCTCCACGGCGTTGCTCCGGATAGAGTTTACAGCGTAAAACCCATGTCTCCATGAGCCGGGTGGGCTCTTACCCCACCTTTTCACCCTTACCATATGAATATGGCGGTATCTCTCTGTTGCACTTGTCCTAAGGTCACCCTCGGCGGGCGTTACCCGTTATCC
>CAZSAZ010000153.1:0-2897 GCA_964604925.1 uncultured Oscillospiraceae bacterium | reverse complement strand
CCGATACCCTGCGGCTGTATGAAATGTTCATGGGTCCCCTGGAGGTTTCCAAGCCCTGGAGTACCTCCGCTGTGGCGGGCGCCAAGAAATTCATCAACCGGGTGTGGAACTTCTTCACCGAGGCAGGGAATATCACAGACACCGATGACGGCAAGCTCACCAAGATCTATCACCAAACGGTGAAGAAGGTTACGTCTGACTTTGAAGCGCTGGGCTTCAACACCGCCATCGCTCAGATGATGGTCTTTGTCAACGAAGTTTATAAGAATGGTTCCTGCCCGAGAGAATATGCCGAGGGCTTCATCAAGATGCTTTCCTGCATTACGCCCCATGTGGGAGAGGAAATCTGGCAGGTGCTGGGTCATGACCAGACCATTGCCTACGAACCCTGGCCCACCTACTCCGAAGAGAAGTGCAAGGATACCGAGGTGACCATGGCGGTGCAGATCAACGGCAAGATGCGCGGCACCATTGTGCTGCCTGCGGACTCGGAGGAGGAGACCATTGTTGCCGCCGCCCGGGCCGATGAGAAGGTTGCCAAGTTCCTGGAAAAGACCCCTGGTGAGCTGCGCAAGACCATCGTGGTCAAGAATAAACTGGTGAATCTGATCATCAAATAAGTTTTTTCACCGTTAGAAAAAGAAAATCCACGTTTTTTCAAAAATATTCTTGACAAGATGGCTTTTTCGACATATAATAGTCAAGCCTAATGTTAGGCCCTGAACGCATCCTGGAAATAGCCGGATGCCATCGGAGGGAGGGAAAACCATGTCTGAAATTCGCGTTAAGGAAAACGAGTCTCTGGAGAGCGCTCTGCGCCGCTTCAAGCGGAGCTGCGCCAAGGAGGGCGTTATCGCCGAGGTCAAGAAGCGCGAGCACTATGTCAGCCCCAGCCTGAAGCGGAAGCAGAAGTCTGAAGCTGCTCGGAAGAACAAGAGAAAGTTCTACTAATATCCCTCTTGACTTATGCTCATGAGTGCCCCCAACTGCGGTTGGGGGCACTTTTCCGTTTCTTGGGTTCCGGAATGTTTTTTTCGTGGACAAACCCGTATGGGTGTGGTATAATCACACCGATTATGAGATGAATGGGAGGATATTATGGCCTTTTCCTTGCTGCCCACAACCATTGTGGATGCCCTGCCTGATTTGACACCCCAGTGGCTGGAAAGCCAGGGGATTGAACTGTTGATGCTGGATTTTGATAATACCATTGTTCCGTATACCACCGACATTCCCACCGGGAAAATGGAGCAGTGGCTCCGGGATATGACTTCCTCCAGTATCCAGCTTTGCGTGGTATCCAATTCTAAAAAAGATCGGGTGAAGGTGTTCTGTGCCCGCTATGGCATCGACTGCATTACCCATGCAAAAAAACCCTTTCACCGGGGAATCCAGGCTTGCCTGGAACGATACGGCAAGAAGCCGGAGCAATGCGCCTTAGCGGGGGATCAGATCTATACAGATACCCTGGGCGCCCGGAGTGCCGGCATGAAAGCCATTTTGGTTAAGGCCATCAACAATCATCATTTCTGGCTGAAGGCACGTCATGTGCTGGAACTGCCATGGATCTTTATCGCGAGAAACAGGAGGATTGCAACATGAAAAACTTGGATAAGTATCTGTCTCTGGTGGAGCCCAATCAGGGCCTGCTGCTCACCAGCCGGTACAGCCGTCACTACGGCGCAGAATTTGACATCGCAGAGGGCGTTGCTGTGGTCAGCGCAAAGGGCAGCCGCTATTTTACCGACTCCCGGTACATTGAATCCGCCCAGGACAATCTGAAGGGCTTTGAGGTGCTGTGCGTGGATGGCATTGGCTACTTCAAGCGAATCAACGATGCCGTGGCAGATTTCGGCCTGGAGGAGCTGTGGTATGAGGAAAACTACCTCACTGTGGCAGAACTGATGGGTTACGAAAAGAACCTTCACTGCAAGATTGTCCCCAATAATGCCAAAATCAACAGCTTCCGTGGGGTGAAGGAGGATTGGGAACTGGATCTGATGCGCAAAGCGCAGGCAATCACAGACAAGGCCTTCTCCGAGGTGGTCACCCGGATACAGGTGGGCATGACGGAGCTGGAACTCCAGGCGGAGCTGATCTACTGCATGTATAAGAATGGTGCCACCGGTCTGGCCTTTGATCCCATTGTGGTATCTGGCCCCAACACCAGCAAGCCCCATGGCGTGGCCTGCGAGCGGGTGATCCAGGACGGCGACTTTGTCACCATGGACTTTGGCGCAAGCTATATGGGCTACTGCTCCGACATGACCCGGACGGTGGCGGTGGGTCATGCCACCGAGGAAATGCAGACGGTGTACAACACGGTGCTTCAGGCCCAGCTGGCCGGTTTGGCGGTGTCCAAGGCCGGCATTCCCGGGCAGGATATTGACGGCGCGGCCCGAAAGGTCATTTCCGATGCCGGTTATGGGGAATACTTTGGCCATGGCTACGGTCACAGCCTGGGTCTGGAAATTCACGAGAATCCCAGCCCCAATGCCCGGAACACCCAGCCTATGCCTGTGGGCGCTGTGGCTTCTGCGGAGCCTGGCATCTACCTGCCCGGCAAATTTGGTGTCCGCATCGAAGATACCTGCGTGTATTTGCCTGATGGTATTGAAATTTTGACCCACAGCCCCAAGGAACTGATGGTTGTCTGAGGGAAAAATCAAAAAAGCCCCGGTTTTGAGGACAATGGCATAAAAAATTTCGGATTTGCCCTTGAAAAACGGAGACGAATGGGGTAAAATGTACAGGTACTATTATGCATCTTATTTCTCCCAGCCAATGGGACAACATTAGGAGGATATCAATATGATTTCTGCAGGTGATATTAGAAACGGCATTACCTTTGAGCTGGACGGCAAGGTTATGCAGGTCATCGAGTTCCAGCACGTGAA
>CAZSAZ010000152.1:0-2901 GCA_964604925.1 uncultured Oscillospiraceae bacterium | reverse complement strand
AGACACGTTCTTTTTGCTTTCCCTAATGTGTAACACATCATTGACAAACCTACACAACCCCAAAAAAGACCCGGATCCGAAGATCCGGGTCAAAAAATCAGCCTCAGGAGGAGTTAGCCCCCCAGATTTTTCAGGAATTTGTCCTTCTGTTCTTCTCCGTAGGCTTCATATGCACCGGAACGGAGTTTGTCGTAAGCCACGCAAACGGCCTCCTGCCAGCTTTCTGCCTCATGATTGACCAGAATGGGATAATAGAACACCCCATTTTTTTCGGCAGCGTCCCGGTCTCCTGGGGCATCCCCCACCATGAGTACCTTTTTGGGGTCGTAGCCAAAGCAGAGCATAGCTTGAATACAGGCAGCCTTGGAGCCGACATCCTGAGCCAGGACGATATCCGTGTGATCCAGCAGGCCAAATTTACCCCATTCTTCCTCCACCGCATCCCGGTTTGCAGAGCTGACCATAGCCACATCCGCAAAGACGTGGGCGGCAGCCAAGCCTTCCTTTGCCCCGGGGAAGGGGATCTTCTCCTCCTCCGGCAGCCGGACAATGGCTGCATTGACCGCCTTGGACCAGTTCAGTGCCTTTTCAAGGGCCTCCCGGGTCTGGGGATCTTCTGCCTCGGAAGCAGCCTTCGCCAAGGCATCATTGCTCAGCGCAGGAGCCGTCTGAGCCCAGTGAACCAGCCCTTGAATTCCGGGAATGGGACGATAGGTGTTGTGGATTTCTTCCAGGCAGATGGCCAGAGCCTTAAACCGGTTGATTCCACGGGTCATGGAGAACAGATTTACCTCATTCCACCGGGCAAGGATTGCCTCCTTCCAGGGCTCCAGGTTCCACTCATCCACCATACAGGGGCCAAAGCAATGAAAATGCTTGCAGTTCATGGTATCCATCACACATCCGTCAGAATCCACGCACACAAGATAGTCATGCTTTTTTTCGAAGGTATCAAAAATGGACATCATGCCACCTCGTTACATATGGGTGTCCCACATTCCACAGTAGGAATCAATGGGGTCTTGACCCTTGAACGCCTCCGGCCCGGTGATCAGGGCATCCACCAGAGCATCCAGGGTATACTCCTGGGAATCGTAGGCGTTGATATAGGTTCGCAGCATGGGCGTATCGGCCAGCATCGTGGGCTTGTTCACCGAAATACCCACCACGGGAATCTCGTGGACATACCAGGGAATTTCACCGCCGCCCTTGCTCATACCAAACACGGGATGGCCATTGGCCACGTCAAAGAAGGTGATGACCAAATCCATGCCGGAGACGAAGTCGGAAATGGCATTTTTACCAGCAAAATACAGGTTCAGGTTGAAGGGCTTTCCCTCGGCAACTTCCTTCATCATCTTATCCAGGGGAGACTCATAGATGAAGGCATCAAAGCCCTTTTCCACCAGCTTATCCCGGAATTTCTCCACAGGGGACTTCCGCTTTCCGTTGCCGCCCATGGCAAGGGCAGCCAACTTACCCATGGGGCTCTCAGGACCCTTGACATGGACGATCATCACCCGCTTGGTCTTTTCCGGGGACAGAGGCAACACCCCCTCGTCCTTGTACTTCACCAGGGTCAGAGCATCCCGGGAAATGGCCGGAGCCACAGCGGCGAATTCCGGACAGTTCAGGGCACGCTGCAATTCCTCATCGGTGGCAGTCAGTTCCTGCCAGGACTTTTTGTGCATTCCCTTGGCAGCCTTCAGACCCAGAATTCGGGTCAGTGCTTCCACCATACGCTCCTCGCTGATGACGCCGGAGGTATAGGCCTGGAGCATGGTGTTGTAGTCCTCCTCCGGATCGTTGAAGAACAGGAACATATCGCATCCGGCATTGATGGCCGCGGGAAGCATATCTGCCCGCTTCATCCGGTTGGTCATGCCCACCATGTGGCTGGCATCGGTGACTACCATGCCGTTGAAGCCCAGCTTCTCCCGGAGCAGTCCGGTCATGATTTCCTTGCACAAGGTTCCAGGCATCATCTCATCCATGGTGATGTCAGGGTACAGCTCCTTCATATATTCTGGCATCATGATGTGGCCGCCCATCACGGCATCCAAACCACCGTCAATGAGAGTCTTGTACACATGACCGTAAGTGGCCATCCACTTGTCATATCCAAAGTGGTTGATGTTGTTGGACGTATGGGCATCCCGATAATCCTGACCGTTGCCGGGGAAGTGCTTTGCGCAGGAAAAGATTCCTTCGCTCTCATGGATGCCGTCCATATACGCCTTGCCCATGGTGGCAACCAGCTCATGGTCGTTGCCGTAGGCACGGGAGAGAACTTCCTCACACTCCCAGTTGTAGGTGATATCTACCACAGGTGCAAAAGCCATGTTGCAGCCGGTGCCCTTGATCTGAGCGCCGGAAATTCGGCCCATCTGTCTGGCATATTCCGGATTTCGGGTGGCACCGATCTTCACCTGGCTGGAGACGAAGGTGCCATCAGGGCACACGCCATTGCCGCCCTGCTCCGGATTACAGGCGATGAACACCGGAACCTTGGCATACTTTTGAAGAATCCGATTCTGCTCCAAAACCTTCTGCCCAGGCATACCGTTGTACCGGCAACCGCCCAAATGATACTTCTCCATCAACTCCTGAAGATAGCTTTCCTCCTGGGATGCCGTCAGCTGCCAAAACAGCTGTCCCACCTTCTCCTCCGGAGTCATGGAGGCGATGGTTTGCTCCACCCAAGCAATATCCTCATCGCTGAGGTTGTAGGGGATTGCTTTCAAGTTAACCATAATTGTACGTTTCCTTTCCAGTTAAAATACAACACTACTATACCAAATGTTGAAACCATTTTCAACACAAATCCGCTTAAATCCCAGATTCTCTTTGTAGGTGTTACAATGATGTGTGACAAATAGAAAAAAAGAATAGTGAATAGGG
>CAZSAZ010000151.1:0-2926 GCA_964604925.1 uncultured Oscillospiraceae bacterium | reverse complement strand
GATCTTCTGAGCGTGCTCCTTGTCCAGGCCGTAGGCCAGGGCAGCAGCAGTGGGCTCGTTGACGATACGCTTCACATCCAGACCGGCGATCTTGCCTGCGTCCTTCGTTGCCTGACGCTGGGCGTCGGAGAAGTAAGCAGGAACGGTGATCACGGCATCAGTAACCCTCTCACCCAGATAAGCCTCTGCATCGGCCTTCAGCTTTTGCAGAATCATGGCACTGATTTCCTGGGGGGTGTAGCCCTTAGTGTCGATGGTGACTTTGTAGTTTTCGCCCATGTGGCGCTTGATGGAAGAAACGGTACGGTCAGCGTTGGTCACGGCCTGACGCTTTGCCACCTGGCCCACCATACGCTCACCGCTCTTGGAAAATGCCACCACAGAGGGAGTGGTTCTGCCGCCTTCGGCGTTGGCGATGACAACAGGCTCGCCGCCTTCCAGCACGGCGACGCAGGAATTGGTAGTACCCAAATCAATACCGATAATCTTAGACATAATGTTTTCCTCCTATATGATAAAAGCTAAATTGTATACAGATGAATGGTTTTTCAGTTGGCAACCTGTACCATGGCAAATCGGACAACCTTTTCTCCGATTTTGAAGCCCTTCTGAAACACCTGGCAGATTACGTTTTCTCCCAAGGTCTCATCTTCCGTGTGCATCACGGCATTGTGGATGTTGGGGTCAAAATTCTCTCCCACACATCCGAAGATTTCCACGCCCAGGCCGGTGAAGATCTTCACCAGTTCGTTCATAGTCAGCTCCACGCCCTTTTTGTAAGCAGCGTCCTCGGTGGGCTGATTCAGTGCCCGTTCCAGGTTGTCGTACACCGGCAGCAGCTTTGCCATGGTATCGGCCTTGCCGTTGGTGTAGCTCTGATCCTTTTCCTTGGCGGTACGCTTGCGGAAATTGTCATACTCCGCAGCCAGCCGCAAAAGCTGGTCGTGTTCCCGGTCGTACTGTTCTTTATATTCGTTTTCGGGAGCGGTTTCCGGCTCTTCGCCAACCGGAGTGGATTCCTCCACTGGAGTCTGCTGCTCCTGTTCCTGCTCCTGGGTCAAATTCTCTTGGGTTTTCTCCACGTTTACGATTCCTCCTTATGGGTCTCTCCGGGATCCGCCGGAGGTTCGCCGCCTGAGGGCAGCGTTTTGGGTTCTGTTTCCGGTTTGGCAAACAAGCGGCTCAGATTTTCTGCCATATAGCTCAACCGTGCCGTCACTTTGGCATAATCCATTCGGGTGGGGCCAACCACACCGATCATGCCCTGCATCCCGTCACCAATGTCAAATTTTGTCATCACCACGGAGGTGTCCTTCAGTTCGCTGGCCACATGTTCCGGGCCAACCAGAACTTTTGTCCCCCGGTTGTCACTCATCACCGAAGGGAGGTTGGTGATCATCTCTTCGTCCAGAGTGGACAACACCTTTTGTGCTTTTTCCACATCCCGGTACTCCGGCTGTCCCAGCAGTCGCATCTGCCCGGCCACCCGGACATCTGCCTCCCGCTGCTGTTTCAGCGTTTGCATGACAAACTCCACAATCACCGGAACCAGAGTCGCAGCCTCTCCCGCAGAGCGAAGCACTTTGTCCATCAACTCCGGGGTGAAGGATTCCAATTCCAGGTCTGTCATGGTTGCGTTCAGCACAGCACCCAGGACACGAAGCTGGTTCTCTCCCACATTCAAAGGCAACTTAATGAGTTTGTTGGTCACTTCCTCGTTGCTGAGCATAACCACCAGGATAAAGCTCCCGGCACCCGCCTGGATCAAATCGAACCGCTTCACCGTGCATCCTCCCCGATGGGAGGCCAGCATGACAAACTCCACAATCACCGGAACCAGAGTCGCAGCCTCTCCCGCAGAGCGAAGCACTTTGTCCATCAACTCCGGGGTGAAGGATTCCAATTCCAGGTCTGTCATGGTTGCGTTCAGCACAGCACCCAGGACACGAAGCTGGTTCTCTCCCACATTCAAAGGCAACTTAATGAGTTTGTTGGTCACTTCCTCGTTGCTGAGCATAACCACCAGGATAAAGCTCCCGGCACCCGCCTGGATCAAATCGAACCGCTTCACCGTGCATCCTCCCCGATGGGAGGCCACCGTGATGGCAGGAAGATCCGTCGCCTGGCTCACCAGTTTTGCCACCTGTTCCATCACCCGGTCCACTTTTTGCATTTTCTCTTCCAGGGCCTGGTTGATGGACTTGGTCTCATCGATGCTCAGCCGATAATCCTGCATCAGCTCATCCACATACAACCGGTAGCCCGCCGCCGAGGGAATTCGTCCCGCAGAGGTGTGAGGCTGCTCCAGATAGCCCATGGCGGTAAGGTCCGCCATTTCGTTGCGAATGGTTGCAGAGGAGTAGTTTAGATCAGGCAAAGCGGTGATGGCCTTGGAACCCACCGGCTCGGCGGTGCGGATGTACAGATCCACCACACTTCGCAGCACCCGTTTTTTTCGGTCTGTCAGTTCCATTGGTGTCACCCTTTCCTTCGTTCTTTTAGCACTCCTTTTCCTCGAGTGCTAAACATACTATACAACCCCTTTCCCCTAAAGTCAAGAGGAATGATTATAAATTATTTTTGAACAAAGGGTCATGGTTTATTCATCTTTTCCCTGCAAAAGGAGCCGTGTCCCAGTTGGGACACGGCTCCTAAATTCATTTGTTCTTACAGCTTGCAGTAGGCCACAGCGGTCTGTGCGGCAACCTTGGCGTTGTTGAACACCAGCTGGATGTTGGAGTTCAGGCTATCGCCGCCGGTGAGTTCGGAAACTCTTGCCAGCAGGAAGGGCGTGGTCTCCTTGCCCTTGATGCCCTTGGCCTGACATTCGGAAACAGCCTGGTCAATGGCAGCGTCGATGACCTCAGCAGGCATGGCGTAGGCCTCGGGGATGGGGTTGGTCACCAGCATACCGCTCTTCATGCCC
>CAZSAZ010000150.1:0-3027 GCA_964604925.1 uncultured Oscillospiraceae bacterium | reverse complement strand
CAGGTACTGACTGGTGATGACGGCACCGCCAGTGGCCAGAGCGGCAAACAGATTAAGCATAATGGCGTTAATCATGTCCACCAGGGATACACCAGAAATGGCAGCCTCACCAGCGGAGGATACCATCATGCCGTCGCACATTCCCACCAGAATGGTCAGACCTTGCTCAATAACCAGAGGAACAATGAGACGGATGAGCTGGCGATTGGAAAAAAGCCGTGATTCCAAAGTATTCAATGATAGTCACCTCTTTACAATTCTAATAGAAAGTATATCATAGTCTCTCGTTCATTTCAAGGAATTTCTGGGTGGGAGAGATTTTTGTCAATTCGTGGATTTTTCCTGGATTTAAGACTAGAAAACAAAAGACATATGTGCTATACTGACAATGTGTTATTCCGTCATAACACCAATTGTAACCGGAAGCGGTTGGTTTTTCGGCAGTCAATGTGCAGAGGTTGAGCATATCGTCAAACACGCCAGCGGAAGGTCAGATAATTCTGTAAGGAAGGTGAGCAATTGGAAAACTATACCAAGTATCAGTTGAAGGCGGAGGAGGAACTGAAGCAGATCCTGGATGGGATCGACCATCTGTTCGTCATCGCCTGCAACAAGTGTTTCAAGGAATTTGAAACCATGGATGAACCTGATTGCGAAACATTTGTCAACTTTGCCCAGGGGCAGGGGAAAACCATCACCGGCAGCACCCGGCTGGATTTCCTGTGCAACAAGACCCAGACGGCCAAGGCTTTGGCCCAGCAGATCCCCCAGGGAACCGAGGGAATTGTGGTGGTCTCCTGCGGTCTGGGCGTGCAGACCATTGCGGAACTGGTGGATTTGCCGGTTTTCGTTGCCTGCAATTCCCTGAACTACACCGGCCATCACGGTATGGCACTGACGAAGAAGGCTTGCGATGCCTGTGCTCAGTGCTATTTGAACATCACCGGCGGCATTTGCCCCATCGTGGACTGCTCCAAGAGCCTGGTCAACGGTCAGTGCGGCGGTGCCAAAAACGGCAAATGTGAGGTGGATCCCAACAAGGACTGCGCTTGGGAAAAAATCCACCAGAGACTTTCTGCCCAGGGCCGATTGGAGGAACTGAAAGCTCAGCCCGTCCAGATTCGGGACTATTCCAAGGTCAATTTCAAGGTCATTCAGGACTATGTGGAGTCCATTCGGGAAAGCCGTTTTGAAGGCTATTATGGTGGCGTCCATCCAGTGGAGGGCAAGCACCTTGCCGAGCATCTGCCTCTGGTTCGCTTCCCGGAACCGGAGACCGTGGTGATCCCTCTGTCCATGCACGCCGGTGCGCCTGCCAATGCCTGTGTGGCTGTGGGTGACAGCGTGAAGGTGGGCCAGAAGATTGGTGAGGCCTCCGGTTTTATCAGTGCCAACATCCATTCCAGCGTCAGCGGTACCGTCACCGCCATTGAGGAGCGGCCCCATGCAAACCGTGGAACGTGCCTGTCTGTGGTCATTGCCTCCGATGGCAAGAATACGCTCCATGAGTCGGTTCAGCCCGTGGCAGATCCCGATGCTCTGACCCCTGCCGAAATCGTCTCCCTGGTGAAGGAAGCCGGTATTGTGGGTATGGGCGGTGCAGGATTCCCCACCAGCGTGAAGTTGGCTCCCCCCAAGCCCATCGACACCATTTTGCTCAATGGCTGTGAGTGTGAGCCTCTGCTGACGGCTGACCATCGAGTGCTTCTGGAGTATGCCGACGATGTGATCTACGGTTTGAAGCTGATGCTCAAGACCGTCAATGCCCAGAAGGGTATCATTGTCATCGAGGACAACAAGCCCGATGCCATTGCCCTGATGGAGGAAAAGGTGGCAGACCTGGACAACATCGAAGTGTGTGTCGCTAAGACCAAGTATCCCCAGGGTGCAGAGAAGATGCTCATCAAGCGGGTTATGGGTCGTCAGGTTCCAAGCGGTGGACTGCCTGCCGATGTGGGCTGCGTGGTGGCCAATATCAGCACTACCAAGGCCATTGCCGATGTGGTCAAGACCGGTATGCCTTTGGTGGAGCGTGTGGTCACGGTCACGGGCAGCCATATTGCCCATCCCGGCAACTATATCGTGAAAATTGGTACCAATGTGGCGGATTTGGTGGCACATTGCGGCGGCATCGTGGGTACAGACGTTACAGTAAAGATGGGCGGCCCCATGATGGGATTCCCTCTGACGGATCTGAATGTGCCGATTATGAAGGGCTCCAACGGCATCATCGCCATTGACACCGATGTGACCGAGCCCCAGGAGTGCATCAAGTGCGGCCGCTGCGTGGACGTGTGTCCCATGGAGCTAAAGCCGCTGTACTTTGCCAAACTGGTGGGCGATCCCCAGAGCCTGAAGGAACGCAAGATTATGGACTGCCTGGAGTGCAGATGCTGCGAGTATATTTGCTCGTCCAAGATTCCGCTGGTCAGTCTCATTAAGGCCGGTAAGGCCGCGGTAAGGGGGATGAAGTGATATGTTGATTACAGAACTGAAAGCAAAGGAAACCATCCTCTCGCTGGTGACGGGCAAGGCTTTTGTCATCAATTGCCATGGCTGCAAGGAAATTCATTTCCCGGAAGCGGAAGCACAGGAGCTTCAGAATCAGCTCCAGGAGGAAGGAAAACTCACCGGCGTGCTCACCGTGGACTACATCTGCAATCCGGACAACCTGAAACTCCGGCTGGAAAAGCGGGCTGAGCAGATTGCCGAGGCAGACCTGATTCTGGTATTTTCCTGCGGCGTTGGTGTGCAGACGGTGGCGGAACTGTATCCTGCCAAGCGGGTTTATGCCGCTTGCGATACCTATTCTCTCCCGGGACACCAGGGTGTTACCCCCCTGGAACACGACTGCAAACAGTGCGGTGAGTGCTTCCTGAACCTCACCGGTGGCATTTGCCCTCTGACTGCCTGCTCCAAGAGCCTGGTCAATGGCCAATGTGGCGGTGCCAAGAACGGCAAGTGCGAAGTGGATCCCAACATGGACTGTGGCTGGGAGCGGATCTATCAGAAGCTGAAGAAGATCGG
>CAZSAZ010000149.1:0-3063 GCA_964604925.1 uncultured Oscillospiraceae bacterium | reverse complement strand
GATGCCCTCAAGTTCGATTACGTCGTCCTTTGCCAAGATTTTAACCTCCTTGGTTGTGACTGGTGTGCTCCCGGCCGAGGAAGGCCAGGTCCTTTCGTAATTCGCTGTTGAGTACTTTGTCGCCGTTTAAGATTTTCCCGGCAACTCTGGTCTCAGCGCGAAGGACTTTACATACGTGTTTGATATTCTTACGTTTGGGCTTCTCCAATGGGTGATCCTTTCCGTTGACCAACATAACGTAGGTTCCGTCAATTGCGACGCAATAGAACCATTGACCTGCGTCATGTCCGGCGGTGGATGCCACCACATCGGATATGCGTATATCAGGTTCCATGATCAAAGCCCTTCGATGACGGTGAGTATTTCCGGCTCGCCGTCGGTGATGAGTACAGTATTTTCATAGTGGGCGGCCAGTTTCCCATCCGCCGTAACGGTGGTCCACTTGTCCTTCAGCACCTTCACTTCATAGGTTCCCATGCAAACCATGGGTTCCACTGCGATGGTCATACCCGGCAGAAGCCGAGGCCCACGTCCGGGTGCACCGAAATTCGGCACCCCCGGCTCCTCATGCAGTTGTGCGCCAACGCCGTGACCCACGAAGGATCGCACAACCGAAAAACCGTTAGACTCCACATGCTTTTGAACGGCGTGGGAGATGTCGGACACGCGGTGTCCGCGTTTTGCGTACTTGATTCCCTCAAAGAAACTTTCCCGGGTCACGTCAATGAGCCGCTGAGCTTCTTCGGAGATGGTTCCGCAGGGGTAGGTCGCTGCACAATCGCCATGGAATCCCTTGTAATACGCTCCCACATCCACAGAGACAATGTCGCCGTCCTTCAGCACATACCCATCAGGAATGCCATGGATGACGACATCATTCACGCTGATGCAAGCGGATCCTGGGAAGCCGCCATGGCCGAGGAACGACGGTTTCGCGCCCTGGCTCACGATATAATCGTGAACAGCTTTATCAATCTGCTTGGTGGTAACGCCGGGTCTTACCATTTCCCCTGCCAAAGCACGGGCTGCCGCGGTAATCTTACAGGCCTGGCGCATTGCCTCAAGCTCATGTCCATTTTTGATTGCGATCATACTTGTGCACCGATCTTTTCCAGGATCTCGGCGGTGATGGCCTTGATGGGCTGATTGCCTTCCACCTCACGGAGCAGGCCCCGCTTGGCATAGAAGTCTTTCAGCACCTCGGTCTCGGCGTGGTACACACTCAGACGCTTACGCACCGTTTCCGGAGCATCGTCCTTGCGGGTAGTCACGTCGGCACCGCACAGGTCACACTTGCCTTCGACCTTTGTGGGATTGGCAACGATGTGGTAGCTGGCGCCGCAGGCGCTGCACACCCGACGACCGGTCATCCGGCCTTCGATCACTTCGTCAGCAATCTCAATAGAAACAACATGGTCAATCCGGATGCCGGCCTGCTCCAAAGCCTCAGCCTGAGCCAGGGTTCTGGGCACACCATCCAGGATAAATCCCTTTTGGCAATCCGGGCGGGCCACCCGCTCCGCAACGATGCCCATGATGACATCGTCGGGAACAAGCAAACCGTTTTCCATGTAGTACTTGGCTTTTAAGCCGATCTCCGTGCCATTGGCCATAGCCTCACGGAGCATATTGCCGGTGGAGATGGAGGGAATACCCAGAGCCTCAATGAGGAGCTCTGCCTGCGTTCCCTTACCGGCACCGGGGGCACCCAACAGAATCAGGTTCATAGCTGTTACCTCTTCTCCTTAGTCCAGGAAACCCTTGTAATGGCGCATCAGCATCTGAGCCTCGATGGCCTTCACAGTCTCCAGTGCAACACCAACCACGATGATCACGGAGGTGCCGCCGATGGACATATTGGAAACCTTCATCACGTTGCCAACCACGATGGGCATCAAGGCAACAATGCTGAGGTAAACCGCACCGAAGATCACAATCTTGTTGATAACCTTCTGGATGAACTCTGCGGTGGGCTTACCAGGACGGAAGCCGGGGATAAAGCCACCATTCTTCTTCAGATTGTTGGCGATCTCCACAGGATCGTACTGGATGGTGGAATAGAACCAGCTGAAGAAGAAGATCATCAAGAAGTACAGCACGGCATAAACCCAAGTGGAGCTTGCCCACACATGGGTGTACCACCAGCCGCTGGTCCAACCTGCGAAGGTGCAGATGGTAGCAGGGATGGAGCAGATGGACTGGGCGAAGATCACGGGCATCACACCGGACATGCTCACCTTAATGGGCAGGTTGGTGTTTTGACCGCCATAGACCTTACGACCAACCACGCGCTTTGCATACTGGATGGGGATTCTCCGCTCTGCATCATTGATGAAGATGATGAACAGAACCAAAGCAGCCATCAGAACCACGATGATCAGGGACTGCCACCAAGCGATAGACAGCAGGTTGGACAGTGCGCCGGGAAAACCGGAAAGAATGTTGGCGAACAGGATCATGGAGATGCCGTTGCCGATACCATATTCGGTGATCTGCTCACCCAGCCACATAACCACAGCAGAGCCGGCGGTGAAGGCCAACACGATGACCAGTCCGGTCAGGAAACCGGGGTTGGTGATGATGCCGTAGTTGTTGAGCATGGTGTAGTAAGCCCAGCCCATGAGCAGGCCCAACACCACAGTGGTGACGCGGGTGATCATGTTCAGCTTCTTCTTACCTTCCTCGCCCTCTTCCTTAGCCATGCGCTCCAGGGGAGGCAGAGCAACGGTGAGCAGCTGGACGATAATGGAGGAGTTGATGTAGGGCTGGATGCCCAGCGCCAGAACGGTGGCCTGGCTAAAGGCGGAACCGGACATGGCGTTGAACATTCCCAGGATGGTACCGCTGAGCACCGTATCGAAATAGGTACCCAGTGTGTCCACATCCACATAGGGAACGGGGATCACGTTGCCGATCCGATACAGCAACAGAATCAGCGCGGTGAACATCAGCTTCTTACGAAGTTCGGGAATCTTCCAGGCGTTCTTCAGTGTTTCAAACACTTAGACCACCTCGGCCTTTCCGCCTGCCTGCTCGATTTTTTCCTTAGCAGACTCAGAGAAA
>CAZSAZ010000148.1:0-3135 GCA_964604925.1 uncultured Oscillospiraceae bacterium | reverse complement strand
CGGGCCAGAACCTTGCGGCCGTTGGAAGTCGCCATTCTCTGACGGAAACCGTGAACCTTGGAACGGTGACGCTTGCTGGGCTGATAGGTACGCTTCATTCGGATACACCTCCTATAAAATTCATCTTATGCTCAAACACCGAGTGCATCGGTGGCAGCAATCTTTTTGGGTACAATCACAGTCGTACCGGTGTATTATAACCGAAAAGATGCGCCAGGTCAATAACTTTTTTCCGGTTTTTCCCGGGTTTTCGGGGAAAAGGGTTCTGTTATCAGACCTGGGGTCAATATTCCGGAAGCACCACGTCGGCCTTGGGATTCACATAGACCGTCCGATAGGTGTGATAGATCACCATACCGGGCTTGCCTCCGGCAGGTTTTTTGATCTGCTTGACTGGGGTCACATCTACAGCCACGTTCTGGCCCTGGCTGGCTTCGGAGTAGTAAGCCGCCATTTGTGCCGCCTCGGTGATGGTGTCGTCGGGGACATCCCGCCCTGATGCGGCGATGATGACGTGGGCACCGTGAACCTTCTGGGCGTGGAGCCAAATATCGTTTTTTGCCGCCAGACGGAAGGTTAGTTCCTCGTTTTGCCGATTGTTCCGACCCACATAAATGCCAAATCCGTCGGTGGATTCGTACCGCTTCAGCTGGAGTTTTTGCTGCTTCATCCGCTTTTTTCCGGTGTCCCGGCGGAGGTAGCCTCCTGCTTGCAGTTCCTGGCGGATTTCCTCCAGCTCCTGCTCGGTTTGGGCTCGGCCCAGTTCTTCCAAAACGCTTTCCAAATAGCTCAGTTCTTCCCGACCCAGCTCCAGTTGGTGGGTCAACTCTTTCTGGGCATTTTTCATCCGGGTATAGTCTTTGTAGAACTTGGCGGCGTTTTCCTGGGGGGACAAAATGGGGCTGATGGGGATTTCAATGATGGGCATTTCTTCGTTGTAAAAATCCTCCGCCTGAAGAATGGTCTGTCCCTTGCGGATGGCGTGGAGGTTGGCGGTGACAATGTCACCCAACTGGCGCAGCCGCTCCCGATCCAAGGTGGCTGCCCGTTCCTTTTCCTGAATGGCCATTTTCCGGCGCAGCCGCTGGCAGAGATTTTGGACGGTTTTCCGTACCGATTGGCTCTTTTGCCGCATGGCATCGGAACGATCCCGAAGGGTATAGAAGGAATCCAGCAGGGCCCCAAATCCCGGCGCTTCTTCAAATGCTCCATATTCCCGGATGGGGCAAAAGGCGAAGTATTTGGGGGTGCCGTCCTTACCCCGGGTGAAGTAGGCACCGGGATGGGTCAGGTGTTCCTGGAAAAACAGCCACAGCTTTTCTGCCGTGTCCGGGGGGAGAGCATCGGCCCGGGCATCCGGATCTCCGGCGGCAAACAGAGCGGCTTCCCGGCAAATCAGAGGACTGAGGCCTCCCAGGGTATCCATCAACCGGTCGGAGAGTTTGTCCGGGCCGGGCTGGGTCAAAAGATGCTGAAAATCGCCAACGTTCCGGGTACGGGGATCCTGCTTTTCCATGGCCTCAGGTTCCTGGTAATAAAGCCCTGGAAGGGCCTGCCGCTTTCCTTCATCCAGGCCGATTCGCCGCAGGCAATCGATGATTCGCCCATCAGGGCCCAGCAGGTAAAGATTGCAGGTTCGTCCCATGAGCTCACAAACCAAACGTTTTTGCACCGGGTCGCCCATTTCATCGGTGCAGTCAAAATAGAAGCTGCAGCACCGCTCCATGGGGAGTTGCTCCACCCGGGCCAGCCGGGCACCGGACAAATGCTTGCGCAGGAGCATACAGAACATGGGGGGTTGATCCGGATTTTCCGGAGAAGCGGTGGTGAGATGGAGCCGGGGAGCGGCGGGATTGGGAGAAAACAGCAGTTTTTGCCGCCCCTTTTCCGTCCGGAGCAGGAAGATCACACTGTCCCGGCTGGGCTGGTGGATTTTTTCCACCCGGGCGCCGGTGGCTTCGGTGGAGATCTCCTGGAGAACGGCGGAGAGAAAAAATGCGTCAAATGCCATAAAGTGCCTCCATAACCGTAACAAAAATCTCATTGATTCGCTCTGTTTGGCCCAGCAGGTACAGCCCACCAAACAGTGCCTCTACCCCGGTGGCCTTGGCATATTCAGCGGGAGTGGCAGACTTGGGGACGGCGTGGACGTGGCTGTTTTTTCCCCGCCGGTAGTAGCTCAGCTCCACGGGGGTGAGAAGCGGGAGCATGGTGTCGGCAAATTTGGCCTGGGAGGTGGCCTTCACCAGGGAGATGGTGTCCTGGTGCATCCGGGTCACATTCAACCGACCATGGCCGCAAAGCCAGGCTCGACATAAAACCTCAAATACCCCATCTCCAATGTGGGCCAGAGCCAGATTGGAAATGGCATCCACCTGGCGTTTTTCCATATGCATCTGGAAGTAATTTTCCATTAAACCTTCAACCTTTCCTTCAAAAGCTGGGCACATAGTCCGGTAAAAGCTCCTGTAAAGATTCCCACCAGGATCATCACCGGCAAATAGGCGAGAAGCCCGGGGGTCAGTGTTACACCCACGGCAACGGCCATTTGACCGATGCAGTGGGCGATGGAGCCGAGAACACCGGCAACCCAGATCTGTTTGTCCGACAAAAACCGCCGGGAGAGGATGGTCACAACAATGGCCAATGCCCCTCCGGCACCGGAATACAAAATGGTGCTCATCTGCCCGGAGAAAACCGCCCCGAGAAATACCCGGGCGAACAGAATCATGGCGGCCTTTCCGGAACCCAGGACAAATACGGCATACACCGTCACAATGTTGCTCAGCCCCAGCTTGATTCCCGGCACGGGAACCAGTCCGGGCAACTGGGCTTCCACCATAAAAATGGTTAGGGCAATGGCGGTGAGCAGAGCCATACGGGTGAGATCCTGGGTTTTTACCGACTTTTTCATGGGGATAGCCTCCTGTTCCGGGAGAATGACAGTATTGTACCACAGCTTTGACCCAATTGCAATTCCCAGGCCAGAGGATAAAAAAGCCGCCGTCCTTTTGGACGGCGGCGAGGAAGCAATCTTGACCGAGCTGAATTACAGCAGGGTGGAGAAGTGCTTGATGGTACGGACCATCTGAGAAACGTAGGAGTTCTCGTTGTCGTACCAGGACACAACCTGAA
>CAZSAZ010000147.1:0-3172 GCA_964604925.1 uncultured Oscillospiraceae bacterium | reverse complement strand
ATCTGTCCGGCGGACAGAAGCGCCGGGTGGCTATTGCCGGTGTGATCGCCATGGAACCGGAGGTTCTCATTTTGGACGAGCCAACAGCAGGCTTGGATCCGGAGAGCCGGGTAGGAATTTTGGAAAATATCCAGGCATACCGGAAAGCCAAAAACGCCACCATTATGATGGTGAGCCATTCTATGAATGATGTGGCCCGACTCACGGAACGGTTGTTGGTGATGAACGGTTCTCACCTCGCCATGGATGGCACGCCGGCGGACGTGTTTTCCCGGGCAGAAGAGCTGCTGACCATGGGCCTGGACATTCCGGATGTGACCAGAGTGTTTCTGCGGTTGAAGCAGATGGGCTTGGATGTGGAGCCGGTATATACCCTGGAACAGGGGATTCAGGCCTTGAAGGCATTGAAAGGAGGCTCCCACCATGCTTAAAGATGTGACCCTGGGACAGTATTTCCCGGGAGATTCCTTCGTGCATAAGCTGGATCCACGCACCAAACTCCTGTTGGTGGTGATCTATATCATTGCCCTGTTTTCTGCTTCCGGATGGCTGGGATACGGATTGCTGTTGGGCTTTTTGGCATTGTCCATTGCCATTTCCCACATCCCACTGAAAACCATCACCCGGGGCATGAAGCCGGTGGTGATGATCGTGGTGCTCACCGGTGTGCTGAATCTGTTCTTCACTCCCGGTACCCACGAAATTGTGCGGATTTTTGGCTTCTCCCTGACCGGGGAGGCAGTCAGCCGGGCCTTTTTCATGGTTCTGCGGATTTTGATGCTCATTACAGGAACCTTTCTGCTGACCTATACCACCTCTCCCATTGCGCTGACGGATGGGTTGGAGTCGTTGCTGGGGCCGCTGAAGAAAATCAAGTTCCCTGTCCACGAGCTTTCCATGATGATGTGTATTGCATTGCGGTTTGTCCCCACCCTTATTGAGGAGACGGACAAGATTATGTCGGCACAAAAGGCGCGGGGAGCCGATTTTGAAACCGGCTCAGTGATAGACCGGGCCAAGGCGCTGGTTCCTATTTTGGTTCCGTTGTTTATCAGCGCCTTCCGGCGAGCGGACGAATTGGCCATTGCCATGGAATGTCGGTGTTACCAGGGTGGCGATGGCCGCACCAAGCTCAAGCAGCTTCATTACACCCAATTGGATTTTCAGGCCTTTGCTGCTGGAGGAGCCGTTTTGATTGCGGTGCTTGCCTTCCGGACTGTGGGACTGTAAAGGAGGGGCCATGCGGAATATTGCGCTGTATGTGACCTACCTTGGCACCCACTACCACGGCTGGCAGGTTCAGAAAAAATTGGCCACCGTGGGACAGACTCTGGAAGATGCCGCTGCCATGGTGGTGGGACACAAGGTTCACGTCACCGGCTGTGGCCGTACCGATGCCGGTGTCCATGCCAAATGCTATGTGGCAAATTTTCGAACCGATTCTAGGATTCCGGTGGATCGGTTGCCCTACGCCCTGAACACCCACCTGCCCCAGGATATTGTGGTGACGAAGGCTTTTGAAGTCCACGAGAACTTCAATGCCATCGGCTCCTGCGTCCGGAAGGAGTATACCTACCTGATCTACAATTCCCGGATCAAGGATCCGTTTTATGTAGACCGGGCTTGGTTTTACCCCAAGTACCTGGATGAGACCGTGATGCAACAGGCTGCAGACCAGTTTGTGGGAACCCACGATTTTGCAGCGGTGCGAAGTGTGGGCACCGATGTAAAATCCACCGTACGGACGGTATACTATTATAATGTAGAACGCCACGGAGATTTGCTGGCGCTGAAGGTATGTGCCAACGGCTTCCTTTACAATATGGCACGGGCCATGGCAGGGACGCTGGTCTACGCTGCCGAGGGAAAAATCCTTCCCCAGCAGATTGGCCAGATTCTGGATTCCGGAAATCGTACCGCCGCAGGCCCAACGGTTCCTCCCGGAGGACTGTATATGACCCATTTGTGGTATGACGATGGGGTGGAGGCGTTTGAAGTGGAAAATCCCATCGTTTTTTAACAATTTGTTTGTTCTTTTCCTTCGGAGGTGTGTTATACTCACCTCCGAAGAATGATTTCTCCCATATGGGGAAAAGGAGTGTGATTTGATGCAACCAAAACTGTGTGTCAAATGCAAAAAAAATATTGCAGTTGTGTTTATTACCCGCATTGAGGGAAGCAACACGCTCAATGAGGGATATTGTCTCAAGTGTGCCAAGAGTTTGAATATTCCTCAGATCAACGATGCCGTGAAGCAGATGGGAATCAGCGAAGAAGATCTGGATTTGCTCTCCGACGAGATGGGCAATATGTTTGGGCAGATCGCCCCGGACAGTGGAGACGGAGAGGATGACGAGGTGGAGAGCCAGACGGCAACCTTCCCTCTGCTCAATCAGCTCTTTGGTTCCCACCCCATGGCCCAGGGAAATCAAAATCCCCATCCGGAAAAGAAGCATGAACCGACAGAAGGGGAGCCTGGGAAAAAAAGCAAGGGCAAGAAGCACAAGTTCCTGGATTCCTACTGCATGAATCTGACCCTTCGGGCGCGGGAGGGGAAATTGGATCGGGTCATTGGCCGAGATGTGGAGACGGAACGCGTCATCCAGATTCTCAACCGTCGGCAAAAGAACAATCCTTGCCTCATTGGAGAGCCTGGCGTAGGTAAGACTGCCATTGCCGAGGGGTTGGCCCAACGGATCGCCCAGGGGAATGTGCCCTATAAGCTCCGGGATAAGGAAGTGTTTTTGCTGGATCTGACGGCTCTTGTGGCAGGTACCCAGTTCCGGGGACAGTTTGAAAGCCGGATGAAGAGCTTGATCGGGGAGATCAAGGAATGTGGAAACATCATTCTGGTCATTGACGAAGTACACAATTTGGTGGGGGCTGGAGATGCAGAAGGAAGCATGAATGCGGCCAATATCCTCAAACCGGCGTTGTCCCGAGGGGAGATCCAAATCATCGGTGCCACCACCTTCAACGAATACCGCAAGCACATTGAGAAAGATGCTGCTCTGGAACGTCGATTCCAGCCGGTGTCTGTGGACGAGCCTTCCATCGAGGAAGCGGTGGAGATCATGCAGGGCGTGGCCAAGGCCTATGCCCAGTTCCACGGCGTGACCATCCCCCCTGAGATTGCGCGCCAGTGTGTAATTCTTTCTGAGCGGTATATCAC
>CAZSAZ010000146.1:0-3201 GCA_964604925.1 uncultured Oscillospiraceae bacterium | reverse complement strand
CGAACTGCCCAAGACCATCCTCTACTCCCTGAACCCCGGCGACAATGCCCAGTTGGGCACCTTCCTGGGTGCATTCCAGGGCCCCGAGGTTCCCGGTAAGATTCAGCACGGCTCCGGCTGGTGGTTCAACGATACCAAGACCGGCATGATCGAGCAGATGACTTCCCTGGCAAACCTGGGTCTGCTGGGCAACTTCATCGGTATGCTCACCGACTCCCGTTCCTTCCTGAGCTACACCCGCCACGAGTATTTCCGCCGCATTATGTGCAACCTGATTGGCACCTGGGTGGAAAATGGCGAGTACCCCGACGACATGAAGGTTCTGGGCCAGATGGTTCAGGACATCTCCTCCAACAACGCCAAGCGTTACTTCGGCGTGTAATTTCCCCATTGCGTCCCAGAAGCCCCACCTCACCGGTGGGGCTTCTTTGTTGCAAAAAGGTCGTGTATCCAGGGTTGATACACGACCTTTTGGTTTATTCGTTTTCCGGGCTCATCATCCGATAGCCCACTCCCAATTCATTGGAGATATACTTCCGGTCTCCCGGGCGAACGCCAAATTTTTTCCGAATGTTCGCCAGATTCACCTGGAGCTTTTTCACGCTTCCCTCATCAGTGGAGCCCCATACCGCCCGGATGATGGAGGTATACGTCATCACCTTTCCTGCGTGGTGGGCCAAAACGGTGACAATGTTGTACTCCGTCTGGGTCAACTTGACCTCCTTGCCTTCCACCGTTACCAAGCGGCGACGGAAATCGATTTGCAGATCTCCCAGGGTGAATACTTCCCCGATGGCCCCGTCCTGATCGTCATACCGCCGATGACGCAAAGCCGAACGCACCCGCGCCAGCAATTCCGCCGTGGAGAAGGGTTTGGTAATGTAGTCGTTGGCACCATCGTCCAAGGCAGAGACCTTGTCTGTGTCTGTACTCCGGGCGGAGAGCACCAAAATCGGGGTCATGGAATACTTCCGGGTCTCCTCGATGAAATAGGATCCATCCCGATCCGGCAATCCCAGATCCAGAATCACCAAATCCGGGCAATGGGAGGAAAACACCGACAGTCCTCCGGCGCAATCCCCCGCTGTGAGCACCTGGTAATCCTCTGCTTCCAAAATGGATTTGATAAAACTGCGAATGTTGTATTCATCTTCGATCACCAGGATCTTAAACCGATTTTTCGCCATGATCGTTATTCCTCCGTGCTAAGAAAAAATCGAAATTCTGCCCCACCTTCAGGGCGATTGGTACCCTGGATCCAGCCCCCATGGGCCTTGATGATGGTGGCACAAACGCTCAGGCCAATGCCCATGTTTCGCCGTCTCGAGTCGCCCCGATGTTCACTGCCCCCCAGATATCCGGTGAACAAGTTGTCCAGCCGATCTTTCTGGATGCCACAGCCGTCGTCTCCCACGGCAAATTCCACGCCGCCGGGAACCAGCTCTACAGACAAGGTCAGATGTTCCATTCCCTGGGCGTGCTCCACCGCATTTTCCAGCAGATTGGTCAAAACCTGCTCGATCAGCACCCCATCCATGGGAACAACCACAAACTCCTCGGGGATGGTCACCGCCACCTCCTGCTCCGGATAGCGTTTCCGGAACTTCACCAGAACCTCGTCTACCAATTCTTCCACCACGGTGTCGGTTTTAATGAGTCGCACCCCGCCACCGTCAATCTTCGTCACAGACAGCAGATTCTCCACCATCCGCATCAACCATTGGGCATCTTCCCGAATTCCTCTGAGCAGCTGCATCTGCTGTTCCTCCGAAAACCGGTCGTAGTTGTCCAGGATAGCCGACGAAGAGCCGATGATGGTGGTCAACGGTGTACGCAGGTCATGGGACACTGCCCGAAGAAGATTGGCCCGCATTTTTTCCCGCTCAGAATCCACCCGGAGTTTCTCCTGGGCCTTGACCTTGGTCGTCAGCGCACTGGTTCCAATGGTGATGACCAGCATAATGACCGCAGAGAACATATTCTCCAAAATGGTGAAATTGAATTTGAAGTAGGGATTGGTAAACGCAAAATTCACCGCCAGCACACTAGCCAGGCTGGCGGCAATTCCATAGAGGTATCCCTCGGTACACAGCGACACCAAAAATACTCCCAGCACAAAAACTGTGGGAATCAGCGTGTCCGTCCGGAACAGTTCATCAATCATCAGGCTTACCACAAAGGAAATTACCAAAATCCCACAGGTCAGCGCCAAATCCAGACAACGTTTTTTCAAGGTTATCCACCCTCCATTTTCTTTTCAAATTATACCACAGTTACAGCAAAGATTCGGCAAAGAATCCCATGTTTCGTCCCCATCCTCCATCTGTTCAAAAAAGGGAACCGTCCAGGGGGCCTTTCCCCCAAGACGGTTCCCATCGGTTACAGATTTACTTGTGGTAAAGGCGTCTTGTCTCGTACTTCGGTTCGAAGCTGACGTGGATCCCAAGACGGCGCAGCAGCCGCTCATCCTCGTCGCTGAGCACCACAGAGAAGTGGGCCTCACATCCGGCCAGATTCTTCAGTTGCTCCTTGGCTCGTTGGGCAATGGGGTTATCCAGGGCGGAAATGGTCAAAGCCAACAGCACCTCATCGGTGTGGAGCCGGGGATTCCGGTGGCCCATATATCCGGTTTTCAGTTCGCAGATAGGCTCGAGAACCTTGGAGGAAATCAGTTCCTGCTTGTCGTCGATGCCTGCCAATGTTTTCAGCGTATTCAGCAGCAACGCAGAGGCCGCCCCCAACGTGGAGGAAGTCTTGCCCGTCAGCACCCGGCCATCCGGCAGGAGCATCGCACCGGCCGGAGCGCCCGTCGCCTGAGCCTTGTCCAGGCAGGCCCGAACCGCAGGGAAAATCTCCGGTGTCACATTGGCCTGGTTCATCAACAGTTCCAGTTTCCGAATGGCCTCATCACAGTCCTTGCCCCGCACCCGCTCCACGCAGGCGGCATAGTACCGCCGGAGGATCTCCTTTCGGGAGGCTTCACAGCAAACGGCATCATCCACGATGCAGTTGCCCACCATGTTCACACCCATGTCCGTGGGAGAACGGTAAGGAGAATGGCCATGGATTTTCACAAAAGTGGCATTGAGCACCGGGAAAATCTCCACATCCCGGTTGTAATTCACCGCCATGGTGCCATAGGCTTCCAGATGGAACGGGTCAATCATATTCACATCGTTCAGGTCAGCGGTGGCCGCCTCA
>CAZSAZ010000145.1:0-3212 GCA_964604925.1 uncultured Oscillospiraceae bacterium | reverse complement strand
ACGCTGTCAATGTAGGCGTTGAAGGGATATCCTTCCTCTACGATTCCCTGTGCCAATGCCCGTTCATAGGGAATGGACTTGACCTCCTCCGGACGAAGCTGGTCAATCTGCTCTTCGATCCGCCGGGTAACGGTCTGATCCGCATCCCGACCACCCCGGGTGAAGATTTTGATGCCGTTGTAAATAGCAGGGTTGTGACTGGCGGTAATGGCCAGACCGTAGGGCACATCCATCTGTTTGACGGTAAACATAATCAAGGGGGTGGGTGCGGAGCGATTGATGACATAAGGGTGGAATCCATAGCCTGCCAGCACCTCCGCTGCCCAGAACATAGCCTCCTTGGACAGAAACCGCCGGTCATAACCCAGACACACCTGGCAGCCGGAATACCCCTCCTGCTCCATAAGCCGGCAAAGCCCCGCAATCAGCAGGCGAATATTCTCTTTTGTAAACTCGTCGGCAATGATGGCACGCCACCCACCGGTTCCAAATCGGATCATTCTGTTCCCTCCTCAGCCCATGATTACCTGGATTTCTGCGGTGGTGCCGGCGGCTTGTACCGGAATCTTCTCCACCGGTACGCCATTGAGCCGCAATTCCTTTACGCCCTTTTCCACGCCGTCGGGGTTGGTTACCCGGATGTGATACTGTGCGCCCCGCCACTTCCGCCGGACGGTAAATTCCTTCCACTTCCCGGGAATACAGGGGTCTATGGTAAGGCTGTCAAACTCCGGGCGCACACCCAGGATGTACTGGGTAGCGGCATAATAGGCCCAGCCCGAGGAGCCAGTCATAAAGGGATGGTTTGCCCGGCCGAAAGCGGTATGATCCCGTCCCGCCACGAACTGACAATAGGTGTAGGGTTCTGCCTGACGAACTTCGATTTTGTCGTTTTGCAGTGCAGGACACAGGGCGTTGTAGAACTTCATTGCCCGGCTGCCACGCCCCAGGACGGCTTCGGCACACCAGGCCCAGGGGTTGGGGTGGCTGAAGATGGAGCCGTTCTCCTTCAGCCCCGGATATACCCGGGTGACGAAACCGATGCTGTCGTCAATGGTATGGAAACAGGGCGCATTGAGCATCAGACCATACTCCGTGTAGAGGTACTCATCCACGCTGTCCATGGCAGCAAGACCGCGCTCCCGGTCTGCCACACCGCTGAGAACCGCCCAGGTGTTACTCTCCATGTGTACCTTTCCTTCCGAGTCCTGCTGGGTGCCGATTTTCCGACCATCAGCGGTGATGCCCCGGATGTACCACTTTCCGTCCCAGAGGACGCTTTCGCACACTGCCTTTACCTTTTCTGCCATGGCGCTGTAGTAGATAGCATCCTCCTGCCGTCCCAGCCGTTCTGCCAGCGAAACAAAGTTGCCGATGGCCCAATGGTGGAGGAAACTGACCATGGCGCTTTCTCCTCCGCCAAGGTTCAGGCAGTCGTTCCAGTCCGCCCGCAGCCCCTTGCAGATGCCAGTTTTTCCCACCTCCCGGGCGGAAAAGTCCAGGATTGTTTTCATATGCTCATAAACCGTCCCCTCGCCGCCGTCTGCGTAGGTAACGACCTCATCCACAAAGCCAAACTCCCCCGTCTCCTTCACATACTGGACAATGCTGCTGACCAACCACAGAGCATCATCTGCGCAGGCATCCTTCAGACCGTGGACAATCTGGCTCTTGTCCGGGGTAGGGATTACTGTGGGGGATTTGAAGGACTGTTCCTTCCCCTCTGGCTGGAACCATCGGGGCTCAAACAGGTGCAGCCCATAGCCGCTGCTGGTCAGAGCCTGCATCAGTTCCACCAGACGGCTGCGGCATTTTTCCGGGTTGGAGTGGGGCACCATCATGGCATCCTGGGCGGTGTCCCGGTAGCCCAGGCCAGTGCGACCGCCTACCTCAATAAAGGAGGTGAACCGGGAGAACATGACGTTTATTTCACTCTGGTACAGGTTCCAGATATTCAGCTCCGTGTTCATCCCTTCATTGGGGGTGGCAACTTGCAGGCAGCTGAGCTTTTCATCCCAATACGCTGCCAGCCGGGCAAAATCTTCGTCCACCCGCTGTGGCGTGTATTTGCTCCGCATTTCCCGGCCGGCATCAATGCCGCCCTCCCCCAGCAGGTAGATGAGTCGGGCTTCCTCTCCAGGCTGTAGAGTGATGGTTTTCTTCAGGCAGCCGCAGTGATTGCCCCCTTTTTGGAAGGATCCGGTGCAATCCCCGGTTTCCACCACCAAAGGATTCCGCTCCGTGCGGTATGAGCCGATGAAGCGATCCCGCAGACAGTCAAATCCGTCGGGCTGGAAATCGGCAGTGAAGAACTGGTAGCCATTCTCCTCATAATACAGGTCGTGCTCGATGATGCCATCTTCATACCGGCTTCCGGCGGCATAGAGGCTCATCTGGAAGTTCCGGTTGTCCATGTCGATGTGGTGGAAACTGAATTCCAGATAGGAGTACACAGAAAGACACCGGGGGCGCCCGGAATCGTTGCGCAATGTAACGTCCCAAATCTCCACAGGATCATCCATAGCAACGAACAGGGTCTGTTGAGCGTCGATGTTGCTGTAGTTGCACAGGTATTTGCAATAGCTCAGGCCATGGCGGCAACTGTAATGTTCCTTGGGCTTGCCTACCGGTTGCCAGGACAGGCTCCAATAGTCCCCTGTTTCTTCATCCCGGAGGTAAACATAGTGTCCCGGTCCATCCATAGGCACCCCGTTGGGACGGAAACGGGTGATTCGGTGGTATTCCGGGGACTTATAAAGGAGATATCCCCCTGCCGTGTGGTTGAAAACGCCGTACATATCCCTCAGACCAATATAGTTTGTCCAGGAAACCGGCACATCTACCCGGTCAATCACATATTCCCGCTTGCTATTGTCGAAATATCCGTAACGCATGGCAAGATCCTCCCAGCTTGTTTCATTTTAAGCAACTTCAGTATACCGGAAAACTACCCAAAATAACAGGGCGCTGGTTGCAGAATCTTGTCTGTAATTGCCTAATTCCCATGGTATGAACACGGCAAGAAAAAGTAGGACAAGTACATTGTCAAGGGACAGAAAAAAGAGAGCCGCAAGCAGCCTGAACGAGGGGGCCTGCGGCAAAAGGATTGACTTTTTCCGTCATTGGCAGTATAATATAATCAGTTAGGACGTACTAACTGCCAAATAGAGGGATTGTTCCCAAAGGAGGGCCACAGAAATGAATCTTTCCAT
>CAZSAZ010000144.1:0-3367 GCA_964604925.1 uncultured Oscillospiraceae bacterium | reverse complement strand
CTCCTCGGCAAAGGTCAAAAGGAGCTTCTCACCGATGTTGGTATGCGCCATCTCACGGCCGCGGAAGCGGACGCTGACCTTGACGCGGTTGCCATCGAGAAGGAACTTCTGAGCGGCCTTGACCTTGGTGTTCAGGTCATTGGTATCAATGCTGGGGCTCATGCGAATCTCCTTGATCTCCACCACACGCTGGTTCTTCCGGGCTTCCTTTTCCCGCTTCTTCTGATCGAAGCAGTACTTGGAATAATCCATGATCTTGCACACGGGGGGGACGGCATTGGGAGAGATCTTGACCAGATCCAGACCCTGCTCTTCTGCGATCTGGTTGGCCTGTGCGGCGGACAAAATACCCAACTGGGCACCGTCGGCGCCGATGACGCGGAGTTCCTTGTCCCGGATCTCCTCGTTGAGCTGATGGTCTAACTTGGCTATGGTAAGCACCTCCATTGAATCAAAAAAGCGGATGCCAAAGCATCCGCTACCATTCCATAAAAACCCCAGGAAGGGGAAAGGAAATGTTGACCTCTTTGCATCGCTGGAGGTGAGGCGGATGTTCAGCCTTCTTTGTTACCTGGGTATTCTACCACAGCAAAATCCAGTTGTCAAGGGATTTTTGCGTATTTTTCTAATTGCTTGGGAATAATCTTCTGGTGATGAGTCCTGGTCTTAGCCCGCCAGGACTTCAGCCTTCACCACACCGCCGGTGCCATTGAGGTCGGCCAGGAATTCTTCCAGGGCGACGCGCATTTCAGCGGTTTCTGCCGTGACAGTGACCAGGGCGCATCCGCCGGTGGGGATGGTCTGGTTGATGGTGAGGATGTTGGCGTGCCATCGGGCAAAGCAGGCCAGAATGGCAGACAGGACACCGGGTTCGTCATGGAGCATGAGTTGGAAGGTGATGATCCGTCCGGTCATCAGATTCTGAAAGGGCAGGATGGTGTCCCGGTACTTATAAAAAGCACTGCGGCTGATGCCGGTGCGGCGGGTTGCCTCGTTGACGGTGCTGACCTCTCCGGTCTCCAATAGTCGCTTGGCCTCTGCAACCTTCAGAAATACATCCGGAAGCGCAGAAGACTCAATGATATAATATTTGGGAATACTGGGCATAGAACCTACCTCCTGAAGGGTGTTGGGCAATTTGACGAGAATAGACCGCCTTTGACCAAGAGGTATTGTAACATATTTTTGCAAAAATGCAAGAGGGAAGAATCGGGGAGGAAAGTCGGTGAGACAGGACGGATTTCGCAGAATCGGGACAATGATTACGGTGTTTTTCCTGGCGTGGGGGATTATTCGGTACTTTTTGCCATTAATTGCACCATTTCTGCTGGGGTGGGGATTTGCCCGTACAGCAGAGCCTGTCACGGGAATTTTGCATGATAAGCTGCATTTTCCCCGGTCTGTGGCCGCAGGCATTGGGGTGAGCCTGGTTTTGTTGGGGGTGAGCGGCGGAGTGTGTTTTTTGGCGGCAGTGGGCTACCGGGAGCTGGGGGGACTGACTTCCGGATTTCCTGCATGGGTGCAAATGCTGGAAACGCGATTTGTAGTGGTACGGGATTGGGGACTGAATTTGGCGGATGGTTTGCCGGGGGGACTGGGCCGGGTCTTGCGTCAAAGCATTACAGGGCTTTTTGCGGAAGGGAGTCTGCTGCTGGAGCAAATGACAGCCTGGGCTCTGTCTGCTGCCGGGAGCGTGGCAGGGAAACTGCCTGGGGGAGCGTTGAGTTTGGGAACGACGGTGCTGTCGGCCTACATGATTGGAGCGCAGTATCCAACCCTGCGGGAAAAATGGAGAAAATTAGGGGCCACCTCTGGAAAATGGCAGGCATTGGTTCGAAACCTGGGGCAGACGCTGGGACTGTGGCTCCGGGCCCAGGTAAAACTCACCGGATTGATGTTTGCCATTTTGGCGGTGGGATTGGGACTGCTGCGCTTGGAGCACTGGGTGATTTGGGCAGCGGTTACAGCAGTGGTGGACGCCATTCCTGTCCTGGGAACCGGGACGGTGCTGTTACCCATGGCCGGGGTGTGTTTTCTCTCCGGGGAGCAGGTTCGGGCCGTGGGACTGTTGGGACTGTATGTGACGGCGATGTTGACCCGCTCTGCTCTGGAGCCCCGATTGGTGGGAAAGCAATTAGGGATGAATCCGCTGACCACTCTGGCGGCTTTGTATGTGGGATTTCGGATTTGGGGAGTGGCTGGGATGATTTTGTCCCCCATCCTTGCGGTGACGGCAGAGGGATTGGCCCAGGGGAAGGATTGACCCCGGGGCGTTGTCCGTGGTATAATACCTCCAAAAAAGCCCCGAATGTTGGGGGCAAAGGGAGCATATATGGAATTGCGGCATCGAGCCCAGGGCGCAGGGCGATTATCGGATATTTTGAAAGGGGAAATGGGGGTTTCCACCGGGCTAATGAACAAATTGAAATGGGAGGAGCGGATTTTGGTCAACGGCCAACCCCAGAGAACCAATTTCTATGTTCAAGCAGGGGATGAAGTGACACTGTGTCTGACAGAGCCGGAGCCGGAGTACCCGGCCCAGGAGATGGCGTTAACCATCTTATATGAAGATGAGGCCATTCTGGCGGTGGAAAAACCGGCGAGGATGCTGATCCATCCCTCCCGAAGCACCAACACCGATACCTTGGCCAATGGTATTATTTGGCACTACCGGCAAAACGGAGAGCAGACGGCATTCCATCCGGTGACGCGGCTGGATCGGGACACCTTCGGGGTGGTGCTGGTGGCAAAAAATGCCTATGTTCACGCCTTGCTTCAGGAGCAAGGGGTGGAAAAAATCTACCACGCTCTGGTGTTTGGTTTGCCGGAACCGGGGGAAGGGACGATCGATGCCCCCATCGCCCGACGTCCGTTGCCAAGCTTGTTGCGCTATGTGGATAACGTGGGGAAGCCTTCGGTGACAAAATACCGGGTTATCGATACCATGGAAAATCGGAGCCTTTTGGAGCTGTGCCCGGTGACGGGACGCACCCATCAGCTTCGGGTACACTGCGCATACCGTGGGTGGCCTATTTTGGGGGATCCGCAGTATGGCTCAGAGGAATCCCAGGCCTTATCCCAAGACCTGGGGTATGGGTATCAACGGCTGTGTTCCAAGGAAGTTCGGTTCACCCATCCCATCACAGGACAGAGCATGACCATCCGATCCAAACAGAATGCAGAATAAAAAGGTGCCCTGCCAGATTTGGCAGGGCACCATAATTAGAAACAGGTAGAAACAGGGAAACTTAGGCGGTGGGCTGGTTGGCAGCCTCGATGATCTGGACGAACTTCTCGGGAACCAGGGAGGCACCGCCGATGAGGCCGCCGTCGATGTCGGGCTGAGCCAGCAGCTCGTAGGCGTTCT
>CAZSAZ010000143.1:0-3383 GCA_964604925.1 uncultured Oscillospiraceae bacterium | reverse complement strand
CGTCCTTCCAGTAGCCATCAAAGTTGTAGGCCATCATCTTGTGGCCCGCTGCCAGCAGGTTGGGAATGATATTCTTACCGAAGTCATGGGAAGAAGCGGCATCCTCGTCATCAGCCAGCAGAGCATCCCGCAGGACGCTCCAGGTGAAGCAGTAAATGCCCATGGAAGCGTTGGTGGACTTGGGAACAGGGGGCTTCTCCTCAAACTCATAGATGGAGTTGTCGGGGTTGGTGTTCAGAATACCGAACCGGGAAGCCTCCTCCAAGGGGACATTCCGCACGGCGATGGTACAAGCGGCATTGTTTGCCACATGGTATTCCACCATGGCGTTGTAGTCCATCTTGTAGATGTGGTCACCGGACAGGATCACCACATAGTCCGGGTCAAAACGCTCGATGAAGTCCACGTTCTGGCAGATGGCGTTGGCGGTGCCAGCATACCAGCCGCTCTTCTTGTCGAACCGCTCATAGGGGGGCAACACCTGGGCACAGGACTGGGTCTTGTTCAAGCCCCAGGGCTGGCCGTTGCCAATGTACTCGTTCAGTTCCAGAGGCTGATACTGGGTCAGAATACCCACCGTATCAATGCCGGAATTGACGCAGTTGGACAGGGGGAAGTCGATGATGCGGTACTTACCGCCGAAGGGAACCGCAGGCTTTGCAGTCTTTTGAGTGAGCACCTTCAGACGGCTGCCCTGGCCACCGGCCAGCAGCATAGCAATAACGCGCTTTTTGTGAAAATACATGGTCACGTCTCCTTATAATGATATTGGATTGCTGGAAATGCAAGGGGGCGGAATCCTCCGCCCAGGGCGGCAATCAATGCCTGTCATTCCTCTCCCGGAATCTTTTCCTCTCCCAGGGTCAGGCAACATGATCTCACGGATAACATACCATATTTTTGCGCATTTCGAAAGAGTCATTTTATCTAAAAAGAATTCTATTTTTCGGGCATTTTTCACAACGCGTCCCATTGGAACGGAGAAAAAACACGTATTTTTGCACATTTCCCCTGGATCACGCCTTAAAATTTATACACATCCATCCATTTTCGTGGAAATTCACAGGGCTGAAACGCTCCCAAAAGTTCCTTCTCCATCCAAATCGTATCCAGCCACCGACCCATTTTGTAGCCACATTTGGCAAACCGGGCCACCTGATGATAGCCCAGTGCCTGATGGAACGCAATGGACTCTCGGTTCTCTTCCACAATCACAGCATACACCCGGGCATAGCCCTGGGCCTGCAAAATCTCCTCCAGCTGCTGATACATGGCCCGGCCCACCCCTCTGCTCCGAGCCTGGGGTGCCAGGTAAATGGAAACTTCCGCACACCACCGGTAGGCGCCCCGCTCCCAGGGGGCACCGGCATAGGCGTAGCCCAAAACCTTCCCCCCTTCCTCATAAACCAACCAGGGAAACTGAGCCGTATGCTCCAAAAAACGGGCGGTAAAACTCCTTTGACAAGGAAGGTCATATTCGAAAGAGTACACCGTCTGCTCCACGAAGGGCCGATAGATCTCCAACATCTGGGGAATATCCTCCTGCCGGGCAATTCGAATCATGGTTTTGTGCTCCTTTCTCCGGAGGTATCCTCCGCAATGATAACAGGATCTATTTTATCCCCCTTTCCCACCGCCGTCAAGGTTGACAAGATCCAAAAATTGGAATAAAATAAAGACAATTATGGCGTATCGCCAAAACGAGAAAAAAGGAGGTCAACCATGGACTCTGGCAGTAGCGGCGGCACATCCGGCCGAAGATGCAACGGTCACGCGCTGTGGCTGGCCCTGATGTAAGTTCTTCGACCCAATGTGTTTCGCTCCGAACCTTCGTATCCATTCGAACCTAAGGAGGAAAACCCAACAATGGCTGAACGATTTGAAATCGTAGAAAAAGCGTTGTCCAGTTTGTTGACGGACAAAAAGTACGCAACCCTGCGGGACATCCTGGTGACCATGAACCCCAGCGATATTGCCGCTATTTTTGACACCCTGGAAGAAACCCGGATTCCCCTGCTATTCCGGTTGCTGCCCAAAGAACTGGCCGCGGAGACCTTCGTGGAGATGGAATCCGATGCCCAGGAGTTGCTGATCCGCAGCTTCTCCGACTCCGAGCTTAAAGAAGTGCTGGACGAGCTGTATGTGGATGATGCCGCTGACCTGGTGGAAGAAATGCCTGCCAACGTGGTCAAGCGAATCTTAAAGCAGGCAGATCCTGAGATGCGATTCAGTATCAACCAAATTCTGCAATACAAAGAATACTCCGCCGGCTCTATCATGACCACGGAGTATGTCTCCCTCCGGCCCAACATGACCGTGGAGGAGGCCATTTTGCGCATCCGTCGTCAGGGTGTTGACAAAGAAACCATCTATACCTGCTATGTCACCGACACCGAGCGGAAGCTCCTGGGCACCGTCACGGTGAAGGATTTGCTCCTGGCCGACGACGACGAGACCCCCGTCCGGGACATCATGTTCACCAACGTGATTTTCGCCACCACCTCCACCGACCAAGAAGAAGTGGCTCGGATGTTGAGTAAGTATAACTTCCTTGCCATGCCGGTTCTGGACTCGGAAAGCCGGATGGTCGGCATTGTCACCTTCGACGACGCCATGGACGTCATGCAGGATGAGGCCACCGAGGATATGGAGCTGATGGGTGGTATGACCCCATCGGAAAAGCCCTACCTGAAAAGCACCCCTGTGGATTTGTTCAAAAACCGGTTCCCCTGGCTGAGCCTGATGATGGTCTCCGCCACCTTCACGGGGCTGATTATGACTTACTTTGAAGACGCCCTGGCTCAGGTCATCGCCTTGAGTTCTTTTATTCCCATGCTTATGGGCACCGGCGGCAACTCCGGTTCCCAGTCCTCTGTCAGCGTCATCCGTGGCCTGAGCCTGGGGGAATTGCAGTTTAAGGACTTGGGCACCGTGATTTGGAAAGAGCTTCGTACCGCCCTTCTGTGTGGTCTCGGCCTTGCGGTGGTGTGCTTCGCCAAGATTTGGTTGGTGGATCATCTGCTGTTCGGAAACGAGAATGTGACCATTTGGGTGGATTTGGTGGTTTGTTGCGCCCTGTGCGTCACTGTGATCATCGCCAAAACCGTGGGCGGTATGCTTCCCATGATCGCCAAGGCTCTGGGGGCAGACCCCGCTGTAATGGCCAGTCCCTTCATCACCACCATTGTGGATGCCGTGTCCCTGCTGGTCTATTTCCTCTTTGCCAAGCTGATTCTGAATATCTGAAAAAATGCGCCTTCCAAATGGAAGGCGCATTTCAGCGAAAAAGGGTATGAAAAAAGTCCCGATGTAACCATCAGGACTTTTTTCATGGTGACCCGTACGGGAATCGAACCCATGTTACCGCCGTGAAAGGGCGGTGT
>CAZSAZ010000142.1:0-3434 GCA_964604925.1 uncultured Oscillospiraceae bacterium | reverse complement strand
CTTTTGGTATGGTGTCCTTTCCGGTGGAGTGGAGCCTTTGGCGGCACTGGCAGCCTGGGCGCTTCGCCGGCAATCCGGGACAGTGTATGGGATGTTGATGGGGTTTGCCGCCGGAGCCATGCTGTATGTCATCATCCGGGAGTTGATCCCCCGGATGGGTCAGGACGGAAGGCCACTATGGTGGTTTTTCCTGGGTTTTGGGGTGATGCTGGGGTTGGATGGGGTCACATGATGTGTTCTTCCCCGCAGTTGTCTAAAACCTGCATCCCTATTTCTCCCGAGTTTGTCAGGGAGAATTTCTTAATGCTCATGGCATCGAAGGCCGGACAAATCCGAGCCTCCGGATCCAGTCTTAAGTCGGGGCAGCGTTGCTGACGTTTCCGTTTGGACATGAAAATCACCTCATCACCAGTTTGTCCCCTTGGCAGGAAGATATTCCGTTTGGAGGAGTTTTTTTCGGAAAAGCACCGGGAAATCGGAGTATCTTTGTCGAAATGGATTGACAACAGGATAAAATCGAACTATACTATCCAATATAAATCCATCTGGTTGTGAGAGGAAGAAAACGGGTATGATGATCCAGTGGGACGTGACCATTCCGGAACTCAGCGGCGAAATGACCCGACGGGTCTATGTGTATTTGCCGGACTACTATGACGAGGACCCTCAGCGCCGGTTCCCGGTGATGTATATGTTTGATGGGCACAATGTGTTTTATGATGCAGATGCCACCTATGGGAAAAGTTGGGGAATGGACAGTTTTATGACCTGGACGAGAAAGCCGTTGATTATCGTGGCGGTGGAATGTAACCAGCAGGGGAGACGTCTGAATGAATATTCCCCTGTGACCTTCCAGAATGAGGAATTGGGTTTGGTTCGGGGCCAGGGTAAGGTGTATATGGACTGGTTGGTGAAAACCCTGAAGCCCGAAATCGACAAAACCTACCGTACCCTGCCTGACCGGGAACATACCATCCTAGCGGGATCCTCCATGGGAGGACTGATGGCTCTGTATGGAGTCAGTTGTTACAACCGGGTCTTTTCCCGGGGGGCTTGTCTGTCTCCCAGCCTGTGGGTGGAGCCCAGTAAAATTTACAATCTCATTGCCCGGGCCAATATCAAAAACGACACCTGCCTGTATATGGATTACGGCAGCGTGGAAATGGGTTCCCATGCCGCCAGCGCCGACGCCCTGATATCTATGGCTCAGTTGCTATTGAAAAAGCGGGTAAACCTGACCTTTCGGGTGGTGCCTGGGGGCACCCACTGTGAGGCCTGCTGGGAGCAGTCTGTGCCGGTGTTTTTTGACTGTCTGGGACTTTGATGGGAAGAAAGAAGCGTCAAACGTGAATATGGAATATGTGCGGCATTACAGCACCCATTTGGGCCGAGACATGGAGCTCAAACGCTATGGCCATGGGGGCAAGCCGGTGATTTTTATCCCCTGTCAAGGGGGACGATTCTATGATTTTGAAAATTTTGGAATGATTGATCCCTGGACCAGGTGGATTGAGGAAGGTCGGTGTACCGTTTATGCCATTGATACCCTGGATCAGGAAGCCTGGGCCGCATTGGGCGGAGATTGCCGTCAACGAATGGAGCGCCATGAGGCTTGGATTCACTATGTGGTGGAAGAAGTGGTCCCCCTCATCTGGGACAGAAGTGGAGGCCGCCGGGACATCGTGACCTTTGGAGCCTCCATGGGGGCCATGCACGCCGTCAATCTGTATTACCGCAGGCCGGATGTTTTTTCCGGTGGTGTGTTTGCCATTTCCGGGCTGTATGACAACCGGATTTTCTTCGAGAACTACTGTGACGACTTGGTTTACCAAAATTGTCCGTGTCTATATCTGCCCCATTTGCCCTGGGATCACCCCTATTATGACCTCTATCGTAGCCAGAGAAGTTTGGTGGTCTGCGGCCAGGGAGCCTGGGAAGAGCCATTGCTGGAATCCACCCGATGGCTGGATACCATCTGCTGTGAAAAGGGCATCCCCACTCGATTTGAATATTGGGGTTACGATGTGAACCACGACTGGCCCTGGTGGTTCCGAATGGTAGAGGTATACGGAGAAGGGTTTGTGGATCAAGCCTGAGTACCAAAGAAAAGAGAGGAGCGACCTATGAAAAACTTTATTTTCATCTCACCGAATTTTCCTTTGACCTATTGGCGGTTCTGCCGGGAACTGAAGAACAATGGTCTGCGGGTGTTGGGAATCGGAGACTGTCCCTATGATGAACTGACCGGGGAGCAGAGAGATTCCATGCACGAATACTACAAAGTGTCCAGTTTGGAACACTATGACGAGGTGTTTCGGGCAGTGGCCTTTTTCACTTTCAAATACGGAAAGATTGATTGGCTGGAATCCAACAACGAATACTGGCTGGAGCGGGATGCGAAACTTCGGACGGAGTTCCACATCACTTCCGGATTTCAGGAGGAAGATATGGCCCGTACCCGGTACAAGTCCGGCATGAAAGCCTACTATGCCCAGGCAGGGATCCCCACGGCGCGGTATCACCTGGTGGGTGAACTGCATGACGCCAAGGCCTTTGCCAATACCGTGGGCTATCCTGTGGTGGTAAAGCCGGACAATGGTCTGGGAGCCAGTCACACCTATCGTCTCCGGAACGATGGAGAGGTGGACTACTTCTTTGCTACCAAGGATCCGTCGGTGCCCTACATCATGGAGGAATTTGTCAACGGAGAGGTACATACCTACGATGCCATCATCAATTCCCAGGGAGAGCCGATTTTTGAAAGTGGCAATGTGACCTGCCAGAGCTTGATGGATGTGGTCAACAATGGGGACAACTGCCTGTTCTACATCGAAAAGGAACTTCCGGAGCAGATGCGGGAGTTGGGACGGAGAACCGTCAAGGCCTTTGATGTGCGCAGCCGTTTTGTTCATTTTGAGTATTTCGTCCTTCTGGAGGATCAGGAGGGGCTTGGAAAAAAGGGGGATATTTTCGGACTGGAAGTGAATATGAGACCCCCAGGAGGATACTGCCCGGAGTTGTCCAACTTTGCAAACTCTGTGGATGTGTATAAGATCTGGGCGGATATGATCGCCTATGATTCCACCTTGGTCAATATCCATGGCCCCCACTACTACTGCGGATTCTGTGGTCGCCGGGATGGAAAGCCCTTCAAGATGACCCATGAGGACATTATGGCAGAGTATGGCAGCAAGATGAAGCTGGCAGGACGGACGCCGGATGCCCTGTCCGGAGCCATGGCCAACCAGATGTATGTGGCGAATTACGATTCCAAGGAAGAGATGATGGAAGCCTTCCGCAGAATGTGCGAAGTTTGGCAATAAGACAAATGTGCCGTCCGGTTTTGCCGGACGGCACATTTTTGGCAGAAAAAGACCCCGGATATCCAAAGGACGTCCGGGGTTGGAGCGGGTAATGGGAATCGAACCCACCTC
>CAZSAZ010000141.1:0-3480 GCA_964604925.1 uncultured Oscillospiraceae bacterium | reverse complement strand
CTTTTTCGTGGAGGATGTTTCCGGAAACTGTCCATAGATTTTCTGCCCATTGCTGCTCAATATGGATCAGAGCCCACTGCCGCCGGCAAAAGGCAAAATGCTGGAGACCGGATAGTTGGAGAAAATCCTCATCTTGATAGATCACCCCATCCGCGTGCAGGTCACGCCGCTGGGCAGGTTCTCTTCCTGAACAGTCACATCATAGTCGCTGTAGGCTCTGGCAGTGACCACATCCGGCTTGCGCTGAACCTTCACAAGGTCGAAGAGCTTGTAGGCCGGTGCATTGCCCAATTCACTGTCGTGCCGGAAGACGATCAGTTCCCGGACGGCCATTTTGCCCCGGGCGGCGGAGTGATCCAACTCAAACATATTGAGAATCGCTTCCCAGAGAAGTTTCAAGTCTCCTTCTGAAAAACCGGTGGTCTTTCTGGCGAGATTTGCACTGATATAGCCCTCTGCCCGATACAGACCGTAGGGGACAATGTACTTACGCCCCATTTCAGTTCCCTTTTTCTCTGCATCGTCCTCGGTGGTGATGGCGACCCTCGTAATGGTCACTTCCTGAGGCAGAATGGGATCAATGCTTCGGGCAAAGCCCAGCTGCACCGGCCCACGAACCTGACCGCAATTCAAGTTGCCTTTGACAAAGGTGGTCATCACGGCACCAAAGGTGCGGATATCGTAGAAATTGGAACACATGAAATCCCGCATAATTGTATCAATATTGGGTTCCTTTTCTTTCAGTTCATTGCCGAGCTTTTTGGCTTCATCACGAGATTTGGTTTTCTGAATTTTAACCAATGTCTCTTTAACGCCCAACATTTCGCCTGCTTCCGCATCGCTACGATTCAGGGGAACGCCGTCCTTTACATAGATTCGATAGCCTGGTTTGCCCTCCCTTGCAGCCTCTACATAGTTACGGATCTTCCGCTTCAGGCATACATCCGTAACCAGACCATATCCAGTTTCCGGGTCAATCCGGGGCATATTGCCGGCATCGGGGTCGCCGTTGGGGTTTCCGTTTTCCACGTCAAACAGAATCACAAATTCATAGCGGTTTTTGATGGGTTCCATATTATTTCTCATCCTTCTTTGTGTAGCGGGATTGCTTTTGATGATAGTAGCCGAGTACAAAAGAACCTTGTTCCGGCAGGGTCAGATGTACAGGATTGGTTTCGTCCAAAATGCACTTCAGGGAACCGATCTGCTTGTCAAAGTAGATTTTCTGACCGTCGGTTAGCTTCCGCAGATGCTTCTGGGCAAGGTTGTCGAGAATCGGGAAAATCACAGCCGGGGTGGCGGAAGCGGAATTGAAATACTTATCCTTTGATGGTGGCGTTAATTCCAGGGTTGGCGGCCTCCTGCAATGCTTCATATACGGCAAACAGACGACCAAGTGTATAAGGAATATTGGTGCTGGCTTCGTTGAGACTCACAGTTAATACCTCCTCAGGGCAAAGTTTATTTGTATTTTTTAGGTAGTAGGCTTTCAAAATTGCAGCACGCACAGGGGTGACTTTTCGCTCGATACGCTTTCCATCGATCTTTTCGTCCTGATCGGCTCGGATCCTCATCATTACCAGTTCAATCAAGGAAACAGGATAGATGCTTCCGGCAAAAATAGCGCGGGATATTTCGCCAACTAGTACATTTGTCTCCTTTGCATTGGCATTCTGTTTTTCTGCTGAACGATCCCCACCGTGTTCCTTTGGTGTTTTTGTTACTTCTTTTACCAGCGTGCGTAACGAAATAAATGGATATTGATTCCCTGTAATTTCCAGCCGTTTATGATGTCCTGCTACGTTCTTCATCAACTCTCCGAAGGTGCTGTTGTAGAAAAAGCGAACAGACAACCGGGCGGCGTTGGGAGCAAGTCCCAGTATGTAAAAATGCCGGCTGAGATCCAACGGAATTTCTTCGCAGGGAAGCCCTTGTGCCAATTTGCTTACAATGCTTCGCAGGTCATCTGTGGTGATCTGTTCCGGAGCAGCATCCCCAAAGCAAAGAAAATTGGCAAACAGATCGTACTCCGGTTCAGCGCCTTCTGCCCAGCAAACTACAGTGGTATCTCCAATGTGGTGTACATTTTCCCGATTTGCCAGCAGATGGTTCAATGCAGTGGTATAGGCAAAGGCGGCGTGCTTTCCTACGGGGGCGTTCAAACTCTGCGCTTTTCCATAGGAGCAAAAAGCCGGTGCATTGAAAGATACGAGGGCAGCACCGCTGGGCTGGGCACCGGTTACACCTTTTATCAAAGGATGAGTGCTTTCCGGGATTTCATATCGTCCGCTTATTAAACATTGGCTCTGTATTCCGTCCGAGGGTTTATTGTAGTAGTGGTTCCAGGTTCTGGCGATTTCATCGACTTGTTGAGCGTATATTCCATCAACACGAAAAACCAAGTTTGCACCTTTTAGCAATCCGTCCCAGCAGTCTTGCAATGCGGGACATTCCTTTGCTTTGCTGGCATCCCAATGCCCAAACAAAGCTAGAATGGCTCGAGCTGAAGGATGCTCAATGTCAGCCAATAGATTACAATGTAGTTCCTTACAGCTTCTGAAACGATTTTGTGTGCGTTCTAAGTATTCTTCGTCGTCTATTCCAAGCAGATAACTTGCATTGTCCCAAAGAAAACCTGGTTTAGTAACCTTGCCTGATCTTGTTCCAATCACCGGAAGCGTCATGCTTTGTGGTGCCAGAACGGTTTTCTTACCACGAACGGTTTCTTCCAGTGTTGGGATGACCTGAGTTAAATTTCCATCATTATCCAAACACAGGGCAAAGCTGATTTTGGTAGGTGCCCAGCCGGGACGGGAGATTTCCCCACGCTCAGCCAAATCCTCATACAACTGCGTCAAGGCTTGCAGAATCATCCCATCACCTCCTGAGCATACATAGGCGGCACTTCCAAAACACCGTTGCGCAGTGTGGCACGGAAGAATTTTGGCGTGATGTTTTCTTTATCCCGGTAATCCATGTCCAGCAGCATCCACCCCAGATCCTTCTCCCCCAGTAATTCTTCCGGACAGTTAGGGAGATGGTGGCAGGGACGGAAATTGGCTGGGAATTCCCGAACACCAAAGCAGGGCTGATGATAAAACTGACCTTTTTCCAGCCGTCTGCACATGATCTCCTGAAACTTTCCGGGGTTGTCTGTTGCGTTGGCTCTTGTGGTCATCTCAAAATGTGCTTCGATGACGTAATGCACGTCCCGCAGTACCATGGCGGCTCGTTGCTGGATGCTCTCTGGGGTGGCCAGGTATAATTCACCACCACGTTCCATAACGGTTTTTGCGTTTCTGATACTGATGGTATCTTTCACCTCATTGCGCCGAATGTTGGTGAAACGAATGGGGCTGCATACATAGATCCGGTCTATGACCCACTTCATCCCGGGATGCCAGTAGATGGCCTCAATCAGCCCACGGGCCGCTGAGGGGGTCATCACATCGTAGCTGACCCGTTCCACTTTCATTTCCG
>CAZSAZ010000140.1:0-3501 GCA_964604925.1 uncultured Oscillospiraceae bacterium | reverse complement strand
AGACCCCCGGCTTCATGGGCCACGGCAAGCACTTCATCTCCTCCAAGAAGTTCATCGCAGCAGAAGGCGGCCCCGCTCGTATCGTTTGGCTGCCCAAGATGCTGAAGGATCAGATGCGTGAGCGTCTGGATGCCACCGTCCTGGAGATGTACGGCATTGAGAACTTCACCGACATGGTCGCAGACGAGACTGTTTGCACCGAGGATCCCGAGCAGCTGCTGAACTACCTGTCTGAGGTTGGCCATCCCGTTCTGGGCATGGAACCCTTCGATATGTAATCGGTTTCCCATTCACTGGGTCTCTCTCTCCCGAGGGAGACCCTTTTTCCGTTCATAAGAAAGGTGGCTGTTCCATGTAAGAACAGCCACCTCTTTATTCTACTTCGCCGTATCGGGAAATTTCCGAGACCATTCCATCCAGGAATGTCCCCAATTGCGTTTCATCCCCATCGGTGTATGTTCCCAGAATACTGAGGGAACATTCCCCATCCACGCTTAGAACGCAGACCTGAACACCCGGCTTTTTCTTCAACGGGCCGCCCAACATTCCTCCCACGGGATAAAGGTTTCCCAAACGCCATTGTTTTCCCTGTAGATTTCCCAAATTGGTCACTCCCAATGACATATTCCCATAAGCCACCGGCGCAACGGCCAATAGCACCTTCATGGGCAAATGTCCCGTTGCGAATTGGAGCAGTGGAACCCCTTCCAATCCCCATTGGGGATCTTCCTTGTCACGCTTCGTCTGCTTGGCAATTTCCCTTAGTGTATCTTCATATTCTCCCGGCAATCCCTGGGGCAACTGGGTTTTCAGTGCCCCTGCCAAATTGGTCAATCCTGCGCTGTCCCCTCCGGGGCAGTGCTTCCGCAGATCCATCATCGACGACACACCAAGTCCCTGGCCCTTGTCCACCCCATCCAGAGTGCCAAACACCTGGTAACAAGCTGCCAAAATCAAATCATTGGCAGTATATCCTTCCCGCTTTCCCCGCATCATCGCCCATTCCATAACCGTTCGTGGAATCACCCGGCGAATCACCCGCTTTGTCCCCGGTTCCGGATCTTCAAAGGGAAATTCATTTTTGTTCCCTGCCACAGGATTGCGCCACAATTTCAGCTTTTCCTGCCATTTCATCCCGGCAAAGAGCTGCTCCGGCGCCCGGCTCCCCTGCTTGATCGTCAAGTCCCGGGCACTCCCCGTCTCCACGATCCGGTTGTAAGCCTCCAGAATTTTCCCCAACAGGTACTTTCCGTCCCCTCCGTCTACTACCAGATGGCTCATGCAAACCACAACCGAGCTTTCGACTCCGTCCCAAATCACCACGCACCGCATCTTCACCGGATCCTCGGCCCGGATTGGTTCCAGTGCCACTTCGTAACTCCGCTGGGTCCCATTTCCCTCCACTGTTTCCAGGCGAAAATAGGTTTCCACGGGGATTTGGTCATAAATGTGCCAAACTGCCTTTCCACGACACACCTGGAAGCTGCCATGGAGCACATCCACTTGCTTCATCACTGTTTCCACGCCACGGCTCATGGCCTCTGGGTCCACCCGCCCCAGATAGTGCAAGACAAATCGGATGGTGTTGTCATTGAACTCATGTACCAGGTATTGCGCCTTCTCTCCAGTCAGTGCCGGAATCGTCTGTTTCAGAATCATCTTCTTGTTCCCTTTCCATTCCTTTTGCCCAATTATACCGCTTTTTATCCAAAAATCAATCTTTTCCCCATTTCTCTCTTGATTTTTCCGAAAAACAGGTTATAATATATAATGGAATTTTATGTGAAATACGAGGATATAATCATGACAGAAACCAAACCCCAATCCGCCATTTCTTCCAACAAGATGGGTACGATGCCGGTTGGCAAGCTCCTGGTGAACATGGCGCTGCCTCTGGTGATCTCCATGTTGGTTCAGGCTCTTTACAACGTGGTGGACAGCATTTACATCTCCCAGATCAGTGAATCTGCCGTCACCGCATTGAGCTTGGCCTTCCCCATTCAGAATTTGCTCATCGGCTGCGCCACCGGCGTTGGCGTGGGTGTCAACTCCCTTCTGAGCAAATCCCTGGGCGAACAGAACCACGACCGGGCCAACCGCACCGCCGGCAACGGCTTTTTGCTGTCCATCGGCTTTTCCCTTCTGTTCTTGCTCGTCGGCGTGTTCTTCTCCCGTCCCTATTTTGAGATGCAGTCCAACGTTACCGAGACAGTAGAAGGTGGTACCACCTACCTGGGCATTGTCTGTATCGCCAGCACCGGTGTCTTTGTTGGCATTCTCTGCGAGCGTCTGCTCCAGGCCTCCGGCCGTTCTTTCTACTCCATGATCACCCAGGCCACCGGTGCCATCATCAACATCGTTCTGGATCCTGTGCTGATCTTTGGCTGGTTCGGTCTGCCTGCCATGGGCATTGCCGGTGCCGCCCTGGCCACCGTTATTGGCCAGTGGATCTCCGCTTTCCTGGCACTGTATCTGAATAAGCGGTTCAATACCGATCTGAATCTGAAGCGTTGCCATGCCAAGCCTGATGGTTTTATCATCAAGACCATCCTTTCCGTCGGTATTCCCTCCATCATCATGGTTGGCATCGGCTCTGTGATGAACTTTGGCATGAACCAGATTCTCCAGGGTTTTTCTGAAACCGCCACCGGCGTGTTTGGCATTTACTACAAACTCCAGTCCTTCTTCTTTATGCCCCTGTTTGGCATCAACAACGCCGTTATCTCCATCGTCGCCTTTAACTATGGCGCTGCCCAGCCCAAGCGGATGATGGGCACCATCAAGCTGGCCGCCATTGCCGGTCTGGGGATTATGCTTCTGGGCCTGGCCGCGTTCCAGTTCCTGCCTGATGTGCTTCTGGGGATTTTCAACCCCACTGCTGAGTTCCTGGAAATGGGCATCCGAGCCCTGCGCACCATTTCCCTGTGCTTCCCGGTAGCCGCCGTGTGCATCATTTTGGGCAGCACCTTCCAGGCTTTGGGCACCGGCATCTACTCCACCCTGGTCTCCCTCTGCCGTCAGCTGCTTGTGCTGCTTCCCGCAGCCTATTTGCTCAGCCTGCTGGGCGACGTGAACCTGGTCTGGTGGGCTTTCCCCATTGCTGAAGGCATGGGTCTGCTTGTGACCACAATCTTCTTCCTCCGGCTCTATCGCCAGAGAATCAAGCCCTTGTTCCACGAGGCATAAAAACACACCCCATTTCCCTCCGCTTCAGGAAAGGAAATGGGGTGATTCTTTTTTACTTCTGCACCCAATTGCCGGTGGCCAGACAATTGAGGTAGCTTTCGATGAAGGGATCCAAAGCTCCATCCATCACGCCGTTGACGTTGCTGGTTTCACAGCCGGTTCTGGTATCCTTCACCAGGGTGTAGGGCATAAACACATAGTTGCGGATCTGGCTGCCCCATTCGATCTTCTGCTGAACGCCCTTGATGTCGGCAATGTTTGCCAGATGCTCACGCTCTCTGATTTCCACCAGCTTGGAACGCAGCATTTTCAGAC
>CAZSAZ010000139.1:0-3608 GCA_964604925.1 uncultured Oscillospiraceae bacterium | reverse complement strand
GTATGCGCCATGCCATTGGCACGCGCCCGGAATCCTTAACCCCCAGCACCCACCCGAAACTGGGCGTAACAAGCAAGCACCAGGGACTTCATCGATGTGCCCTTTACAGGATTTTTAGGCCCTGCCTAGGAAACGGCCGCTCCGACTAGGATACTGCACCGCCGTGATTTATGATAGCATATTTTACATGAATATACAAGGACATTTTTCCTTTTTGCCAGGATGTTTTCAAAAAATTTAGAATTGCCTTCCCATTTCCTTGCGGTTTTTCTTCTGGTTTCCCGGCATTTTTAGGGGGTTTCTTCCTATTTTACCCTAATTTCTCCATTCCTTTCCCATTGACCCGGTTGTATATTCTGTTTAAGCCAACCACTTGCTCCACTCTTGCCAATGGCTGTTTGGTGTGGTATATTGGATTCAAGCAACACAGCCCGAAGGCCTTCTCTTCTTCGGGTTTCAGGAGGAATAGAATGAAACATTGGCAGAATCTTTTGCTTCTTACAGCGCTGTTGGCTCTGTCCGGCTGTGACTCGCTGTCCAGCCCCACATCCCCAGTGGAGACGCTCCCCGCCGAAACCGCCCCAACCTTTGCCACATACCAGGTAATGGTAACAGATCCCCTCTCCACTCCCACCCAAGGAGCCGTTCCCGTGGTGGACGGTGTAACCCTGGAATCCCCCGCTGTCTGGTTTGACGAGTTGTGCTATGTTCCGGGAGAGGCCTTTCTGTCCAGCTTGAATGGCAACATTCTTTCAGGTTCGGATGAGGAGGGCTTCACCCTCACCTGGAACGGGACGACCCATCGCTTTGACGAAACCACCGGGGCCATCCGATGGGATAACCGGATGTATTTGCCATTGAAGTCGGTATGCCAAACGCTAGAGCTTTCTTTTCTGGATGACCCGGAAGAAAACCGTTTCTATTGCACCAGCGGAATCTCATCCTGGGACATTCCCCAGAGAATCCGGGTTCCCGTCCTCATGTACCATGCTGTTACGTCAGAGGTTTGGGGAAACGAATCTCTGTTTGTGGATCCTGATGTTCTGGAACGCCACTTCCAATATCTGCTGGAGGAAGGCTACACACCCATTTTCTTCGAAGATCTGAATCATGTGACAGACTATGAAAAGCCGGTGATTCTGACGTTTGACGATGGCTATCTGGATAATTATGAACAGCTCTATCCCCTGCTCCAAGCCTATCAGTTCAAGGCCACCATCTTCGTGGTCACCTCTTCCATGGACAATCGTGTGACCTCCATGACCTCCCAGCAGGTCAAGGAACTATCGGATTCTGGCTTGGTTTCCATTCAGAGTCATACTGTCAACCACCAGGTTCTTACCACCCTTTCCCCGGAGGAACAAGAAGAAGAAGAAGAACTGCGTCAATCGAAATTGGCCGTCGCCCGGATGACCGGCCGGGAGCCTTTTGTTGTCAGCTATCCCACCGGCGCGTATACTGATACCACCAGGGCCTTGGCTGAGGAGTATTACCGCTTTGCCGTCACGGTAGAAGAGGGAGATTTCATCACCGGACGGAAGGAGTCCGAGATACCTCGGTACTATGTACGTCGGAGCACTACCATGGAGCAGTGGATCCAGATGCTTCAACACGCCGGGCAGGAGGCTCATTGGCCCTTCTGGTAACACCGCATTTCGTTCAAAAGGAGGAATATTGATGCAGCCAATTTCGTTAGACCCCTTTCAGACCTTCCATCACTCCTGGGCGGTTTTAACCGCAGGAAGTATAGACTCCTTCAACGCCATGACCATCAGTTGGGGCGGTTTGGGTTGTCTGTGGAATCGACCGGTGGCTACGATTTATGTGCGACCCAATCGATACACCTACGAATTTCTGGAATACCAGGGCAACTTCACTCTGACCTTCTTCCCGGAGGAAGCCCGTCCCGGGCTGGTGGTTTTGGGGCGAATGTCCGGGCGGGACGGGGATAAAGTGTCCAAAAGCGGCCTAACTCCCATCCCCTTCCAGGACGGAGTGGGATATCAGGAAGGAACATTGACCCTCCTTTGCCGCACCCTTTACCGCCAGGACTTGGATGCAACGGCAATCCCCCAGGATATTCAGACCCAATGCTATCAAGATGAGCCCATCCACCGGATGTACATCGGGGAAATTCTGGAGGTTCAAGATCGAAGATCTTCCCTCTAATCCCTTCCCCTGGTGATTCCTGTCACACCAAAGCATCCCCACAAAGCTGATTTATCATGGATACCAAGACCGCCCGGGCATTTTTTGTCCGGGCGGTTCTGTGTAGATGACGAATTTTCCATAGTCTCCTGATATACCGATCGTACAAACAAGGGAAATTCATCGTACTTTTGATTGAATATCCCGGAGACCCGAAAGCCCCGGGGTATCTGATCTATAACTGTCGGTGTACCACGGTAGCGGCTCTAAAGGGTGACACGGAAATGGGTACACGGTCAGCCAGAAACCCGGAGACCGGGGAATGGGAAACCGTGCCGTATATGTCGTATCAGGAATGGGCAAAAAGAAAATCCGAATTGGTTGCAGAGGCAAAGAAAATAGTTCCACAAAGCACTGATATAAGAGATGCTTTGGATAAAATAACGACAAGAGCAACCACTCCGATTAAACAGGGTTTTTCTGCTTTTTCCAAGGATGATATCCTGTACGAAAATATAAAAAATGTTGTTCCTGATGGTTCGAAGTTTGATGTTGCTATGCACGGTTCGCCTACGGCGGTAGCGTTTGGCGGGAGCCAAGCCAATATGTCTCCAAGATTGCTTGCCCAAGTCATAAAGCACAATCCGGCATATAAAGGGCAGGATATTCGGCTTATAGCTTGCAATACTGGGGTAAAAAGCAATGGCGGATATTGTTTTGCGGAAGAACTCGCAAATGCGCTAAATGTTTCTGTATATGCACCAAATGACTTGATTTTCATAACAAAAAATGGTAGTATATACATAGGCGAAGATAGAAAAGGCGTATTTTTAAAGTATACACCAAACCAAAGGAGGCGGACAAAGTGACAAAAGATAATGATGGCATTTTCTATTTTGGCTTTTGGGATGGGATGCCTTATAAATCCAAAACGGATTCATTTAAGGATTTTGCGAACTACAAGAATTCCATTAGCAAAGCAAAGGTTATCCAGCATATTGAATCACTTGACCCCGGCCTTGCCTGTGCTTTTTCTACAGACATATTCACTGGGGAGACATTTAACGCGGGCATTTATTGGGACGGCCAATTTACATTCCCGGTTGATTTTCTGAGATATTATAAGTCTCGGGACATCGGTATTCCATATGAGTATGAAGAATACCTGAAAGGAATCCTTGGTGATTGATTATGCCAAAAAATTCCCACTCATCCCACGGCAACAATGACTTTTCCGTTGAGTTGGATATTTCCGACTACACGGAAGAAATCACCGATGCAATCAAACAGGCAATTCGCCGGGCATTGACAAAAATCGGCCTGAAAGCGGGGCGATACGCAAAATTTTCTTCTATAGAAAAGTATATCCACATTGATACGGCCCAATGCACAATGCCGTAAATGCGTTGAAACCAGAGGATAAATAGACTTTTTTCGGTATGTAACGCAGTATGTAATAG
>CAZSAZ010000138.1:0-3631 GCA_964604925.1 uncultured Oscillospiraceae bacterium | reverse complement strand
TCTTTCTGTTTGCTATCCACCACTGGAACTATGCCACTAACTTAATGACATTGCCGTCACAGGCGGGGGTGTTTTTTTATTCGCATTTGTGTAACATTTTTTCGTGCATCACCGTCATAACCACCAGAATCACCAACAGATACACCGGCAGAAGCCCAAGTCCCAGAACGTTGGACAATAAGCCGAACAGAGGAGGCATCAGCAATATCCCGCTGTTGGCACTGGCCATCTGGATTCCGATGATGGCCTGGGAATGTTCCGTCCCGAAATGCTCCGGGGTGGAGTGAATGATACACGGATAGATGGGGGCACAACCCAGACCGATGAGCACCAACCCCAAAATGGAGACCGTTGTCCCCAGGGGCAGAAACATGGCAACAATTCCCACCAAAATAATGGCAAATCCCAAATGAATCAACTGGGTATCGGAACATTTCATGGTCAGAAATCCATTCAGCCCCCGACCGATGGTAATGCCAATGAAGAACATACTGGCATAGAATGCCGCCGTCTCCGGGGCAACGCCCTTCTCCATGGCAAGGTAGGAGCTTGCCCAAAGAGCCGTCGTCTGTTCCAGGGCACAGTAGCAGAAGAAGCTCACCATAATCTCCTTGGTGCCGGGAATCTTCAACGCCTGGGCAATGGACAAAGGCTCTGTCTGGGAGGACTCCCCCTGTTGTTCTTCCTTGTCCCCCTTCCAGAGGCGCAAGCTCAGCACCAGAATCACCGTCAAAATCACCTGGATTCCGCCGATGGTTCGATAGCCTTCGCTCCAATGGCCTCCCCCTGACAGAAAGTAGCCCATGACATAAGGCCCGGCGGCCGCTCCCACGCCCCACATACAGTGCAACCAACTCATATGGCGGCTGGAATAGTGAATGGCAACGTAGTTATTCAACGATGCGTCCACGCTTCCTGCCCCCAACCCGTAGGGAATGGCCCACAGACTCATCATCCAGTAGCTACGGCAGGTGGAAAAACCGAAAATTGACACTGCCGTCATGGCTACACTGATGGCTGTGACCTTTCCAGTGCCCAGTCGGGCAGTGAGCCGTTCACTCATCAGGCTGGAACACACCGTTCCCAAAGAAACGATGATGGAAATGCCACCGGCCAGGGAAACCGACACCCCCAGCTCCGGATACATGGTGGGCCATGCGGCACCCAGCAGGCCATCCGGCAACCCCAGAGAAATAAAGGATAGATAAATGATGATGAGAAGCAAATGAATCATATTGCGTTCCTCCTTTGGATTTGCTATGATTATATCAGCAGAAAATGAGAATCGTTAGGAAGATTCCAGCGAAAAATAGGAAAATACCTCCAAGGAGGCAATTTATGGCACTGACCCCATGCAAAACCGATGTGGATTCCACCAACCGGGAATTGGCCCACCATGGCTCCACCCCCTTCCCCATTGGATTTTATCACGATGATCTAAAACGCCAGGCCGTTCCCTGGCACTGGCACGAGGAGTTGGAAGCTGTGGTGATCGCTTCCGGAGAATGCACCCTGGCCTATGGTGGAAAGCGGGTGACCCTTGGCCCGGGTGAGGGATTTTTCCTCAACTCTGGCGTGCTCCACGGATGTTGGGATTTGGATGGCTCCGGCTGTCGGTTCCACTCCATGGTGTTCCACCCCCGATTGGTGGGAGGAAGTTTGGACAGCGTTTTTTATCAGCGTTATGTCCTTCCCATTTTGGAATACCGGGAACTGGAAGGGTTGGTGTTTCGCCAGAATATTTCCTGGCATCGGGAGGCCATACAGGTCATTGACCGGGCCTGGTATCTTGGGGTGGAGGAATCTGAGGGATATGAATTCCAAGTCCGAACCCAGCTATCCCAGTTGCTGTTTCTCCTATGGGCCAACCGTTCCCCTTCGCCCCGGCTTTCCAACGCAAAATCCTTCCGGAATGGGCAACGGATCAAGGAAATGCTCCAATTCATCCACGACCACTTCGGAGAGGAACTCACCACTGCCGCCATCGCCCAAAGCGGAAATCTCTCCCCCAGTGAATGTCTCCGATGCTTCCACGCTGCCATTGCAACCACCCCCATCCAATATCTCCGCCAGTATCGTCTGGCCCAGGCGACCCAGTTATTACGCAACACCGACCGGCGAATCGGGGACATTGCAGGGGAGTGCGGCTTTTCCGATGCCAGCTATTTCACCAAGATCTTTCGCTCGTTTACCGGACAGACCCCCCAGCAGTACCGCTCCACCCCCCAGGAGCCCCCTGAATCCCCAGAATGACAAAATCGGCCGATCCGTAGGAAAGGACCGGCCGATTCTTTATTTGAATTCTCCCCGATGGGTCAGACGTTTTTCCAGCGTGGATGGGTAATACTCCGTCAAATAGACCTTGGGGATTCCATATTCCGCCGTGAGAAGGAAGCTCTTAGGCAGATCGTCGCAGGGAATCACCTGCCCCTCCTGCTCCGCTTTCTCCAAAAATTCCAGGGTTCGCTTGGAGGTGGAGGTGTTATCCAAGTCAAAAATGCCGATGATGGCTGATTCCCGAACCGCCAGATCGCTGCCAATGGACAGATACATCTTACTGCTCCAAAATCACCGCGGCCTGCGCCTGGGACAACTGGTCTGCGGTGAGCAACGCTGCCGCTTCTGCAGTGGAAACCGTCACCTGGACACCGGTGCGCAAATCCTTCACCGAGCACTTGCCCTGGGCAATCTCATCTTCTCCCAACAAAATCACATAGGGAACTCCCAGCTTATTGGCGTACGCCATTTTCTGCTTGAATTTCTTCTGTTCCCCGTAAACCTGAACCCGAACCCCCTGGGTTCTCAGTTCCTGCGCCAAGGAAATGGCCTGGGCAGGGGAGTCGGTCATGGGAATCACCAACGCATCTGCCGGGGCGTTGTTCTGCTCCGGATTCAGCAGTCCCTGCTCGTCCAGAACGTAGAACAGCCGGGTCAAGCCAATGGAAATACCCACGCCAGGCAGCGCCTTGTCAATGTAGTATCCTGCCAGATTGTCATACCGGCCACCGGAACACACCGAACCGATCTCAGGATGATCCAGCAATGTGGTCTCATACACCGTGCCCGTATAGTAGTCCAGACCCCGGGCAATGGTCAGATCCACTGCAAAATTCTCCTCCGGCACCCCAAAGGCACCCAGGTTTTCGCAAACCGTTTTCAGTTCCGTCAGACCCTGGTCAAAAATCTCGTTCCGTCCGGCGTAGGCTTCCAGCTGCTGGAGCACCTGGCTGTTGGAACCGGTGATGGCAATGAAATTCAGAATTTCATCTGCCTGGGTCTGGGTCAGACCCAAATCAGACACCAGAATCTGGCCCACCTTTTCTCTGCCGATTTTATCCAGCTTGTCCACGGTACGCATGATCTCACCGGAGGACTCTGTCAAACCCTCCATGGCATAAAATCCGTTGAGAATTTTCCGGTTGTTCACCCGGATCTGGAACCGGGTTAGGCCAAAGGCTCGGAAAATATTATAGATAATGGCAGGAATCTCTGCTTCATTGAGGATATCCAACTTTCCATCGCCAATGATGTCAATATCTGCCTGGTAAAACTCCCGGAACCGGCCCCGCTGAGCCCGCTCTCCCCGGTAGACCTTGCCAATCTGATACCGACGGAAGGGGAATGCCAAATC
>CAZSAZ010000137.1:0-3701 GCA_964604925.1 uncultured Oscillospiraceae bacterium | reverse complement strand
CTTCTAGGGTGGTATTGGAGAGAGCCGACAAATCCTCAGGGTTCTTCAGCACGAATCCGGCGGTTTGCCGGAGGGCATCAGGGGTCAGTTCCCGAATTCCCAGGGCATCCAGGGCGGCGGCCCAATCTAAAGTCTCAGCGATGGAGGGCTTTTTCAAGATGGCATCGTTGCTCCGGAGCTTTTGAACCGCCAGGGCAACTTGGGCACTAAGCCGATCGTCTACGTGGGGGAGTTTGGCCCGAAGAATGGACAGTTCCTTATCCACATCGGGATATTCCAGGTAGAGGTAGGCGCACCGACGACGGAGGGCTTCACTAAGGGGGCGGGCCCGGTTGGAAGTGAGCACCACGAAAGGAAGGGTCTTGGCCCTCACCGTTCCCACCTCGGGGATGGAAACCTGCATTTCGCTGAGCAGTTCCAGCAAGAAGGCTTCGAATTCCTCGTCGGCCTTGTCAATTTCGTCAATGAGGAGCACTACTGGTTTTTCCGAGCGGATGGATTTCAGCAGGGGACGTTCCAGCAGATAGGAATCGCTGAACAGATCCTGGGTCAGTTGGCCGCTGTTCTGGGCGGCCATGTTCACCTGAATGGCCAGAAGCTGCTTTTGGTAGTTCCACTCGTACAGGGCCTTGCTTTCGTCCAGACCTTCATAGCATTGCAGGCGCACCAGATCCCGATCCAGGGCATGAGCCATCACCTTGGCAATTTCTGTCTTACCGACACCGGCGGCACCTTCAATGAGAAGGGGCCGACCCAGTTGCAGGGCCACATACAGCACCGTGGCCAGGGTGTCATCATAAATATAATGGGTTTCATCCATTTTGGCTTTTAATACATTTAAATCCATGGGGAATCCTCCTTTGTTCGCTGAAAATAGTATAACAGATTTTACTACACCCCGCAAGAATCTTCTGTGTCTTTGTCACCAAATCCATCCGTTGACAAGAATCGAAAACCGTGTTAGTATCAAGATAAATTTTGGGGAGATGATGATTTGATTGCCAATTACCATACCCATACCTGGCGGTGTCACCATGCCAGTGGGGACGAAGAAGCATATGTTCAGGCTGCCATGCAGGCAGGGATGAAACGACTGGGATTTTCCGACCATAGCCCCTATGCCTTTCCCCAGGGGTACTACTCCAATTTCCGGATGGAACCGGAATACCTTGGGGACTATGCCCAAACCGTTCGGACGTTGGAAAAATGCCATCGGGGGGAGTTGGAGATCCATCTTGGGGTAGAATGTGAGTTTTATCCCAAGCATTTTGACGACACTTTGGCGATGCTCCGGGACAACGGGGTGGAATATATGATCCTGGGACAGCATTTTCTGGATAACGAATACGATGCTGAATATTCCGGTCAGAGAACCACATCGGAAGAAGATTTGGCAAAATATTGCGCCCAAAGTATGGATGCCATGCACACGGGGCTATTTACCTACTTTGCCCATCCGGATTTGATCCATTTCCTGGGAAATGGCCGGGTATATAAGGCCCATATGCGTCGCCTGTGCCAGGAGGCAAAGGCCTGTGGTTTGCCGCTGGAAATCAATATGGAGGGATTGCGCCGGGAACGTTGGTATCCCAACCCCCTGTTTTTGGAAGCGGCCGGGGAGGAAAACTGCACCATGATTCTGGGATGTGATGCCCACTATCCCACGGCTCTGAATGAGCCGGAGACAGAAAAAGCCGGCAGACAACTGGCACAAGCCTTTGGCTTGACCATTTTGGATACGGTTCCTCTAAAGCCGATCCTGTGAGGTGTGAGACAGAAAGGTAGAGAAACCATGCTGCGATTTCCTTGTCTGGTGCTGGACCACGATGACACCGTGGTGTCCAGCGAAGAACGTGTGAACTATCCCTGCTTTCTCCAGTTGATGGAATATTTCCGCCCGGAGTGGGAGAAAATGGAGCTGGACGAATTTACCCGTTGGTGTTTTGATCCAGGCTTTGCAGGGCTGCTCCGGGAAAAATACCACTTTTCCCCGGAGGAAATGGCCCAGGAGTTTCAAATGTGGCTGGATTATTCCGCCCATCACATTCCTCCGGCCTATCCCGGAATGGGAGAGATCATCCTGGAGCAGAAGCGCAGGGGAGGCATGGTATGTGTGGTGTCCCACTCTGCTCGGGAGAACATCCAGCGGGATTACCAAACCCATTTTGGCTTGCAGCCGGATTTGATTTTTTCCTGGGAGGATCCGCCGGAACAGCGCAAGCCAAGTGTCTATCCCCTGGAAACCATTATGGCAACCTATGGGCTTCGCCCGGAGGAACTTTTGATGGTGGATGATCTGAAACCTGGTCGGGATATGGCAAAGGCCGCCGGTGTTCCCATCGCCTATGCCGGTTGGAGCAGAAGCCGGGTGCCGGAACTGGGCATTCAAATGCGTCAGTGGTGCGACTATGCCTTTGACGACCCGAAGGATTTGGCAGATTTTCTCTTTCCCATTGCAATTCCTTGACAAATATGTTATAATGGTTATACGTTCTGAGCCTGGAGGTGTGTCAAATGGAAAAGGCCGGAATTAAGGTGATGGCCCGGAACCGGGAGGCACATCATGAATACTTTATCGAAGAGGACTTTGAGGCAGGAATCGAGCTGAAGGGCACGGAGGTCAAATCCATTCGGGCGGGAAATTTGAGCTTAAAGGATGCCTGGTGTGGCATCAAAGATGGCCAAATGCTCATCAATCAGATGCACATCGCCCCTTACGAGCAGGGAAACCGGTTTAATGTGGATACCAGACGCCCCCGGCGGCTACTGATGCACCGGCGGGAGATCATGAGACTGTTTGGCAAAGTGAAGCAGGACGGGTATTCCCTGATTCCCTTGGAAGTCTATTTCAAGGGCAGCCGGGTGAAGGTAAAGGTTGGCCTTTGCAAGGGCAAAAAGCTCTATGACAAACGTCAGGCTGCTGCGGAGCGGGATGCCAAACGGCAGATCGATCGAGCCATGAAGGAGCGGTATTGATGGAATTTACCATGGAACCAGGGAAGCACGGCAGATTGCGATATCTGGTGATGACCCTTTTTCCGGCTTGGCTGTTTCAGCGGATGACAAATAGACTGGTATCTGCCGGAGTCCTGCCAAATACAGGAGCGGTGGGCTTTTTCTCCATGGCTTTGGCACTGGGGATGATGTGGGGCCTGGGATACCATCTGATTTTGCGGAAAAACCACGTTATCGAAGTCGGCCCGATGACCATGGGAGAACGAGACTGGCGGGGGAAATTCCGCATGATTCCACTGCGCCAGGTGGCATACTGGCGAACCAATCTGCTGGGGGAGATTCTTCTGGTGGATGACCACAATCGAATTTTGCTGCGGGTGGAGGGACATCTGGAAAATCGGGAGCGATTTTTGGAATACCTCCGTACCCAGGGCGTGGAACAAAAGACAAAGGAGCATTGATATGGCAAATCCTATTTTTCAGATTACCATGAAGGATGGCGGTGTCATTCGGGGAGAACTGTATCCCGAGACGGCACCCCAGAGCGTTTGCAACTTCATTTCCCTGTGCAACCAGGGGTTCTATAACGGCCTGATTTTCCATCGGGTCATTCCCGGATTTATGATCCAGGGCGGTTGCCCCGAGGGCACCGGTATGGGCGGCCCCGGCTACTGCATCAAAGGAGAGTTCTTCTTCAACGGCATCCGCAATGATGTGAAGCACAAGCGGGGGGTTCTGTCCATGGC
>CAZSAZ010000136.1:0-3753 GCA_964604925.1 uncultured Oscillospiraceae bacterium | reverse complement strand
GTCCATGACGACGATGGTATCGGACATGGAAAGGGCTTCCTCCTGATCGTGGGTCACATAGATAAAGGTGATGCCGGTGGCCTGCTGGATCCGCTTCAGCTCATTTTGCATATCTTTTCTCAGCCGCAGATCCAACGCACCCAAAGGCTCGTCCAGAAGCAGTACCTTAGGTTCATTGACCAGTGCCCGGGCAATGGCCACACGCTGCTGCTGTCCGCCGGACAGGGCGGTGATTTTTCGGTTCTCATAGCCCTTCAAGCTAACCACTTCCAGCATCCGGGTCACCCGCTCGTGGATCTGTTCCTTGGAAACCTTTGCAACCCGAAGGCCAAAGGCGATGTTGTCATAAACATCCAGGTGGGGAAACAGCGCATAGCGTTGAAACACGGTGTTGATCTGTCGCTTGTAAGCGGGAACCTCATTGATTCGTTGGCCATCGAACAGCACGTTGCCGTCGGTGGGTGTCAGGAATCCTCCGATGATTCGCAGCGTCGTGGTCTTACCACAGCCGGAAGGCCCGAGAAGGGTAAGAAACTCGTGGTCGTTGATGTAGAGGTTGATGCCGTCCAGGATACGCTCACCGTCAAAATCCATGGTGAGGTTCTGGAGGCGGATCAGTTCTTTGGACATTATCCTCCCCCGTTTCTGTATGGATATAAAAGCAGGCTGTCATGCCATTGGCAGACACCCCACCGTTTCTATGTATAGATATATCCGAAAAAAGGGCGAATGTCAACCATAAAAGTCGAAAACCGCCCCATCTCTCCCGGTGCATCCACAGGAGCAATGAAGCGGTTTTTCTCCGGTTATCCGGAATGATTCCCAATTTTATGGAATTTTATCCTTGGTTTTCTTCGAAAAGTTCCTTGGCGGCTCTGGGAAAATATTCTGAAACAAAATCCACAGACTTTACCTGGAACCGCTTTCCGTTGAGGTATTCCAAAGCACCAGCCTCCGTGGAAAAATCGAAGGTCAACTGATACGAATACAGTGCCTGGTATGTTCGGTCAAACCGCTTGTCCAGTTTGCCATATTTTCCATCCCCCAGCAGCGGATGGCCACTGTGGGCGAACTGGGCCCGGATCTGGTGGGTTCGACCGGTGATAAGCTCACACTCCACCAGACAAAGCCCTCCCTGGGAGGCCAAAACCCGGTAGTTGGTCTGGGCAGTCTTTGCCCCTGCCTTGGGTGTATCAGAAACAAAGACCCGGTTCTTCTTGGCATCTTTGAAAATGTACCCTTTCAAACTTCCTACCGGAGGCTTGGGGGTTCCCTCCACCACGGCAAGATATCGCTTATCCAGCTCCCGATCCTTGATTTTCTGATTCATCACCCGCAACGCCTCAGCGGTTTTAGCCGCAATGACGATGCCGCCGGTGTTTCGGTCGATGCGGTTGCACAATGCCGGGGTAAAAGAATGTTCTCCCCGGGGATTCCATTCCCGCTTCTGATAAAGGTAGGCCTGAATGTGGTCGATCAGGGTTTTTCCATACTCGGCCCCCTCATGGGAGTGAACCGCCAAACCAGGCCGCTTGTCCACCAAAAGAATGTACTCATCTTCATATACAATGTTCAGTTTTGGGTTGGCAACCGTGAGGTAGGCATTGTCCTCCCGGGGTTTGTCGAAAAACTCGTCATTGATGTATAATTGGAGTACATCCCCTTCCACCAAACGGGTATCCCGCTCTGCCCGCTGGCCGTTGCACTTGATCCGCTTGATACGGATGTACTTCTGGGCCAGGGAAGCCGGCAGCAAGGGCACCGCCTTTGCTAGAAACCGATCCAGACGCTGGCCGGCATCATTTTTTTTAATTCTAATTTCCTTCATTGCCACTACCTCGTGTCATCATTCTTTTTCCTCATCATGCAATATTCCCACCGGATTGTCAAGGATTTTTTCGCTGCCTTCGTATTATTTATATTGTATCGCCCCATTTTCCCCATCCATTCCCCTGGTAAACCAGCGTTTGGAAAGATTTGGAGTTTCCCAGGAAAAAAACCGGATTTTCTTGAAAATAATGTTTGACAAACGGAGGAAAAGTCATTATAATGTCTAGTGCATGACTGTGAGGAGGTAAGAATATGTTGCTGGATCTATCAAAAATCATTGATTGCCCCGGTGCAAGCACCACCTTCTCCGTCAGTTTGGATCTGAGCGATCTTCAGTTCGGTTCCTGCTACCCCCTCAAGACCCCCATTCAGGCCTCCGGCACAGTGCGAAACACCGCCGGTGTTCTTCTGATGGATGGTTTGATCGATGCTCACTTAAACCCGGTGTGCGATCGTTGCGCCAGCGAGTATGAGGAGGATATCACCCTGCCCCTGGATGTGGTGCTGGTGACGGAGCTTGCAGACGAAGATCACGAAGATGAACGGACATTTCCTCTCGATGGCAACAACGCCGACCTGGATGAGATCATCCGAACCGTCTTTATCCTGAACATGGACACCAAGTTCCTGTGCGATGAGGACTGCAAAGGTCTGTGCTTCCGCTGCGGCAAGAACCTGAATCTTGGCCCCTGCGATTGCAAGAAGGAAATCGATCCCCGATTCGCTGCTTTACAGCAGCTTCTGAACAAGTAATTCTATTATTGAGGCTGTCTGAAAAGCAGTTCGACCAAGGAGGTGTCACCCATGGCTGTTCCTAAGTGTAAAGTTTCTTCCGCCCGCCGCGATAAGCGCCGTGGTTCCAACTGGAAGCTGAGCGCTCCCAGCGTTGCTGTTTGCCCCAAGTGCGGCGAACCTGTTGCTCCCCACAGAGCTTGCAAGGCTTGCGGTACCTACAAGGGCCGTCAGGTCGTCGAGGCCAAGGCTGAGTAATTCAGGCAAAAACGTGAGAGGAAGGCGTCGCGCCTTCCTCTTTTCGTTTATCTCCCACTGTTTTGTGAACTTTTTTCTTTTTCGGTTGATTTGGCCGAAAAGTTATGGCATAATACATTAAAATAAAAAATGATTTGGAAGGAGTGATCCTGCATGGCAAAGGGTCTTATCGCCATTGTGGGCCGCCCTAATGTGGGCAAGTCCATGCTCTTCAATAAGCTCACCGGTCAGCGTACCTCCATCGTCCAGGATACCCCCGGTGTCACCCGGGACCGGATCTACGGCGACTGCGAGTGGTGCGGCCGGACATTTTCCCTGGTGGACACCGGCGGCATTGAGCCCAACACCGAAAATGATATGCTGAAATTCATGCGCCGTCAGGCCGTCATTGGCATCGAACTGGCTGACGCCATTGTAATGGTGGTGGATGTGAAATCCGGTGTCACTGCCGCAGACATGGACGTGGCCACCATGCTCCGGAAATCTGGAAAGCCCGTGGCTCTGGCTGTGAACAAATGCGACTCCGTGGGCTACTACAACCCCGACGTGTTCGAATTCTACTCTCTGGGCATCGGAGATCTGTTCGAAGTTTCCGCCGTCCATGGTCATGGCACTGGCGATTTGTTGGACTGGTGTCTGAGTCAGCTTCCCCAGGACGATGAGAACAATGAGGACAGCGGCGTAATTAAAGTTGCCATCGTGGGCAAGCCTAACGTGGGCAAGAGTAGTCTGCTCAACCGCATTCTGGGCGAGGAGCGGGTCATCGTCTCCAACGTAGCCGGTACAACCCGGGACGCCATCGACTCCTACTTCGAAAACGAAACCGGAAAATACTGCTTCATCGACACCGCCGGTATGCGCCGGAAGAGCAAAATCGATGACATCATCGAAAAGTATTCCAATATGCGCACCATCAGTGCCATTGAGCGCAGC
>CAZSAZ010000135.1:0-3771 GCA_964604925.1 uncultured Oscillospiraceae bacterium | reverse complement strand
TTCCTGCTGACGACCTGACAGACCCCGCCCCCGCTACCACCTTTGCCCACCTGGATGCCACTACCGTTCTGGATCGTGGTATTTCCTCCCTGGGTATTTACCCCGCTGTGGATCCTCTGGACTCCACCTCCCGAATTCTCTCTCCGGAAATCCTGGGTCAGGAGCACTATGATACTGCCCGTGCGGTGCAGAGCATCCTCCAGCGGTACAAGGAGCTCCAGGACATCATTGCCATCATGGGCATGGATGAGCTGAGTGAGGAGGATAAGGTCATCGTGGGTCGTGCCCGTAAGGTGCAATACTTCCTCAGCCAGCCCTTTGAGGTTGCAGAGCAGTTCACCGGTTATAAGGGCAAGTATGTCCCCCTGAAGGACTCCATCCGCTCCTTCAAGGAAATCATCGAGGGTCGTCACGACCACATTCCTGAGTCCTATTTCCTGTTCAAGGGCAGCATTGACGACGTAGTTGAGGCATACAACGCCGATCACAAATAAGGAGGGCGCGTTATGGCAACCTTCCCCTTGAAAATCGTCACCCCCGATGGGCTGATCTTCCAGGGCGACGCAGAGAAAGTTCTGGTTCGCACCACCACGGGAGATATGACCGTTCTGGCTCGGCACATCAACTGCGTCACCCCCCTGGGTATGGGCATGGCCATGATTGAGTCCGACGGTCAGCGGCGAAATGCCGCCTGCATTGGTGGAATGCTGAGCGTGTATGAAGGCACAGTGACATTGGTTCCCACCACCTTTGAGTGGGCGGATCAAATCGACGCCGACCGGGCTGAGCGTTCCTTGAATCGCGCCAAAACCATTCTGGCGAAAAAGGATGCCACTGACACAGAAATTCAGTTGGCAGAAGCCCGTCTGAAGCGGGCCCTGATTCGCCGGAGCGTGGCTGGCCGGGTCTGATCCCTCCCCTTTTTCAACGTAAATCCCCCAAGTCTTACCGTCCATATTGGAACGGAATGAGACTTGGGGGATTTTCGGATTATTCATGCCCCGGCCGAACCCGGCCGGGGCAATGATTATCAAAATGTAATACGTCAGGACACCACGTCGCCGTCGATGACCTTGGGATACTTGCTAGGGAACAGACACATCACCACAGGCACCATACTCAGCAGGTCTGCAAAGGGCAATCTCCCTCCACTGGCAAACCGCAGCAACGCCCACCACCACGGGAATCCCGCGTCCCGCAGTCGGCGGCAGCACAGGGTAAACGTGGCAATGGTCAGCACCATATTGTAGATTCCATAGAGCACAGGCGCCAACCATAGCACCAAAGCACTGATGATTGCGTTCACAATGGTGGGCCACCAGTATCCGGGACGGGAAGTCCGACCTTCAAACTGAAGGATTTGCTTCCACATATCGATGTAATATTGCATAAAGCCTCCACCTTTCTCTGTTTTCTTTGTACCATCATGCCACATCCGTCCTGGCGTGTCAAAGCCCCAGGGCCATCGTTCCCAAAATATTTACAGTTTTCCTTATTTGTGGTATTTCGAGCCAGCCTGGATGGCCTCCGCCCGGTACAATTGTTCCAGCACCATGATCCGAGCCAGGTGGTGCGGGAATGTCATTTTTCCCATGGAGAGCTGATAATCCGCCTTCTGCTTCACCCTGGGGGCGATACCAAAGGAGGAACCGATGAGAAAGCAGGCACTGCTTTTTCCAGAATTCTTCACATCCCGGATTTTCTCCGCCAAATCCTCAGAGGAAATGATTTTTCCCTCCGGGGTCAGCACACAAAACCATGCGTTTTTGGGAATCTTCGCCAGGATTTGCTCCGCCTCTTTTTCCAGTCCTGCAGCAATCTCTGCCGGGCTGGGGTTCTCCGGGAGGCGATACTCCGGCAATTCCAGAATCTTAAAATTGCAGTAGCCCTTCATCCGCTTTACATATTCCGATGCAGCGGATAGATAAAATTTCTCCTTCAGCTTTCCCATGACAATCAAGGTCAGGTCGAACATTATCTTAAGAAGCCCTCCAAAATTTTGGCCTCAGCCTCCTCATAGCTCAAGCCCAGGGTCTGGAGTTTCAGGATTTGATCTCCGGCGATTTTACCAATGGCAGCCTCATGAATGAGGGACGCATCCACATGGTTACAGGAGATTTCCGGAATGGAACGCACCCGACCTTTGCCCATGATAATGGAATCACACTGGACATGACCGAAGCAGGCCGTGTTGCCCACCACCCGGGGATAGAACACCTGAATCGAGTTGTCCTGGGCCACAGAACGGGAAATGACCTGCGTCCGGCTCCCCTCTCCGTCCAGGATGATGTCCATCTCCGACTCAGCCTGCTGCTTCCCATGGGTCAACAGCTTCTCCTGAACAATGAATTCCGCATTGGGGCCGGTCAGAACCGCCTTTGTGTACCGCTTGGTATCATCCACACCCCGAATCTGGGTGGTTTCCAGCGTAACCTTTGCCCCTTCTTCCAGGTAGAGGATGGTCTGGGGATTGAGGATCCGTTTGCCTTCTCCCTCCCCTTCTCCGTAGTGCACCTCGGAATAGGTGACTTGGGCGTTTTTGCCCACATGGAAGGTATGGATACCATCATGCTCCGAATCGCAGGAGCCGCAATTGTGGATGCCACAACCAGCATTGATGGAAACCACCGCGCCTTCTCCAATGTAGAAATCGTTATACACCACATCGTGGAAGCCTTCCTCCGTCACCACCACGGGAATGTAAACATGGTTTGCCCGGGTGTTGGGCTCCACGAAAATATCGATGCCCTCTTTGTCGGTTTTGGATTCAATGCGCACATTGGGGGTATTGGAACGGTAGGCCTTCTTGCCATCGGCACGAATATTCACCGCTCCCTGGCTATCCGCCGCCATTCCGGAGACCACCTCCAAAATGTGCTTCTGGGTTTCATTCAGCATTTCTGATTCACCTCCAGCATATTACAGCCCGCCATGGAAAGGCCCATGAGCTTGGGGTAGATCACATCCGCATCCCCCCGGTCGGACACCTGTCCATTGGCCAGAAGAATGATCTCATCGGCCAGGCGAATGATCCGCTCCTGGTGGGAAATGATGATGATGGTGGCTTCCTTCTTGTCGTGGATGGACTGGAAGGTTTCCGTCAGCCGGGCAAAACTCCACAGGTCAATGCCTGCCTCCGGCTCGTCAAAAATCATCAGCTCGCTTCGCCGGGCCAGGACAGATGCGATTTCAATGCGCTTGACCTCGCCACCAGACAGGGATGCGTCCACGTCCCGATCCACATAGTCCTTGGCACACAGGCCCACCTGGGTCAGGTAGGCGCAGGCCTGGTCGTGGGTCAACTGCTCTCCCGCAGCGATGTCCAGCAAATCCCGCACCCTCATTCCCTTAAACCGGGGAGGCTGCTGAAATCCATAGCTGATACCTTTTTTTGCCCGTTCGGACACGGACAACTGGGTGATATCCTCCTCATTCCAAAGGAGCCGCCCTCCGGTAGGTTGGTTAATGCCCATAATGGAACGGGCAAGGGTGGTCTTACCGCCGCCGTTGGGGCCGGTGATTACCACAAAACGCTTGTCCGGAATGGTCAGACTCACGTCCCGCAGGATCTGTCGTCCACCATCCACGGTATAGCGTAGATTTTGAATTTCCAGCATGAAAAAGAACCTTCTTTCGTGTCACTTGTCTTTAACTTTACAACTATACCATATCTTGCCCGAAAAAGCAACGGACAACCCCAAAAAAGACCCGGATCCGTGTAGGTGTTACAATGATGTGTGACAAATAGAAAAAAAGAATAGTGAATAGGGG
>CAZSAZ010000134.1:0-3865 GCA_964604925.1 uncultured Oscillospiraceae bacterium | reverse complement strand
CATACCAAAAGGCCTTCCTTTTTTTCATCCCCATCGCCGCCAATGGGACAGAAACCACCGCGCCATCGGGAATGTTTTGCAGGGCGATGCTAATCATCGTTGCCGCCTGTCCCGGCTCCGCCAGCCCCACTGCCAGGCCTTCGGGGATATTATGGAGCACCACCGCAACCATCAGCATCCCGGCCGGATTGTGCCACAGTCCCCGTTTCTCCCCCAGCGCATCGGCCAGGCACAACAATCCCAACCCCAGTGCCAATCCAAGTAGCAGCATCCACACCCCATATTCCCGGCCGGGAACCAGCAAATTCCACACAACCGCCCCCAACATTCCTCCGCCGGCAAAGCCGCTGAGCCGTCGCTGCACTTCCGGTCGTTCCACCGGAAGGCCCATAACCGCCCCAGAGCCTAAACTGGTGGCCAAAAACGGAACCGTCAACGGCAATATCATACCCCAAATCAAGTAAATCGACCCCTTTCTTCCCACTACAGAGTCATCCTATTCTCCCATACGTTTAAACGTTCCTCCTACGGGAGACGAAAACCGCCTCGACCTTCTGACAGGTCGAAGCGGTTGGTCTTTATCCCCACAAAGCAGACAAACTGGGGATGATCTGTTTTTTTCGGCTCATAATTCGACTGAGGAATACATAGTGATCCTTGGGGGTGACGGAAAAGGCCTGGCGTATGATGTCGTCGTCTCCCACATATAGAAGGTGAGTTCCTTCCATCAGCACATCCGTGACCATCAAAAGCACCATCACAAAGCCCTTCTTCTCCCGGATACGCTCCATTTCCTCCAGGAATTCCCCCTTCCTGGCCAACATTCCCTCGCTGTCCACGCAGGTGATCTGTGCTACCGCCAAATCGTATCCAGCGATGTGGAACTCCTTGTAATCCGATGCCAACAGCTCCGGAATGGTCTTGTTTTCCGGGGTAGAAGAGAAAATCTCCCGACCCAGTTCCTCCAGGGAAACGTTGGCAATCCGTGCCATTCGCTGGGCCATTTTTTGATCCCGTTCGGTGCAGGTAGGGGATTTGAACATCACCGTATCCGATACAATGGCCGCGGCCATCATCCCGGCCATAGCTTGGCTGGGCATCAACCCCCGCTCCTGGAACATCCCCGCAATGATGGTATTGGTGGAACCCACCGGCTCATTGCGGACGTAAATGGGGTAGCTGGTCTGAAGATCTCCCAACCGATGATGGTCGATGATCTCCAAAATCTCCGCTTCATCCAGCCCGGGTACAGACTGGGCTCCCTCGTTGTGATCCACCAGAACCACCCGCTTTCGTCTGGGGCGCATCAAATGCTGCCGGGTCAGAACGCCTACCACCTTTTCCTCTCCATCCAAAATGGGGTAGCAGTGCTCCTGCTTTTTCAGCACCGTCTCCCGGACATCATCCACCCGATCTTCCAGATGGAAACAGGTCACTTGTTTCGTCCGGCACACCCGCCCCACCGGGGCAGACTGGAAAATCAGCCGCAACGCCCGATACGCATCATAGGGGGTGACAATCACGCTGGTTTGGCGGTTGTGCTCCAACAGCTCTCCGCTGACCTCTGCCTGACAAATAATCAGGCAGTTTACCCCCATTTCCAAAGCCCGGCGAATCATATCCGGCTGATCGCCGCATAAAACAATGGAGTCTTTCTTGTGGAACAAGAGATTTTCTCTACCTTGGGGCAGGGCAATGACCACCTCACCGGAGATCATATCACTTTCCCCTCCCAGATCCCCCAGCAGTCTCCCCTCCAGTACCGACAGCAAATTAAACACCGGCACCGGACGAAGGTAGGCACTGGACACCAGGCTCATATGGAACCGCGCCATATCATCCCAACTGAGCATCCCATACAGGGTTCCATCCTCCTGGGCCACGGGTACGGCAGATACGGTTTTCTGTCCCTGAAGCACAGACCAGGCCCGGCCCACCGTCACACCGGATGACAGCACCGGAGGTTTTTCATAATCCAGATCCTGGATCTGGGTGTAAACATCATAAATTCGCCGGGGCGGCTCTACACCAAACCGCCGGAGCACCCGCATTGTCTCATCTGAGATGTGCCCCAGACAGGCGGCCTCATACTCCCGGTCTCCAATGGCGTTGCGAAGTGCCGCATAGCTCAATGCCGCCACAATGGAATCCGTGTCCGGATTCCGGTGGCCGGTAACATAGATGGGTTCCATAGTCGCTCCTCCCTTTTCTGTAACTCCGGGGTCAAACCGTGATCTCCCCTGCCAGATTTCGCTGGAACAGTGCCTCGATTTGCTCCGGGGTCATTCCCTGGCCCAAGGCCCACATGAGTTTGGTCATGGCAGCCTCGGAGGTCATGTCCCGTCCCTGGATCACACCCAGTTCCAGGAGCTTCTGCCCCACCTGATAGACTCCCAAATCCGAAGAATCATACAAACATTGGGTGGTGACCACCACACTGATTCCCCGAGCCAATGCCTTCTGGATGCCATCCAATCCCTCTCCCAGGACGTTGACCCCGCCCAGGCCGAAGGCCTCAATCACGATTCCCCTGTAGCCCATATCTCCCAGTATCTCAAAAATCCTGGGATCCAGCCCAGGGGTGAGCTTCAGCAAAAAGACGTTGTGACTGATGTCCTCCATCAACTGGGGATATCCCATTTGGGAGGGCAATGCCTTCCGATCGATAACCAAGCCCAAACTACTGACCTGAGCCGCATACTTGGCATTGACACTTTCAAATGCAGAAAAACCATTGGCCCGAACCTTCACCGCCCGGCACCCCAGCATCACCTTCCGGTCAAAGGCCAGGTAGACTCCGGGATAGCCGGCAGCAGCCATGGCAAAGGCAGTACGCAGATTGTCCGGCCCGTCACTAAGGACATCTGCCAGTGGAAGCTGGGACCCGGTAAGTACCACTGGGCGATCAATCCCCGGGAGCATCCAAGTCAGTGCCGATGCTGTGTATGCCATGGTATCCGTTCCATGGGAGATCACAATGCCGTCGTAATGCAACCGGCACTGAAAAACCCGGCGGGCAATTTGTTGCCATTCCCCGGGACGGATATTGGAAGAATCCAGGCACATCAAATCTTCCACCGTAATATCGAAGTAGCTTCTGAGCTGGTTCAGCTGACGCTCCATCACATCGCTGCGATGGGGCTCCAATCCCTCCCCACCAGGCAAAGAGGCAATGGTGCCTCCGGTGGTCAGAAGCAGAATATGCTTTCTTTTTTCCATGGGAACCTCCATGTTGTATTGATAGCCCCATTATATCCGGGATGCGAGACAATAGCAAGACAAAAGTTTGTTCCTGCACATTCCGAGGATTGCATTTTCCCCCGGTCTGGGATAGAATAAGGGTAGCAAACAAATCTCATTTCGGGTGTTAATACCCATTTTAGGAGGGGTTTCCATGAACGTATTGGTCACCGGCGGTGCCGGATACATTGGCTCCCACACCTGCGTGGAGCTGTTAAACGAAGGTTACGATGTTGTGGTCATCGACAACCTGTGCAATTCCAATCCCAAGAGTCTGGATCGGGTTCGCGCCCTCACCGGGAAGGATTTGACCTTCTACCAGGGGGACGTACGGGACGAGGCTCTGCTTCGGCAGATTTTTGCCCGCCACCAGATCGACTGTGTCATCCACTTTGCCGGGCTGAAGGCCGTGGGCGAATCTGTGGCCATGCCCTGGGAATACTATGACAACAACCTGAACTCCACCCTGGTTCTGACCAAGGTGATGAAAGAAGTGGGCATGAAGAACATCATCTTCTCCTCTTCCGCCACGGTTTATACCGCCGACAACGAGATGCCCCTGAAAGAGACCAGCCGCACCGGCAACTGCACCAACCCCTACGGCTGGACCAAGTACATGACCGAG
>CAZSAZ010000133.1:0-3954 GCA_964604925.1 uncultured Oscillospiraceae bacterium | reverse complement strand
CCGTGGTTGTCCCAGCCGGGGACATAGGGGGTATAGTAGCCCATCATGGCGTGGGAACGGACAATGAAATCCTTCAGGGTCTTGTTCAGGGCGTGGCCCATGTGGATAAAACCATTGGAGAAGGGAGGGCCGTCATGAACCACGAAGGGAGGAAGATCCTTGTTCTTCTCCAGCATCAGGTTGTACACGTCCTGCTCCTGCCAACGCTGGAGCATGGCAGGCTCCCGGGCGGGCAGACCGGCCTTCATGGGGAAGGACGTCTTGGGGGTGATGATTGTGTTTTTGAATTCCATGTTGAAAAACCTCCAGGAAAGATTGTTGAAAAAAGAAAGCGCCTTTGTCTCCGGATCAACCAAGAGACAAAGGCGCAATAACCTCTGCGGTACCACTCTTGTTCCGGTTCTGGGAACCGGCACTCAAAAACGGGATATCGGCCGTTAACCGGCACGGTCTACTGCTCTATGTTCAGAGGTTCGGCGTGCAGCTCGGAGGGGATACCGAAGGGGGCTGTTTGCTGTCTTGCATCAACCGGCAGCTTTCTGAAAACAGAAATCCACTTCGACGTGTCCTCGTCATCGCATGGTAGCGTTCAAAGGGAAAGGGGCGTTAGCGTTTGGTGGGGTCGTAGTTCCGGCCAAACTGGAGATTGGCGAACTTGCTGGTGGTTTCGGACTGGGGGTGCCGGGGTTCTGCCTTGGGTGCGGTGTCCTCGGTGGTGCCCACCAGGGCCTCCAGGGTGCTGGCAATCTCGTCAGCCACAGCATCGGCATGGTCGTCCAGGGCCTGCTCTACAGAAGCATCCGTCTCGGTGGAGGAAGCGGGAGCGGTTTTTATGGGACGATTTGCGGTCTTGATGCGTTCCAGGGCCTGGATGCAGGTTTTCATCTGATCCTGAATCTCAGAGATCTTGGCAGCGGCAGCCTTCTTGGCATCTTCCACCCGGGCGTTTTCGGCAGCGATGAGGGTGCCGGCATTCTTGGCGTTCTCAGCCGCAGCGGCGTTGGCATCGTTAAGCATCTTGGCACACTTGGCCTCGGCCTCCCGCACCATTTTGTCGCAGGTTTTCTGGGAGTTGACAATGGCATCCCGCATGGAAGCCTCGTTCCGGCGGTACTCTTCCAGCTTTTCCACCAGGACACGCATCTTGCTCTTAAGCAGGGCATTTTCCTTGTACAGGGTAATGTAGTCCTCAGTCAAAGGCTCCAGAAATTCATCCACGGAAGCCATATCATAGCCGCCAAAGACGGCTTTGTCAAAGGAAATTTCATCAATTTGCTGGGGTGTAAACATAGCTTCGTCCTTTCTTATGTGGGGGGATTAAACGTAGGCCTCGGCCTCTGCCTCGGCAGTGATATCCTTCAATTCGCCTGTGACGACCATGTTGCTGGGGCAGAACACATAGGTGGCGTGGGCAACCTTCTTCACGGAACCGCCCACGGCAAAGGCGCATCCGGACAGGAAGTCCACCACGCGGCGGGCCAGATCCTTCTCCACGTCATCCAGATTCAGTACCACGGCCTTCTTTTCCTTCAGGTTGCCAGCGAAAACGGTGGCATCGGCAAAAACCTTGGGGCGAACCAGAACCAACTGCTGCTTGGAAGAAGATGTGGAGCTGGTGGAACCCACCACATGACCGGTAAAACCACCGGAAACGCCAGTATCAGGAAATGCGGAATCCGGGAAACCGTCATTGGAGTCCACATCCACATCATCCTCCGGGTCGGAAGAAGCGCCGGTCTGGAAGGGCGTTGTCTGGGGGCGGCTGCGACGCTCGGAACGTCTGGAACGGGGAGCAGTCTCCTCTTCCTCGTCAAAGCCGTCGTCGTAGTCGTCGTAATCGTCGTAATCGTCCCCAGCGTCGTAGGGACGAGCCAGATTCTTTAGATTATCAAAAATGCTCATATCTCTATAGTCCTCCTAGTATTTGAATCAACGGGACGTGGGATCCTGAAAAGGTCATCCCATCCCGGATGGGGGTCAATGGTAATTTCGTGGGCCGAAGATGGCGGTGCCAACCCGAATCATGGTAGAGCCACAGGCGATGGCATCGGCAAAGTCGTCGGACATCCCCATGGAAAGGCAATCCATGGTTACATTATCGTATTTTTTTCCCTTTATGTCAACAGAAAGGTGATAAATTTCTTGAAAAAATCTTGAATTTTCTCCCTCTTTGGTGCAAATTGGAGGAATCGCCATAAGGCCCCGGACTCGCAGGTGGGGGAAATTGGGCAATTGTTCCAGAGTAGGAAGAAGTTCCCTGGGAGAAAATCCGGACTTGCTGGCTTCCTGGCCGATGTTGACCTCCAAAAGAATGTCCTGGGTGATGGATTGGCGGACACATTCTTTTTCAATGGCCTCCATGAGGCCCAGTCTGTCCACGCTTTGGATCAGATCGACCTTGCCCACCACCTGACGCACTTTGTTGGTTTGCAGATGGCCGATGAAGTGAACCGGGGCACCGGCGTAGGCGTCCTGGCTCTGTTTGGCCACCAGCTCCTGAACCCGGTTTTCGCCGCAGCAATCCACTCCGGCGGCAATGGCCTGGCGGACGGCTTCGGCATCATTCATTTTGGTGGCAGCACACAGGGCAATGGAGCCCGGCTCCCGGCCGGCGGCCAGGGCGGCAACCTCCATTTGTCGGCGGATGAAGGCGATGTTTTCGGCAATGGACATGGCAGAATCCTCCTAACAGGTTGGCCCCTTGGAATGGGGCAAAGAAAAACGGTGGAGGAACAGTTCCTCCACCGCCTTACGTCGATCAATTGTTCTGGGCGTTGGCCTTCAGGGGGCGAACGGGGACCAGGGTGGAGATGGCGTGCTTGTAGATCATCTGCTGCTTGCCATCGGTGATAAGTACCACCACGAAGCTGTCGTATCCGGAGATTATCCCTCGAAGCTGAAACCCGTTCATGAGGAACAGGGTCACGGGAATCTTTTCCCGGCGCACCTCCTTCAAAATGGCATCCTGTAGATTGATCTGGTCAGACATATGAATTCCTTCTTTCTAAGATTTTGGGATACATATATCTTAGCACGATTCAATTGTCAAAATCCTGGGCTATTTGGCGAGCCTGGGAAAAGATTTCCTCGGCGGATTGGCCGGGATGGCGAGTGAGCCAATGAATCTCCGGATTCCGCCGGAACCAGGTTAGTTGTCGCTTGGCGTAACGGCGGGAAGAGCGTTGCACCTGGGCAATGGCTGACTCCAAAGTGGAGCGACCTGCCAAAGCGTCCACGAACTCCTTGTAGCCGATGGCCTGCATGGCAGTGGCAGACTCCGGAATCCCAGAGGAGAGAATGTCGCGAATTTCCTCCAAAAGACCCTGGTGAATCATCTGTTCCACCCGCAGGTCAATTCGGTCATACAGCTCCTGGCGGGAAGAAAAATCAATGCCTAGCCAAAGGGGGCGATATTTGGGAGGGATGGCCTGGGTCTGCTGATTGTGTTGGGTGATGGTCTGGCCAGTTTCCAGGAATACCTCCAGAGCCCGGAGAATTCGACGGGGGTTTCCCTGGCTCCGTGCCAGAGCTTCCGGATCGATTTGAGCCAGCTCCTGTTGGAGATTTTCCAATCCCTGGGTCTTAAGCCGGTGTTCCAGCTCCTCCCGGCGACCGGTGGAAGGGATGGGGGCAAAGTCGTTGCCCCGGATCAGGGCATCGGCATACAGCCCGGTGCCGCCGACTATGATGACGCGTTTTCCCCGGGACAGGATATCCTGAACCATGGGATCGGCCATTTGCACATAGCACCCCACGGAGAAATCCTGATCCGGTTCCACCACGTCGATCATATGGTGGACAATGCCGCCCATCTCATCCTGGGTGGGTTTGGCGGTGCCGATGTTCATCCGGCGGTAGATCTGCATGGAGTCGCAGGAGACAATCTCCCCCTGAAGGGCTTGGGCCAGGGCCACGGCCAGGGCGGTTTTTCCCGAGGCGGTGGGGCCTACGACA
>CAZSAZ010000132.1:0-3958 GCA_964604925.1 uncultured Oscillospiraceae bacterium | reverse complement strand
ATAGGCACGCTCTCCCAAAATGGCAGAGATGGCATCGATGACGATGGATTTGCCGGCGCCGGTCTCACCGGTCAGAACGTTAAAGCCCTGATCGAAGGAAATATCTGCACATTCAATCACGGCGATATTCTCAATATGCAACAGACTCAGCATGGCACATTCACCCCAATCAGCTCAGTAAATTCCGAATCTCGCCGCAGAAGGTCGCAGCGGCATTGGTGTCACGCATGACGATCATCACCGTATCGTCACCTGCCAGCGTGCCCACCACCACGCTCATATTCATACCGTCAATAGCAGAGGCGGCAGCTCCTGCCAATCCTGGCATGGTTTTCACCACAATGATGTTTCCAGCATAGTCAAATCCCGTGATACACTCCCGGAAAATGGTATTAAGCCGGGCAGAAAAGGTATGGGCACCATCCTTCGAGGCGCTGGTATAGCGGTAGGTACCAAAACTGGTCAGTTCCTTGACAATCCGCAACTCCTTAATGTCCCGGGAAATGGTGGCCTGGGTGGAGTTGAAACCGGCCTCTTGGAGGGCCTGGAGGAGCTGTTCCTGGGTCTCGATGTCCTGGGTGGAGATGATCTCCATAATCTTTGCCTGACGCTTGGTTTTCATATCTAGGCTCCTCTCATTCGTACCGTTTGAATTTGTTATTCACAATATCGTAAAAACTCCGCTCCTTCAACCGGATCAGCTTGGTTTCCAGCTTGGAGCAAGTCACGATCACCTGATCTCCCTGGTTGATTTTGAAGGCGCGGCCACCGTCCACCGACAAAAAGCCGTTTCGCCGGGCGTTTGGTGCCAGGCTGACGGTGACGGTGCGTTTGTCCGATGCGATGATACAACGGCTCACCACATCATGGGCGCAAATGGGGGTAATGAGCATATTCCGGGCATCCGGCTCCACTATGGGCCCCCCAGCGGAGATGCTGTACCCTGTGGAACCGGTTGGGGTTGCAATAATCACGCCATCCCCCCCGAACTCCATGGCTTGCACGCCGTCGCACCGGACGTCCAGTTGAATAATCCGGGCCACAGCTCCCTTGGTCACAACCGCATCATTCAGAGCGATGTCATGGAATACCACATCCTGCCCCCGGCGAACGGTCACATCCAGCATCATCCGGGAATCCAATTGATAATCCCCCGTGGCCAGATGGGCAATTTCCTTTAATTCACTGCTTTCCAACTCCGCAATGAAACCCATTGTTCCGATGTTGACCCCCAAAATAGGAAGCCGATTTCGGGTGGCAATCTTTGCCATATGGAGAATGGTTCCGTCTCCACCAAAGCAGATCACGCCGTCTGCTCCATGAATTTCCCGTTCCAGCCGGGAAAACCGAATGTCTCGGGGCAGAGGGAAGGATCGATCCACCTCAAAGGGAAGGCAGACCCGGGTCTCCAATCCAGCATCCTGGAGAATTTTCTGGGCAGCGCGAACCGTCTGGAATCCGCTGTCCCGGTACGGATTGGAGGCAAGGATGACTCGCTTCATATGTCTCATCCTTTCAGCGTCTCATGGGCCTGGGCAACCACCTGCGCCGTGTCCGGCTGGATCCCCGGCACATCCGCCAGGGTCAGATGACCCAGAAATTCAATGTTTCCCTCGGGGCCTTTCACCGGAGAGAAGGTCAGACCCAAAATCCGGAACCCCAATTGATTGGCCAGGGCCACGAAGGAATCCAGAACTTCCTTGTGGGTCGCAGGATCCCGAACAACACCCTTTTTGCCTACCTTGTCCTTCCCCGCCTCAAACTGGGGTTTGATCAGGCACAGCACCTGTCCCTGCCCCTCTTTCAGCAGAGCCTGAATGGCCGGCAACACAATGGACAGGGAGATAAAACTCACGTCCACCACAGACAAATCCAGCTTTTCCCCCAAATCCTCCGTGGTCACATACCGAATGTTGGTTCGCTCCATCACCACTACCCGGGGGTCGTTGCGAATTTTCCAATCCAACTGGCCATAGCCCACGTCGATGGCAAATACCTTTCTCGCCCCCTGCTGGAGCAGGCAGTCCGTAAAGCCTCCAGTGGAAGCACCGGAATCGGAACAAACATATTCCTCGGGTTTTACACCGAAGTCTCGAAGAGCCTTTTCCAGTTTCAATCCTCCCCGGCTGACATAGGGGCAGGTCTGTCCCCGGACTTCGATCACCGCCGTGTCCGCATCAAAGGCCATACCAGGCTTGTCCGCCTTCTGACCATTGACATACACCTGCCCTGCCATGATAATTGCCTGGGCCTTGGAGCGGGTTTCGGCATAGAGCTGTTCCGTCAACAGTACGTCCAGTCTCTTTTTATTCTTCATTGCCCCTCACCTCTTCAACAAATTTCACAATGGAATGGCAATCCAGGCCAGCTCTCTGATAAAGGCTCTTCTGATCGCCGTGGGGCACAAAATCTGCCCCCAGATCGATTCCATACACCTTTTGTCCCATTTTTTGTTCCTGCAAGGCCCAGGCAATCCGTTCTTTCATGCCACAACTGGCGCAGGTCTCCTCCACCACGACCACCGTGTTACCCGATACGCCCATGGCCAATGCCCTTGGATCGAACCGGTTGGCAGACAGCAACCGCAGAACCGTAACACCAACGCCCCGCTGAGCCAGGATTTCCGATGCCATGGTCACTTCATTGGTGATGGTACCGTAGGTAATCAGGGTTACATCTCCCCCCCGGCGGTGAACCACCACATCCGTGGGATCCCCCATGAAGTCCGAAGCTACATAGCCTCCTTCACTGCCCCGGGGATAGCGCACAGCCACAGGGCCGGTACAAACCCGAACCGCCCAACGGAGCATATCCCCCAGTTCCGTGTGACTGACAGGACACAATATGGTCATCCCGGGAACCTGGGACAAAAATCCCACGTCAAAGACACCGTGATGGGTGGGGCCATCTTCCCCCACCAAGCCGGCTCGATCCACCGCCAAAACCACATGGAGCTGCTCCAATGCGATGTCTTGCAGAATCTGGTCATAGCTACGCTGGAAGAAGGTAGAGTAAATGGCAACCACAGGGATCGCTCCCTGCTTTGCCAGGCCACCTGCCATGGAAACAGCATGTTCCTCCGCAATGCCCACATCGTAAAGTCGCCGTGGGAACTGCTCCTTAAAGGGAAGAAGCCCCGTACCGCCAGGCATGGCAGCAGTAATGGCGCAAACCCGGCTGTCCGCCTGGGCCAATTGTACCATGGTCTGTCCGAACACATCGGAGAAGGTCTGCCTCTTCTGACCCAAGCCCTTGCCACTGGCCGGGTCAAATTTTCCGATTCCGTGGAACCGGGAAGGTTCCTCTTCTGCCGGACGGTAGCCGTGACCCTTATGGGTCAGCACATGAACCAGAACCGGCTTGCCCATGTCACGAGCCGCTTTCAGTGTCTGGATCAGCATGGGCAAATCGTGGCCGTCCACCGGCCCCAAATACTCAAAGCCCATATACTCGAACATCGTATCCCGCAACAGGCTCCGCTTCACCAGCTCCTTGGTTCGGTGCGTCAAACGATAGAGTTTGTCCCCTCCGGGGAGTTTGGCGAGAATCTTCCGGTAAGCCTGCTTAAAGTCAGAATAGCTCTGACGGGTACGGATTCTGGACAAGTGCGTGGCCAGTCCTCCCACATTCCGGTCGATGGACATTTCGTTGTCGTTGAGAATCACTACCATAGGCTCCCGGCTGCCACCGGCATCATTCATGCCCTCATATGCCATGCCGCCGGTGAAGGCGCCATCGCCAATAAGGCTTACCACATGGTAATGCTGTCCTGTGAGTTTTCTTGCCCGGGCCATGCCCAGGGCAATGGATACCGAACTGGAAGCGTGTCCAGCCACAAAGGCATCGGTATCACTTTCGTAGGGCTTGGGGAAACCGGACATTCCCCCATACATCCGCAGATGCTCAAAATCCGCCTGGCGTCCGGTCAGCAGCTTATGGATATAAGACTGGTGACCCA
>CAZSAZ010000131.1:0-3969 GCA_964604925.1 uncultured Oscillospiraceae bacterium | reverse complement strand
GCTCCCGGCCCCGGACATAGGGGACGATGCAGTAGGTGCAGAAATTGTTGCAGCCATACATAATGGAGACCCAAGCCTTCAAGCCGTTGGAACGAACCACCGGCAGACCCTCTGCAATGGAACCGGCCTCATCTTCTGTGGAGAAGGCACGCTTCCGGCTGGTCAAAACCTGGTACAGCAGACTGGGAAATTGCCACAGATGATGGGTGGAAAATACGCCGTCCACATGGGGGTAGCTTTTGCGGATGCGCTCCACCACCTGACTCTGGCCGGCCATACAGCCGCACAGGAAAATCTTCTGTTCCGGGTGACGACGCTTGGTGTGGGTCAGGGCGCCCAGATTGCCAAAGACCCGCTGTTCGGCGTGTTCCCGGATGGCACAGGTGTTCATCACCACCACGTCGGCTCCTTCGGATTCCTCCACGATGGCGTAACCCGCCTCGGTGAGCATTCCGCGGATTCGTTCGGAGTCCGCCTCGTTTTGCTGACAGCCATAGGTTTCCACATAGGCCCTGGGGGTAATGCCCCGGGCAAGCCACAGGGCGTGGATTTGGGCGCAGACATCCAGCTGATGCTGCACTTGTTCCTGGGAAATTCGGGTGGTTTTGGTATTCACGGTATGATTCCTCCGGTCATTGGGTCAAAAATCTCTTTTTAGCAATCTATTTTATCATTTTTCTCGGGGGTTTTCAAGGGATATGTGGACAGAAAGGGAAAAACTTCTGCCAAGGGCGAGAAAAATCCCTGCCCCGGGAACAGGGCAGGGATGAAAACACCATCAGGCTTTGAATACCACAGGAAGCTCGCTGGGGGCTTCAAATCCATTTTGAACCACCTGCTGGGTTACCTGAGAACCTCTTACCGTGATCTTCAACCGGTGGATGGCGCCATCGGCATAAGCCATGGTCTCCCCATCGTCGGTATAATGGGTGAAGCTGCCGGTTCCGGGGAATACCTCCAGTTGAATCTGACAGATGTCATCGGTGGACTGGGGCGTGCCTACGCTGACGGGGAAAATGGAGCCGGCCTTGGCAAACAGGGGCAGGCAATCCAGAGGAGCCTGGGCCAGGATATACCGGCCACCGGAATACCGCTTTCCGGTGTAATAGTCGTACCAGGTGCCCTTGGGCAGATACACCGCCCGGGCGGAAACGCCGGGGTTCAGCACCGGGGCCACCAGGAGCTTGTCCCCGATCAAATACTGGTCGGAGATGTTTGCCACCTGGGGATCGTCGGGATATTCCAGCACCAAAGGCCGGAGCATGGGCAGATCCTCGTGAGCCAGGTCGTACAGGTAGGGCAGCAAATGATAGCGCAGATCAATGGCCTTCCGGCAGGCATCGGTGGTGGCTTCATCAAAGGCATAGGGCTCCTGATTCCGGGTGCCCTTGGCGTAGTGGTTCCGGAAGAAGGGGGACAGACAACCGGCCTGGGTCCAACGGATGAGCAATTCGGGGGTGCAGTCCGAGCCGAAGCCGCCCACATCGGATCCGGTCATGTACATTCCGGAAAGTCCCAGGTTCATCATCTGCACCAGAGAAAGCTGGATATGGGTCCACAGGGAGTGGTTATCTCCCGTCCAGCCGGAGCAGAATCGCTGGGATCCGGCAAAGCAGGCTCGGGTCAGGACGAAGGGACGTTTTCCATCGGCCTGGAGTAGGCCGTCGTAGGTGGCCTGGGCCATGAGATGACCATAGACATTGTGCATGGCCAGGTGGTTGCCGTCGTGGAACTGAACATCGTCGGGGAGCTGGCCGGTGAAGTTGGCCGGTTCGTTCATATCATTCCAAATGCCTCGAACACCGGCGTGAACCATGTCCTGGATCTGCTGGGCCCACCACTGACGGGTCTCGCTGCGGGAGAAGTCCGGGAACACAGCCTTGCCGGGCCAAACCTCACCGACATAGGTGGTGCCATTGGGATTTTTGGCAAAATGGCCCTGGGCCTCGCCTTCGTCATAGATCCGGTATCCGGGATCCAGCTTGACACCCGGATCGATGATGGCCACAGGCTTGATGTGGTTTTGTTCCAGCTCCCGGGTCAGGGAACGGAAATCCCCAAACCGCTCCGGCTGGAAGGTGAACACCCGAAAGCCGTCCATATAGTCGATGTCCATATGGATGCAGTCAATGGGGATGCGATTATCCCGCATGGCCTTGGCTACGGTGCGAACTTCGTTGGAGGTGTAGTAGCTCCAGTGGCTCTGGTGATAACCGTAGACCCATTTCTGCTGGAGCATGGAAGAACCGGTGAGGCGGGCGTACAGCCGAAGGACTTCCTTCAAATCCTTTCCGGGGATCAGATAGTAATCGAGGGCACCGCCAGCGTGGGAGAAATAGAAGTAGCCGGGGTTCTCCTTGCCAAAGTCAAAGCGAGTGCGGTAGGTATTATCCGCAAAAATGCCACATACACCATTGGCGGTTTTCACCAGAAAGAAATTGATGGACTTATACAGACTCTTGAAATTATCCACATGGGGACTGGGGTCATCAGTATTCCAGTTTTCATAGGCGTAGCCCCGCTTGTTCAAAAAGCCGGTTTTGTCGCCAAGGCCGTAGATGGCGGCATCCGCCGGAAGGGTCTTGGCAACCTCAATGGGCCACAACGCATCTCCGGCCAGGGCTTCGCTGGGAACATGGCCCTCGGCAGCCAGCAACGCCTGTTCCTCCGGGGAGACGGAGGTCAGAGTCTTTCGTGGGCCGATGTAATCGGAAAACAGGAGTTTGCCATTGTAGTAAAGGGCCATATCCTGTTCCGGATCCAGGGCGATTTTGCCCCAGATGAGGCGATTTCCCTCCACCTTGGGGGCCAGACGCCGGGTTTTGGCGCAGACGGCGTAGCTGTGGGGGTGGTTGCCGTCGGTGAGCCGCAAAACCCCGGGCATGGGCATACAGATCCGCAGACCAGAGGGGGTGATACATTCGTTTTTGAGAAGGGTCATGGTCAGTACCTCCTGAAATAATCTCTTTTTTTCATTGTATCATCCTGCGCAACCGTTTGCAAGAGGGAAGTGGACTATGGGAAAACAAAAAAGTACCCGCTCCCAAAGGCGGATACCTCACTCACATTTTACACATTCTTCCGGGGAAAGTCAATGGCAAGGGTACATAGTCTTTTGCCAAAAAATGGATGGGATTTTTTACACCCTGGGAGAAAGGTTATGCTTTTCACCGGGGGAAATCTGTGATATACTGGATTCGTATTTTTGTGACAGGAGTGTAGGACGGATATGAGCAGGATCGGATTTGACAACGAAACTTATTTAACCACCCAGTCCGAGCAGATCCGCAAGCGGATCGCCCAGTTTGGCGGAAAACTTTACCTGGAGTTTGGCGGCAAGCTGTTTGATGATTACCATGCGTCCCGGGTACTTCCGGGATTTGAACCGGATAGCAAAATTCGGATGCTCCAGCAGCTTTCCGATGACGCAGAGATTGTCATCGTGATCAATGCTGCGGACATTGAAAAAAACAAGGTGCGGGGGGATTTGGGCATTACCTATGATGCCGATGTGCTTCGCCTCATAGATACCTTCCGGGAGATGAATTTGTATGTGGGCAGTGTGGTGCTGACCCGCTACACCGGTCAGGCTGCGGCGGATGCCTTTTTGAAGCGGCTTGATTCCCTGGGGGTGAAGTGCTATCGCCACTATCCCATTGCAGGATATCCCCATGATGTGGCTCACATTGTCTCCGATGAGGGATTTGGCATCAACGACTACATCGAAACCACCCGTCCGTTGGTGGTGGTTACGGCTCCCGGGCCTGGTAGCGGCAAAATGGCAACCTGCCTGAGCCAGTTGTACCATGAGCATAAGCGGGGAATTTCCGCAGGGTACGCCAAGTTTGAGACCTTCCCGGTGTGGAATCTTCTGCTGAAGCATCCGGTAAACCTGGCCTATGAGGCCGCCACCGCCGACCTGAACGACGTGAATATGATTGACCCGTTCCATCTGGAAGCCTATGGCAC
>CAZSAZ010000130.1:0-4025 GCA_964604925.1 uncultured Oscillospiraceae bacterium | reverse complement strand
CTTCCGTCAAGGTGGCTACACCCCCTTGCACCGCTAAAGCGGTTATCCCCTGTGGGCTTGCCGTCCGCAAACGGTTTTGACAAACCGTTCGCCGCCAGCAAGTTTGCATATAGATATGAAAATCTGACCTGTGATTGTAATCATAGGTCGGATTAACTGTTTTATGGACAGCTTCTCCAAACGCGGAGAATGGACACAATTGGTATGGCATGGCAGCTCCCACCGAAAAAATGAGGGAAATCTTTGACTGGTATTTCCCAGGGGAGTGTGGTATAATGGCTTCATTCCAAATCGACAATCTGCGAGGTAATCCAATGAATGACAAGGAAAACAGTGAGATTCGCCGGCACACCCGCCGGGATAGAAGCAATCTCACGGCCATTTATGGCTGCTTTGTAAACAATCAGAAAACCATCCTCTCCCAGTTTCGTTTGAGTACCGGAACCATGAGCGAAAATGAGGCGGAGAAGTATTTTGCCTGCCTGAAAAAGGTGCTGTCCGGTGGTCTGGGTCGGAATCTGGTGGACATTGCCTTCTCCACCCAGCAGGTAATGGAAGGGGAGGAGCATCGACTGCTGATGGCCTTGCGGGAAAGCCGCCTGGCAGATGAAGAGCAACTTCAGCAGTTTTATCAGAAGATCATCGATGCCGTGGACATGGAGGACAGCTTCCTGATTTTGGTGGGATGCGATGCCTACGATGTTCCCTTCAAAAACAAAAATGACGACAACGATGCCGACCGGACGGAGGAGACGTATCAGTATTTGCTGTGCGCCATCTGCCCGGTGAAGGATTCCAAGTCTGTGCTGACCTACCACGCCGGGGAAAAGGTGTTTCACGATGGGGGGATCAGCCAGGTGATGGCTCCGCCTGTGGCGGGATTCCTGTTCCCCACCTTTGATGACCGTACCACCAACATCTACCATGCCCAGATGTATACCAAGGATCCTGGGGACAATCAGGAGGCATTGGTGACGGCACTGTTCCATACCCAGCCGGTAATGGCGGCCAAGGAGCAAAAGCGTTCTTTTGAGGCACTCCTTGGTTCCACCCTGGAAGAGGAATGTTCCATGGAGGTGGTTCAGGCGGTACAAACCGAGCTGACCCAGCTCATCGCCATGCACAAGGAAAGCAAGGTGGCAGATCCCTTGCTCATCGGAAAAGACCAGGTAAAGGCGGTGCTGGAATCCCAGGGGGTATCCCAGGAACGGGTGGCCCAGTTTGGGGTGGAATATGACGAAACCTTTGGCTTCGAAGCAGAGCTTCACCCCAAAAACGTCATTGACCAGCGGTATTTCCAGGTTAAGACCCCGGATGTGACCATCCAGGTGCGACCGGAGTGCAGCCACCTGGTTCAGACCCGGGTGATCGATGGGGTTCGCTACATTATGATTACCGCCGATGAGTCGGTGGAGGTCAACGGTGTGGACGTGACCATTTCTCCGAGAGAAGAGGAATAAGGAAAGAGGGCGCAGAATGTTCTGCGTCCTCTTTGTCAGACGAATTATGGTAGGCACAAAAGTGCCTACCATAATTTTATCACGTTGCGTGACCATTTCAGGCTGCTTGTTATGGCCTTTTATGATGAGCGGCGTGGTCTTTCAACCACTGCCCTTGCAGTTTTGTCAGAAGCACTTGCAGTTGCTTCTGCTCATCCATGGTCAGAGCAGACAGAATGGTATCTTCTGATTTCCCATGTTCCTGCGCCTTTTCGCTTTTGTGTTCAGCCACTTGGCCACAAATGGAGATCAGCTTGACCAGCTCATGCTTGCTGTTGGATTTCATGATTGCAACCCTTACTTCAGCAGTGCGCTTTCCAGGTCTGCCAGCATGGTATCCAGGGCCTGAACGCCGCCAGTAGAGGTGTACCACACATTGGCGTGAGCCAGGTAAACGATCTTGCCATCTTTGTAGACATCCAGTTCCTTAATCAGATCGTTTTCAATGACTTCCTTGGCACTGAGCAGGCCCTCGTCATTGGCACCAATGGCAGCACTGCGATCCAGAATGAACATATATTCCGGGTTCAGCTTGATGATGGTCTCCCAAGATGCTTCGTCACCGTGGGTGGGTTTGGTCTCGGAACCGACTGTTTCGCCCAGGTTGATGGCACCCAGTTCCCGTGCGATGATGTTCAGCTGGCTTTCGGTGTCCATTAGGCCAAGGGCATTGTTGTTGTACATACCCAGCAGTACGTCATGGCCGTTGAGCACAGCGTTCAGGGCATCGATGCGAGGCTGGAAACCGTCAAACAGGGCATCCACCTCTGCCTCCTTGCCGAACATGGAAGCAATGGTCTTGGCGTTGTCACGGGTACTTTCCACCACGCCCTTGTTATAATCCACGCCGAGGAAAACAACGGGAGCGATGGCTTCCAGGTCGGCATAGATTCTGCTCAGGCGGCCGCCAATGAAAATCACATCCGGCTCGCAGGCTGCAACCTTTTCCAGATCAGCGGTCTTTACATTGCCCAGATTGACGATTTCCCCGCTGGAATCATCGGGATTGTAGTCCTTCAGATAATCGATGCTGATGCTGGCGCTGCCAACGATTCGGTCGCCCAGACCAAGGCAGTCGATGATGTCCAGAGCAGCCATATCCAAAATGGCGATACGCTGGGGGTCATAGGGCACTTCCACATCCACCAGTTCGCTGCTGGCGTTGTAGGCCTGGATGGTGACAGCCTCAGGCTTGGCTTCTTCGGTGGTCTCCGGTTCAGCAGCCTCCGTGGACTGGGTGGTGACTTGAGGGGAGGGCTCTGTTTCCGTGGGGGTAGTGTTTGCGTTGCCGCCGCAGGCGGCCAGGCTCAGTACCATGACCATGGCCACGATGAGGGCAAGAATGTTCTTCATGTTGATAACTCCTTTGATTGTTTATTTTAAGTTTACACTTAACGAGGTTAATAGTAGACGGACAAGGGCTTTCCGTCGATGCGGATGATCTCAAAGTCCACATCGTAAATTTGGGAAAGGATTTCTTTGTTGATGACTTCTTCTACCGTTCCGAATTTTGCGATTTTTCCGTCTTTGAAGGCGCAGATATAATCGGAATAAAAGGCGGCATAGTTGATCTCATGGAGGACGAGAATGACGGTTTTTCCCAGCTCGTCACACAATCGGCGGACAATGCGCATCATATTGGACGCATGGTAAATATCCAAATTGTTGGTGGGCTCGTCCAGCAGAACATAGTCTGTGTCCTGGGCAATGACCATGGCAATCATGGCACGCTGCCGCTGGCCACCGGAAAGTTCGTCGATGAACCGATCCTCAAATGCTTCCAGCTCCATGTAGGAAATGGCCTTGTCGATCATTTCGTTGTCCTCGGCTGTCAGGCGGCTGCCGGAATAAGGAAAACGGCCAAAGGCCACCAATTCCCGCACCGTCAGCTTCATCTGGATGTTGTTGTGCTGGGTCAGGATGGAAAGCTTCTTTGCCAGTTCCTTGCTTTTCCACTTGCTTAAATCCTGATTTTCAAAGTCGATGGCACCGGAATCCTTGGCAATCAGCCGGGAGATCATCCCCATGACCGTGGATTTACCTGCACCATTGGGGCCAATAAGGGAAAGGACTTTTCCCTTGGGAATCTCAAAGCTGACGGAATTCACCACGGTTTTTCCGTCGTATTGTTTTATCAGGTCAATGACATTCATGTTTACATTCCTCCTTTCCGGAACAGCAGCAGGTACAGGAAATAAATACCGCCGCCAATGGTGATAAAGGTGCTGACCGGCACCCCGTAGCTGAACAGATGCTGGGAGATCATTTGCCCCACAATGATGCAGAGCATTCCCATGAGGGCAGCGCCAAAAATCAAATGGCTGTGCTTGTGGGTTCGCAGAAGCTGCCGGGCCAGGTTTGCAATGATAAGGCCCAAAAAGGAAATGGGTCCCACCATGGCCGTTGCCACCGCAATGCACAAAACCACACCCAAAAGAAGCCGCCGCACCGTCCGGTCATAGTCCACACCAAGATTGATGGCCTGATCCTTGCCCAGGGTGATGACATCCAGCAGCTTCAGATCCT
>CAZSAZ010000129.1:0-4062 GCA_964604925.1 uncultured Oscillospiraceae bacterium | reverse complement strand
AGGTAATATACACCAAGCCGCCAATGCCGCCCAAGATACCGGAGATTATGACACCGGCATAGCGCATTTTGTAGACATTGATGCCCACAGAGTCGGCCGCCTGGGGATGCTCGCCACAGGCGCACAGCCGCAAGCCAAACCGGGTCTTGTACAGCACCACATGGCTGACAATCAAAAGAACGACGGCAACCACCGTAAACCAGCTAAACTCGAAACCATTGATGCTGACATAGAAGGCTTTCTTCTGCTCCACATACTGAATGGTAGCAGACACATTGTTGGGATCGGCAGCGGTGTTGATTGCCTTCACAATCACCGTAGCAGCGGCAGTTCCCAGCATATTCATGGCAGTACCAACGATGGTCTGGTCGGCGTTGAAGTTGATGGCAGCCACTGCCAACAGCAGCGAGTACAATGCACCTGCCACCATGGCAGCCAGCAGAGACATCACAATCATCACAAATGCAGACGTGTCCGCCGGCAAATACCGCATCATCAACGCACCACCCAGGGAACCGATGACCATGATACCCTCCAGACCGATGTTAATCACACCGGAATGTTCCGAGAAGCAGCCACCCAACGCTACCAGCATCAGCACGGAGGCAAAAATCAGCGTATACTGTAACAGAAGCAGCATTATGCGTTACCTCCTTTTTCCTTGTCTTTATGAGCCAGAGCCTTTTCTTCCTTCTTGGCAATGGCACGATTCATGGATTGCTTCATAAACAGAACAAATCCACACAGATAGATAATCAACGCCGCAATAAAGTCAGAGACCTGGGGGCAATACATGGACTTGTCCACATAGGCACCACCGGCCGTGATATGCTGAATGAAATAGGAGGAGAACACGGAGCCAATGGGGTTCAATCCACCCAGATAGGCCGCGGCAATGCCGTTGAAGCCCATGCCAGGAACGCTGGACTGGGAGCAGGACCACTGTTCATAGCCCGTCAGGTACAGCAATGCTGCGGCCATACCGGCAAGGCCACCGGCAATGGCCATTGTCAGAATGACATTCCGATTTTCCTTCATACCGGCATACTTTGCAGCGTGTTTGTTGTTACCTGTGGCCTTCAGTTCATAACCCAGCTTGGTCTTTTCCAGCAACACCCAAATCAGCACGGCAATCACCAGACACATCGGAATGGCGATGGTGACATAGTTGTTGTTGCTGAAGAATTTGCCCAAACCCAGGCTGGGCAGCAGTGCAGAGGGATTCACCTCGTTCAGGCGCAAGGTATAAGGAGAGGTGGATTCCTTCACATTGGCCAACAAGATGTTGACGCCATACAGGCTGATCCAGTTGAACATAATGCAGGAGATAACCTCATTGACATTGAACACGGTTTTCAGCAGGCCAGACAGGGCACCCAGAATGGCACCTGCCAAAACGGCACCCAACAGGCACGCCCACCAGGGCAGTTTCAGAGCCAGAGCCAAATACAGGCACGCACCTGCGCCCACCACATACTGTCCGGCGGCGCCGATGTTAAACAGGCCTGCCTTGTTGGCAAACAGCACGCTCAACGAACACATCACCAACGGTGCTGTCTTGACCAGCGTGTTGCCAAAATACTTCCGCTGGGCAACCTCACTGGGGTAGTACAAAAAGTTTTGGAGCACCGTCAAAATGGCTTTTCCGGCACCGGTGGGATTAATAATCAGAAGAGCAATGTAGCCCACCAAAACGCCACCGAGGATACACATCAGCGAAGCAAGCAGGGACTGCACGCCGCCGTTTTTCAGCAGATGATTCTTTTTCATGCTTTCCCCTCCCGTTTTGCACCGGCCATGTACAATCCCAGTTCTTCCACCGTGACCGTCTTGGGATCAAATTCTCCCACAATCTCGCCTTCGTACATCACAAGGATCCGGTCGGATACATTCATCACTTCGTCCAGCTCCAACGACACCAGAAGCACGCCTTTGCCTGCATCGCGCTGGGCAACCAACTGCTTGTGGATGTGCTCGATGGCACCCACATCCAAACCACGGGTGGGCTGAACCGCAATCAGCAGTTCCGGATTCCGGTCAATTTCCCGGGCAATAATGGCCTTCTGCTGGTTGCCACCGGACATGGAACGAGCCCGGGTCACGGCACCCTGTCCGGAACGAACGTCATATTCCTCAATAAGCCGATCAGCGTAGGCCCGGATATTCTTCCGCTTCAAGAAACCCAAAGGAGAGGTAAACTCTGGCTCAAAATACCGCTGGAGCACCATGTTGTCCTCCAAAGAATAGTCCAGCACCAAGCCATGCTTATGGCGATCCTCGGGGATGTGGCTCAAGCCCAGGGTGCTGCGCTTCCGGATGGATGCTTTGGAAATATCCGTGCCACACAGGGAAATGCTTCCCCCACTCAAAGGCTCCAAACCCGACAGACCATACACCAGTTCCGTCTGGCCGTTGCCATCAATACCGGCAATACACACGATCTCTCCCTGATGCACCTGGAAGGACACATCATTGACGGCATTCTTTTTGTTACGCTTGGACACCACGGACATATGTTCCACATCCAAGACCACATCTCCGGGGTGTGCATCGTTTTTATCCACCTTGGCCTTCACGTCCCGGCCAACCATCATGCGGCTAAGTTCCTCCGGGGTTACGTCCTTGGTATTGACGGTTCCGATGTACTTGCCCTTCCGCAGGACACTGCACCGGTCAGCCACTTCCATGATCTCTGCCAGCTTATGGGAGATAAACAGGATGCTTTTGCCCTCGGAAGCCAGATTGTGCATAATCTGCATCAATTCCGTAATTTCCTGGGGGGTCAACACAGCGGTGGGCTCGTCAAAGATCAGGATATCATTTTCCCGGTAGAGCATCTTCAAGATCTCGGTACGCTGCTGCATACCCACGGTAATATCCTCGATCTTTGCATCCAGGTCCACCTGGAGGCCATAACGATTGGAGATTTCCTCCACCTTTGCCCGGGCTTCACTCTTGTTCAGGAACCCATGCTTCACCGGCTCCACCCCAAGGATGATGTTGTCCAGAACACTGAAGCACTCCACGAGCTTGAAATGCTGATGCACCATGCCGATGCCCAAATCGTTGGCATCGTTGGGGTTGCGAATTTCCACTTTTTTGCCGTCCATGCGGATCTCGCCTTCCTCCGGCTGATACAGGCCGAACAGAACGCTCATCAACGTAGACTTACCGGCGCCATTTTCTCCAAGTAGAGCATGAATTTCGCCCTTTTTCAACTGGATGGTGATGTCGTCGTTGGCAATGATTCCCGGGAACCGCTTGGTAATGTGCAGCATTTCAACTGCATAATTTTCCAATTGCCTAACCTCCTTAGGCCGCAGCAGAAACACAGGTGTTTCGGCGGCCCCTGTATTCTTCCCTAGTATATCATGGCTTTGTCAAATTTGCAAAATATTTTTCTCTTTTTTCCGACATCCTAAGTAACTTTTTCCCAGAGCAGGGAAAAATTCGCATGGATCGAACCTTTCCCAGGTGGAAAACGCAAAAAGAGGACAGGCCAAAGGCCTGTCCTCAGGAAATATGAGAGTTTACTTGATGTTGGGATACAGGTTCACAACCACCTGGGTGGTGGGCAGCACATCTGCATTGGAATCATTGGAAACCACGACGGTGCCATTGAACATTGCCTCAACCAGAGCAGCATAATCCTCCTGGGTGAAGCCCTCACCAAACTGAGTGCTCTCCATGGGCAACTGGACATAGTTTGCCTCAGGGTCAGCAGAGACCAGACCCAGAGTGGAAACCTTGCCACCGTAGTTGTCCCAATTGCCGTTGACGATCACATCTTCCAGGGTATCCTTCACAGTGGGAGCCAGACCCTTCATGGCAGAGGTGATGGTCATGCCCTCGCCGTAGGTGGGATCCACAGTCTTGCTCTGGTCAACGTCAACGCCGATCACCTTGCCACCGACCTTGCCGGCGGCCTCAGCAGCAGAGGTGATGATGCCGCCGCCGCAAGAAAAGACAGCCTCAACGCCCTTCTCGCCATACCAGGTGTCCATCACAGCGGTGATATCAGCATCGCCATAGAACTGGTTGCCGTAGACATACTCGACGGTG
>CAZSAZ010000128.1:0-4328 GCA_964604925.1 uncultured Oscillospiraceae bacterium | reverse complement strand
CGGGAGGTCCACGAACCGGGCTCGGGTGTGATTTGAGTGGAGACCGTGCGTACACAAAGCTTTGCGTGTACCATGCATTATGAAGCTACCAATGCCATGAGGGTGTTTGTTCTCGCTTGGCAAAGGGAATGGAAATAACAAACTGCACCCGGAGAAGGTCTTGTCAAGTTGCTTTCGGACAGGGGTTCGATTCCCCTCGGCTCCACCAATAAGAAAAGTCGCGTATGCGGCTTTTTCTTTTTGCTGCGTTTCACCATATCGAGAAACCACCCAAGGGGTGTTTTTTTGTTCCGATGGGGATTCCGCTTCGGTGGAGGAATAATGGAGAAAAACAATCCTTTTTTTCCTCTAAATTTGTGTAGTCTACCCCTTGCGGTGGGAAGGTTCTGGTGCTATGATACCCCCGGGTCAAATCTGAAAACCGGATTGGCTCTATTTTACGAATAATTGAGGCGAATTACATTGGAAACTTATCTCATTTGTCTGGCTGTCGCATTGGTCGGCGGCCTGATGTTGTCCCGGGTGGCAAAGAAAGTGTCCTTGCCCGCCGTGACGGCTTATCTTGTGGCAGGCCTCCTGTTGGGGCCCTTCTGCCTGGGTAGACTGGGGATTCCTGGCCTGGGCTTCCGTACGATGGAAGAAGTAGAGGGCTTGAGCATCATCACCCAGACGGCTCTGGGATTCATTGCCTTCACCATTGGAAATGAGTTCCGGATGAGCCAGCTGAAGGCCACCGGTGCAAAGGCCATCACCATTGGCATTTTGCAGGCGGTGATTACTACGGCTCTGGTGGATGTGGTGCTGGTTGCCTTGCATTTCTGCTTCCCGGAGATGATCTCCATCCCCTGCGCCATTACCCTGGGTGCCATTGCATCGGCTACGGCTCCTGCGGCCACGCTGATGGTGGTGCGGCAGTATAAAGCCGACGGCCCTCTGACCCGGTTGCTGCTGTTGGTGGTGGCCATTGACGATGCCGTGGGTTTGGTGCTGTTCTCGGTGTCCTATGGCGTTGCCACGGCTCTATCCCTGGGACAAGTGAGCGTCCTGGCTGTGGTGGTGGAGCCCATTGTGGAGATTGTTTTGTCCCTGGGTTTGGGTGCCGGAATGGGTCTGCTGCTGAATTGGGTGGAGCAATTTTTCCATTCCCGGAGTAAGCGCATGACCATCTCTGTGGCCTTTGTGCTGCTCACGGTGGGATTGAGTATGCTGGAATTCCAGGTGGGAGGAATCCACTGCGGATTTTCCCTGCTTCTGGTGTGTATGATGACTGGAACAATTTTCTGCAATGTCTGCGACACCAGTGAGGAATTGATGGCTCGTGTGGATGGTTGGACTACCCCGGTGAACGTGCTGTTCTTCGTCATTTCCGGTGCAGAGCTGGATCTGGAGATTCTGGCCAACCCGGTGACCATTGCCGTGGGCGTGATTTACATCCTGGCTCGGTCTGCCGGTAAGTATTTCGGTGCTGCCGCCAGTTGTGTCATGACGGCCCAGTCCAAGCCTATTACCCAGCATTTGGGAATTACCCTCCTGCCCCAGGCCGGCGTTGCACTGGGTATGGCCATTACCGCTGCCAACCTTCCCGATGGAGCCTTGGCTCGGAACGTGGTGCTGTTTGCTGTGCTGGTGTATGAGCTGGTGGGCCCCACCCTGACCAAGATATCTCTGACCGCGGTGGGCGAGATTCGCCCCGAGGGCAGAACCAGTGCCCGGAAACTCAACGAGGCCAAGTAAAAAAATCCCGGAGGGGTATATTTGGGTACCATCCTCCGGGATTTTTTTGTTTTGAGGGAGTGCATGGGGCGTACGATCCCCGCGATTTGCATAGAAAATCGGGAGTGACCTGTTTGGACAGGTCACTCCCGATGACATATTATGGGCTTAGCCTTCTTCACTGGGAGATTCTGTAGTCGGCTGTTCAGTGGGTTCCGGGGCAGGCTCCGTGGTGGGAGCTTCGGTGGAAGGCTCAGTTGTGGGTTGCGTGGAGGGTTCCGTTGTAGCCTCGGTAGTGGGCTCAGTGGTCGGAGCTGTAGTGGGAGCTTCCGTGGAGGGGGCAGTGGTAGGCTCTGTGGTGGTCTCGATAGGCTTGCCACTGGCATCCGTAGGAGCGGTGGGATCGCCAATGATACAGATGATCCGATCCCGCTTCTGGAAGGTGGAAGTAGCTTCCAGGGAGCTGGAAATCTGCTGACCGGTGGCAGAATCGTACTTGCAACGGTAGGTTTTCACCGTCCGTCCGGCATAGGCAGTCTGAATCACATATCCATCGTAGTATCCCTTGGCAGAGGCCTGCTCCTTGGTAAAGACCTTATATTTCTCTTGACCATAGTTGGGGCCGGAGACGGTCTCATACTTCATGACGATATAGTAATCGGGATGGGTGTTGGTGCCCACCAACTGGATGTGAACCTGACCGCCGGAGACGCTGGCATCGATGCGGATGGGATAATCCGTGTTGTTCTTGAACTTGAAGTCCAGGGAGCCCCAATAGATGGTGGCATCCATTCCGGGGGGGACATAATCCACCAGATATCGATGCTCGGAACGCTCCACAATCTGAAGATCGGCTTGCAGCGCAGCATAGTAAATGGTGGAGGCAACCTGGCAAATGCCACCGCCAACCTGGTCGGCGGTTTCTTCTCCCACATAGACCGCAGCACCCTTGTATCCCTTTTCAGAGGTTCGTTCGCCCACCACCTTGTTGAAGGAGAAGGTCTCGCCGGGGCGGATGATATAACCGTTGATGGCCTGGCAAGCCAGGGTCAGGTTGGTGGTACGGTTGGGGTTGTAGACGTGATCGGTGTCCACCTTAGCCAGGACGTCCTGGAACAGATACTGGGACAAGGATTCTGTGGTGACGGTGGCAGGGAGGAACGACAGATGGAAAGTCAGGGTGTCTCCTTCCTGAGCCTGATCCATGGCTTCCTGCACCTGCTCCAGATCAAAGCCATAACCAAGAACTTCGGAGGTGAAAGAGTAGTTGGTTTCATTCAAAATGGCATCCACCGGCTCCACACAATGCTCCTGGAACAGGGCTTCCAAATCCGTTTCCTCTGGCAGGGTTTCTTCGTATGCCACTTCCAGTCGGGAAAAATCGTTGGCAACATAGGCGTTGATGATCCGATCCACCAGTGCATCTACATCCAGATGACGGTAAGAGGTTCCCATGGTGATGGTAAGCACCATGTGTTCCACGGTGTTGTCTTGGGTAGCTTCCTCGTAGGTGCGATTCAGGTCGGGGATTTCACCCTCAAAGAGGAATTCCGTCTGGGTCAGGGCACTTTCTGCTGTCTGTCCCAGTTGCTCCAATACCTGTCGAATGTAGCTGACATTGACGGACAGATAGGACAAAACGTCCATCTCGTAGGAAGAACTGGCGGCAGCGAGCTTGGCTCGGGTTCGCTCCCAACGGCTGCCGGTGCGGCCGTAGGCGTAGGCATCGTTCACCAGTGCCTCCACGTCCAGTTTGACCTGGGTGTTGGCGGGGGTGAGAACCAGAGAGGAATCCGGGAACTCCACGGTGAGATTGTTGGTTTGATAGCTTTGGACAATGGCCTGTTCCAGAGCGGACTGGGCCTGCTGGGGGGTCATGCCGCCTAAATTGATGTCGTAGGCGTAGACATTGCTGTAAATCAGTCCGTCGTCCTTGGTGTAGTCCAGATACCACCAGGTTCCGACGCCCAGGGCAACAAGCACCGCCGCCACCAATGTGACCAGGGAAATGACCATGATCTTCTTTCGCTTGGCACGCTCAGAAGAGTCTGGCTCCTGGGTTTGAGCCATGGCAGGAGGGGTGTGAGATTTTTGGGCGCCGGGGGTGTTGGCGGCCTGGGTGGCCTCCTGGAACATCTGCTCCAGTTCACGGTCGGCGGTTTGACGGGGCTGCTCAAAACGGCCCTTCTTTTTCTTGGCTATGATGATCGCTCCTTATCTGCAAAGCGGCAAAACAGCCGCGCGACATGGGTGGATAAACTTCTCCATAATAGTATCATATCCTACCGGGAATTCAAGAAATATTCCGTATCAATTTGGTAACAATTTATGACGAGAAATGACAAAATGTTACGAACATTCCCGGATGTACTGCTCCAAAAGGTTCTTGGCCTGCTTCAGAGAATCAGAGCCGGAGGCCAATTTCAGCACCAGAACCGGATCTTTTCCATTGGGCAGGAAACTCAAGCGTTTGAGATAGGTTGGTTGCTGGCTCAGACGGTTCAGAGCTTCCAAATCCAGATCCAGCAAAGTAAAGTGGATTTCCCCGCCTTTCTGCCGGATGTCGGTGATGCCAATGTCCTTGGCCTTGGCCCGGAGCAGGGCAATGTAGATTG
>CAZSAZ010000127.1:0-4391 GCA_964604925.1 uncultured Oscillospiraceae bacterium | reverse complement strand
GAACGATGAACATATTCTTGATGAAATGAGCCTGCCATGCCACTTCCACGATGAACCGGACGTTCATCCGGGTATCAGCGTTGGCACCACAGAAGGCATCCACCACATACAGCTTCTTGCCGGACAGCTCCTTCATAGCCAGGTCCTTCACCACAGACCAAGTGCTCTCGGTCATGGGGTGGTTGTCGTTCTTGAACTCATCGGAAGTCCACCACACGGTGTCCTTGGAGTTCTCGTCCATGACGATGTACTTGTCCTTGGGGGAACGGCCGGTGTAAACGCCGGTCATAACATTGACGGCGCCCAGCTCGGTCAGCTGGCCCTTCTCATAGCCGGTCAGGGAGGGGTCCATCTCAGCCTCGAAGAGTGCTTCGTAGGAAGGATTGTGGACGATCTCGGTGGTACCGGTGATACCATACTTGCTCAGATCAATCTGTGCCATTGATAGTTACCTCTTTCATATAGTAGTAATACCCCAGATCGGATCCTTCGACAACCGTCACCAGGGTATCCCATAACTTGCTATTCTAGCATACACTATCGATACAAAAAAATCAATTGGAAATCTGCAAATTTTTTGTAACAGAATCGACTGCGTTTTCCCCCGGAACTATGGCCCGGGAATTGACATTCCCCCTCATCCGGGTTACAATCAACTCATTAAAAAGTAGGAGGCTTGACCATGACTGTGGATCAACGGGTCATTGATTTGATGAGGGAAATTTCCGATGCCCCTGGTGCGTCGGGATTTGAGGACGAGGTGGTGTCTGTCGCCCGGCGGTACGCCCAAAGCATCGGCCCCATGGAGGAGGATTTCCTCAGGAATCTGTACATTCGCCGGAAGGAAAACACCGGAAGCAAGCCGGTTTTGATGCTCGATGCCCACTCCGATGAGGTGGGACTGATCGTTCATTCCATCAAACCCAATGGAACCCTGCGTTTTTTGCCCCTGGGCAGTTGGAATGTTGCCTCCCTGCCCGGCACCAAAGTTCGGGTGCGCAACGCCCTGGGAGAATACCTCCCCGGCATCATCGCCGCCAAGCCGGTTCATTTCATGTCGGCAACGGAAAAGGCCAACCCCACCCAGGATCTTTCCCATCTGGTCATCGACATCGGTGCCACCAGCTATGACGATGCCGTGGAGCATTTTCATGTCCGCATGGGCGAACCCGTTGTTCCCGATACCCATTTTTTCTACGATGAAAACCGGGATCTCATGTTTGGCAAAGGGTTTGACTGCCGCATCGGATGTGTCGCATTGTTAGAGGCGCTTCGGCGGCTGGAAGGGAAAGAACTTCCCTGCGATGTGGTGGCTGTTTTGTCCACTCAGGAAGAACTTGGCCCCCGGAACTCCAAAGTCACCGTCCACCGAATCCATCCGGATATCGCCATTGTCATGGAAGGCTGTCCCGCCGACGACACCTTCACCGAGACCTACGCCGTCCAGACGGCACTGAAAAAGGGCCCCATGTTCCGCCACATTGACGTATCCGCCCTGTGTGCCCCCCGGTATCAGCGTTGGGCTCTGGATCTGGCCGCCCGGAAGGGCATCCCCGTCCAGGAATCCGTCCGGGAAGGAGGCGGCAACAACGCCGCATCCATCCAGACCGCCCTGGTGGGTGCCCCAGCCATTGTCTGCGGAATTCCGGTGCGCTACGCCCACACTCCCAACTGCATCTCCAGCTACTTTGATCTAGAAGCGGCTGTGGAAATGGTTGTGGCTCTGTTGGAAAACATCACCCCTGAGCTGATCGCCTCCCTGTAATCCTCAAAAAACAGAACTTGCCCCCTCCGACCTCTTTGGGTCGAAGGGGGCAATACCATATCATTGAGACTTTTTTCCCAGGTAATAGGCGATCCGGGTTTTTTGGTATTCCAGCTCTGTGATCAAATCCTCGTATTCCAGAATCGTCTCCCGATCCTGTTCCGACAACGTTTCTAAAACAGCGGTGTGGGCCTGCTCCACCTGGTTCAGCCTCGTCACCAATTTCTGAAATTCCCGGTCTGTTTTTGCGATTTGCTCCACCCGATCCGCTCCCTCTTGGATCCATTGTAGCATGGCATTGCCTCCTTCCAACGGCGTAACATTCCTGTGCAATCCAAACCAACTTGTGTCGTCCCTTTCCTGTGGTTCTGACCAGGTTTGCACATGGAGAAGTTCAATTTTCGGGACTGATCCCATTGCCCTCCGGATGGGTTCCGGAGGGTACTTTTCATCCAACTGGCCCATATCGTCCCCTGGATTCCCTTTTATTTTATCTGATTATCAGATAAAAGGCAATATCTGAATTTCCCATAATTATGATTTTCTCTGGGTGATGATATGCGATATGAAATGATGAAGTATGAGAATATTCGGTCTTTGCGCATTGACAACGGCTATACCCAGAAAGCCGTGGCAGAATACCTCAATGTCAAACAAAATACCTATTCTCAATATGAGATCGGCGTACTGAACTATCCCATCGAGGTACTCATTCAACTGGCGGATTTTTACAATGTCAGTGTCGATTACCTGTTGGGACGTACCAGCGTAAAAGAGCCCTACCCGAAATGAGGACTCCCGATCCATGGTAACACGAAGTCCGGATTTTTGCAAGGAATCTGCCCACATTTGCCGCCTCCCCTACTCCGGCAAATGCTGGCTTTTTTTGCAGGATCGGTGGAAAACCCATCTTAATGTGGTATAATGGAGAAAAACCACCAAAGGAGTCCCTTGTATGGAAACCAAACGCCTTTACTATGAAAACTGCCACTTAGATACCTTCTCCGCCCAGGTGCTTTCCTGTCAGGAAGAACAGGGCCGCTGGGCCATAACCCTAGATCAAACCGCCTTCTATCCTGAAGGAGGTGGCCAAGGTGCAGATACCGGCACCCTGGGCCCGGCCCAGGTGTTGTATACCCAGGAAGAACAGGGCCAGGTGATACATCTTTGCGACCGGCCTTTGGATGTGGGCAGCACCGTCACCGGGCAAATTAACTGGCTTGCCCGGTTTGACCGGATGCAGCAACACACGGGAGAACACATTCTCTCCGGACTGATCCATCAAACCTGGGGCTGGCATAATGTGGGCTTTCACATGGGGGAAGATGTGGTCACCATCGATTTTGACGGGGTGGTTCCTGCCCAGGCTCTGGGAGAGCTGGAACAACAGGTTAACGAAGCCATTTGGAAGGACATTCCCCTGAAGATCTGGACGCCGGATCCGGAGAAGCTCCAAACCCTGACCTACCGAAGCAAGCGGGCACTCCCCTGGCCGGTGCGAATTGTCCAGGTGCCGGGATATGACACTTGCGCCTGCTGCGGTGTTCATGTGGCCCGTACGGGAGAGGTGGGTCTAATCAAGCTGCTGTCCGTGGTTAACTTCCGGGGAGGGAGCCGCCTGGAGCTGCTGTGCGGGCGAAAGGCTCTGGAATTTCTCTCGGAGAATTATCGCCAGAATCTTCTGGTTTCCCGGGCTTTTTCCGCCAAACTCATGGAAACCGGCCAGGCTGCCGAGGAAATGAACCGGCTTCTGGGTCAACAAAAGGGAATCATCCGGGATTTGCAGACACGGCAATTCCAGGCTCTGGCAGCCCAATGCACCGGAAAAGGAAACGTGCTGCTCTTCCAGGATAACTTAGACAGTGCCCTGGTGCGAGCCCTGGCAGATCTGGTGGCTGACACCTGCGGCGGCATCGTAGGCGTATTTTCCGGCACAGATGGGGAAGGCTATCGGTATTGCTTTATGGGACGACACGCAGACCTGCGCCCCATTGGCAAGGCCATGACCCAGGCCCTTGGGGGCAAAGGGGGCGGAAAAGCCGAATTTCAGCAGGGAAGTGTGCCAGGAAGCCGGGAGGCGATTTTGGAACATTTTTCCTCATTTTTGGTCATTGTGTGATCGGGACATAGGGCGAACGCAAACGGTTGCGCTAAAGTTTTTGTGAAAAATTATCAGAAAAATTTTGGGAAGTTTTTGAAAATTGTACTTTACTTCTGTACAATCATGCTATATAATGAAATCGCTCGGGATTTATCGAATACTGGGCAACAAAAGTATCACCCACTGGGAAACCAGTGAACAATTAATGGAGGAATCTAACATGTCTGTTAAGGTTGCAATTAACGGTTTTGGTCGTATCGGTCGTCTGGCATTCCGTCAGATGTTCGGTGCTGAAGGCTTCGAGGTCGTTGCCATCAACGATCTGACCTCCCCCAAGATGCTGGCTCACCTGCTGAAGTATGACTCCACCCAGGGCGCATATGCTGCTCCCTTCGGTACCCATACCGTCGAGGCTGGCGAGGACAACATCGTGGTCGATGGCAAGAAGATCACCATCTATGCCAAGGCTAACGCTGCTGAGCTGCCCTGGGGCGAGCTGGACGTGGACGTTGTTCTGGAGTGCAC
>CAZSAZ010000126.1:0-4508 GCA_964604925.1 uncultured Oscillospiraceae bacterium | reverse complement strand
AGCGTACCCACCCAGGAGGCATCCTCAAAGAAGGCGCCGGCGAACAGGGCGATGACAGGCAGCTTTGCGCCGCAGGGCATAAAGGGGGTTAGCATAGCGGTGGCGTTCCGCTCCCGCTCGTTGCGGATGGTACGGGCAGCCATAACGCCGGGGATGGCACAACCGGTGCCAATGATGAAGGGAATGACGGACTTGCCAGACAGGCCAACCTTCTTAAAGATGGGATCCAGAACCACCGTGGCGCGAGCCATGTAACCGCAATCTTCCAGCAGGGAGATTAGGAAGTACATGACCATAACCAGAGGCAGGAAGCCAACCACGGCACTGACGCCGCCGATGATGCCTTCGGTAAGCAGGGCGGTGAGGAAGGGATTGGCATTGGCACCTTCCAGCAGGCCGGCAACCCAATCCTTAAACATATCGATCAGGGTTACAAGGCCAGGAATGACCAGGCCACTTTCGAACTTATAACCCTCGGCAATAAAGGGGCCAACCCAAGCCTGGGAGATCTGGAACACCAGGAACATCACCACGGCAAAAATCGGCAGACCTGCAACAGGATGGGTAATCACAGAGTCGATCTTATCCTGGAAGTTCTTATCCTTGGTGAACACCTTCCGGGTCTCCACCTTGGCTACGATTCCGTTGACGAACTCAAACCGCTTCCGGTCAGCAGCTTCCACTGCCTTCTTGTCGGTCAGATCGATGTCACTTTCCGAATAAGGAGCCATCTGCACCTGGTCTGCGTGCTCCACGGCGGCCTTCACCACCTGCGCCAGGCCGTCATGGGTGGTGGAAGTGGTATCCACCACAGGACAACCCAACTTCTCCGACAGGAGCTTAGAGTCGATCTTCGTCTGCTTCTTCTTGTTTACGTCGGCCTTGTTCAGGGCAACCACCACAGGGATGCCCAGTTCCAGCAACTGCGTGGTGAAAAACAAGCTCCGGCTCAGGTTGGTTGCATCCACAATGTTGATAATCGCATCAGGATGCTCGCCCCGGACATAGGAGCTGGTGACGCTCTCTTCCGAGGTGAAGGGAGACATGGAGTATGCGCCGGGAAGATCCACCGCAATCAACTCCCGATCTCCGGCGTACGCCTTCTTAATCAAGGCTTCCTTCTTGTCGATGGTAACGCCCGCCCAGTTGCCAACCTTTTCATTTCGGCCGGTCAACGCATTGTACATGGTGGTTTTACCGCTGTTGGGATTGCCTGCAAAAGCAATTCTCATAATTGGTTCCTCCTCTTACTTTTTTCGGATGAATGTTATGGATTGTTGGTTAATCATCACTAACTAGTGCCCTAAAAGACAATCAGCCGATCGTCTTTCGTCGTTGTGCTTACACAACAATGGCCTCGGCCAGCTGATTATCAATGCTATATCTTCCGTCTTTCACGGAAATCACACAGCTTCCTCTCCGACGGGAGACAACCGTGATGGGTTCGCCGCTGTAGCACCCCAGAGAGAACAGGAACGCATTGAGTTCGTCATCTTCCGTTTCGATCCGCTGGATGATGTACTCCTGGCCTTCCTGTGCATTCAACAAAGTCATATTGCTCACCTAATTCAAATTCTCATTTGTCGTTAGGGTGGAATAACCCGCCGCCGAAGCCCCGGATTAGCCCTTCCTAACCACGGATATAATATATTCCTTTCCCGTGCATTTGTCAACCCCCAACCAGGAAAATTTTTACAATTTTTCCCTTGTATCTTTGTACAATTTTTTCTTGACAACCCCCAAATCAGGGCGTACAATATTTTGTAGTTAGTTCTAACTAACTACAATTTCACCAGGAGGACTTGCCCTATGACCATTCCCGAACTGATTCGCACCGCCGCAGGGCTTTGCGGCCTGAGTCTGACCATGTTGATGCTGTTCCGGCTAAAAGCCTGGCTGCGGAAGATTGGAACATAAATCGATGCCCCGGAAGGAATCCAATGTAGAGCCTTCCGGGGCAATCTTTACAGCAGTTTCATCAATTCGTCGGTATACTGTTCGCAGGTTACCCCGGTCTCCGGGCCAACCTCCAGGGGACACTGGAACAATGCCTTTTCCAGGCGTTGAGCTTCATCCTTGCGGCAAATATGCTCCAAAAGCATTTGTGTGGCCTTCAGGATGCTCTTGGGATTGGCATACGCCCCCATCCCCCTTTGAATCATCCGGGGGGCAGAGCCGTGGATGGCTTCAAACATGGCATAGCGGTCACCCAAATTGGCCGAACCTGCTGTGCCCACCCCTCCCTGAATCTGGGCGGCTTCATCGGTGATGATATCGCCATAGAGATTCGGCAGCAGCACCACCTGGAATTGCTCCCGAAGGGGCTTTTTCAGCAGGTTGGCCGTCATAATATCAATATAGTAGTCCTCCACCGTAATATCCGGGTACTGCTTCGCCACCTCATGGGCAATGGCGGTGAATTTTCCGTCGGTTTTCTTCATGATATTGGCCTTGGTGACAATGGCCACGTGGGTTTTTCCATTGTTTCTTGCGTAGTCGAAAGCCGCCCGGGCAATGCGCCTGGTTCCCAGATCCGTGGTAACCTTGAAATCCACCGCCATTCCCGGCAGCTCCACGCCCCGGCTTCCCAGAACATACTCCCCTTCGGTGTTTTCCCGGAAAAACATCCAGTCAATCCCCTCCTCTGGAATACACACCGGACGGGTGTTTGCATACAAATCCAGTTCCCGGCGCATGGCCACGTTGGCCGATTCCATTTTTCCACCCATAGGTGTCTCGGTGGGGCCTTTGAGGATCACATCGCAGGACTTGATTTGATCCATCGCCTCCCGGGGAATGGGGCATTTTTCCTTCAATCGCTGTTCCAGCGTCAGATCCCGGATCTGCTTCAGAACGATCCGCCCTTCCTGGATTTGCGGATGGAGCAAATGTTCCAACACTCGCACCGCCTGGACCGTGATGATGGGGCCAATGCCGTCTCCAGGAACAATGCCGATGGTCACCTGGCTCTGGGTGGTATAATCCTTTTTCTCTCCGTTCATTGATTCCAGCCGATGAAGCTGTTCTTCCAGCAAAATCCGAAAGGCCTCACAGGCCTGTTGAATTGGTTCCATTACCGTCCCCCCTCCTTGGTATAATTCAGCAATCCTCCTGCCAGAAGGATCTTTCTCTGGCGACAAGACAACGTACAACGAACTCGGAAGATTTCGCCGGTCTGCTCCTGGCGAACATCCAGATATCCTTCCTCCATGCCCCGGGCGATATTCGTCAAGGTCAATGTTTTCCCCTGGTCAATCCGATCATAATCCTCCGGATGAACCAGCGTCAGTGGAAGAATCCCCGCATTGATGAGGTTTGCTTCATGGATCCGGGCAAAGGACTTGGCAATCACACACCGAATTCCCAAATACATGGGAACCAGAGCGGCGTGTTCCCGGGAAGACCCCTGACCATAGTTGCTTCCTCCCAGAATGATTCCATCCCCTGCCGCTTTGGCCCGCTGGGGGAACTCCGGATCGCACACCTCAAAACAGAACTGGCTCATATGGGGAATATTGGAGCGATAGGGCAGAATCTTTGCCCCGGCAGGCATGATATGATCTGTGGTGATGTTGTCCCCCACCTTCAAAACCACCTGGGCCGTGAGGGCATCAGAAAAGGCCTTGCCCTGGGGGAAAGGTTTGATGTTGGGGCCCCTAAAAACCTGAGCGTTTTTCCCTTCCTCTTCCGGCAATGGAGGCAAAATCCCCGAATCATTCACCAGAAAGGTCTCCGGCACGGAAATCGTACACGGTTCGCCCAAGGTTCTGGGATCCGTAAGATATCCTGTCAGGGCAGAAGCCGCCGCCGTCTCCGGAGAAACCAAATACACCTGGCCATCCCGGGTTCCCGAACGACCCAGGAAGTTTCGATTGAAGGTACGCAAGGATACTCCACCGGAGTTGGGGCTAAAGCCCATACCGATACACGGCCCACAAGCACATTCCAAAATTCTGGCTCCCGCTGCCAGTAAATCCGATAGTGCCCCACAGTCCGCCAGCATGGTCAACACCTGCCGTGAGCCGGGAGAGACGGACAAGCTGACCCCGGGAGCTATGGTCTTGCCCCGCAGGATGGCTGCCACTTTCAATAAATCGTACAACGAGGAATTGGTACACGATCCAATGCAGACCTGATCGACCTTTAACTCTGGCATATCTGCCACTTTCACCACACGATCTGGGCTATGGGGGCAGGCAACCAAAGGTTCCAGCTCCTCCAGATTTATGTCGATCACCTGGTCATATTGGGCATCCGGGTCGGAGACCAAGGGCTGGAAATCCCCCTCCCGTCCCTGGGTCTTCAAAAATTCCCGGGTCTTTTCATCCGACGGAAAAATCGACGTAGTTGCCCCCACTTCCGTTCCCATGTTGGTGATAGTCGCTCGTTCCGGAACCGACAGTTCCCCGATTCCCGGGCCGCCCCACTCGATGATGGCCCCTACGCCGCCTTTCACGGTCAATCGCCGCAGCAACTCCAGAGAAATGTCCTTGGCCGTGACGTATGCC
>CAZSAZ010000125.1:0-4561 GCA_964604925.1 uncultured Oscillospiraceae bacterium | reverse complement strand
GCAACGGCTTCAAGCTCCTCAACTCCTGCGGTGCTTACTGGCGGGGCGACTCCAACCGGAAGATGCTCCAGAGAATTTACGGCATCGGCTTCCCCAGCAAAGACGAGCTGGATGCCTACCTGACCCGGATTGAAGAAGCCAAGAAGCGGGATCACCGGAAGCTCGGCAAGGAGCTGGGTCTTTTCATGTTCCGGGACGAAGCTCCCGGCTTCCCCTTCTTCCTGCCCAAGGGCATGGTACTGCGCAACACCCTGATCGACTACTGGCGTCAGGTTCACAAGAAGTACGGCTACGTGGAAGTGTCCACCCCCATGATGATGAACCGTCAGCTCTGGGAGCGCAGTGGTCACTGGGGACACTATAAGAATAATATGTACACCACCGTCATCGATGACGTGGACTTTGCCATCAAGCCCATGAACTGCCCCGGTGGTATGCTGGTGTATCAGTCCGAGCCCCACTCTTACCGGGATCTGCCCCTCCGGGTGGGCGAGCTGGGTCTGGTGCATCGCCATGAGCTGTCCGGTGCCCTCCACGGCCTGTTCCGGGTTCGTTGCTTCACCCAGGACGATGCCCATATCTTCATGACCTGGGATCAGATGAAGGACGAGATTAAGAACGTTGTGAAGCTCTTTGATGAAGTTTACTCTGTGTTTGGTCTGAGCTATCAAATTGAGGTCTCTACCATGCCCGAGGATCACATGGGCGACGAAAAGGATTGGGAGTTTGCCACCGAGACCCTGAAGAAGGCTGTGGAAGAGATGGGCAAGAGCTACATCATCAACGAAGGGGACGGCGCATTCTACGGCCCCAAGCTGGACTTCCATCTGGCCGATTCCCTGGGCCGTACCTGGCAGTGTGGCACCATTCAGCTGGATATGCAGCTGCCTGAGCGGTTCGAACTGGAATATGTGGGCGAGGACGGTCTGAAGCATCGTCCTGTGATGATTCACCGGGTGGTTCTGGGCTCCATTGAGCGGTTCATCGGCGTCATCACCGAGCATTTTGCCGCTGCCTTCCCCTTGTGGCTGGCTCCCGTCCAGGTGAAGGTTCTGCCTGTCACCGACCGGGCCCACGAATATGCCAAGGGATTGAACGATCAGATGAACGATCTGCTCATCCGCAGCGAGGTGGATCTCCGTTCCGAGAAGCTGGGCTACAAGATTCGGGAAGCCCAGATGCAGAAGATTCCCTATATGCTGGTGGTGGGCGATCGGGATATGGAAAACGGCACCGTCTCCGTCCGAACCCGCTCCGGTGAGGATTTGGGCGCCATGACCATGGAACAGTTCCTGGCCAAGATCTCCCAGGAAATCGCCACCAAGGCTCGCTAATTTCACATTTCAAGGCTGTCTTTCCAGGAGGTGTCTCCCGAAAGGCAGCCTTTTTTCCTGTAAATCCCCAGATCAATGTAGATTTTCCCCGATGGGTATGGTATAATGATAAAATCGATAAAGACTTGGGGAAGCTCTGAACAAATTGGCGTGAGATCCCCTGGATAAAGGAGACATTGGAATTGAACGAACATACCCCATTCCCCCAGGGCATGACGGATTTTAAGACCAGCGATTTCTGGTATGATTTGCCGGAGGAATTGATTGCCCAAACCCCGTTGCAGCAGCGGGACAGTTCCCGTCTGCTGGCCATGAACAAGGAAACCGGCGAACTGACCCATGGGCATTTTTATGACATCATCCACTACCTCAACCCCGGCGACACCCTGGTGATGAATGACTCCCGAGTGCTCCCCGCCCGACTGCTGGGCAAGCGTCCCACCGGCGGTGCCGTGGAATTGCTGCTTCTTCGGGATCTGGGAAACGACCGTTGGGAATGTCTGGCCAAGCCTGGCCGGAAAATGCAGCTTGGTCAGGAAGTGAGCTTTGGAGACGGCCAACTCACCGCTGCCGTGGTGGATGTAGGTGAAGATGGAAACCGGGTGGTGCAGTTCTCCTACCAGGGGATTTTCCTGGAGGTTCTGGAATCCCTGGGCAAGATGCCCCTCCCCCCCTACATCAAAGAAGAACTGTCAGACCAGGAACGGTATCAGACCGTTTACTCCCGGGAGGTAGGCTCCGCTGCCGCTCCCACCGCCGGTCTCCACTTCACCAAGGAGCTGCTGGAGCAGATTCAGGCCAAGGGCGTCAACCTGGCCTATGTGACCCTTCATGTGGGTCTGGGAACCTTCCGGCCGGTGAAGGCAGAACATATTTCCCAGCACCATATGCACGCCGAACTGTGCATGATCTCCCAGGAAACCGCCGATATTCTCAATGAGACCAAAGCCCGGGGCGGCCGGATCGTGTGTGTTGGCACCACCTCCTGCCGCACTCTGGAAAGCCTGGTGAACGAGGACGGAACCTTTGAAGCCAAGAGCAAATGGACGGATATTTTCATTTTCCCCGGCTACCGGTTTAAGGCCATGGATGGATTGATTACCAATTTCCATCTCCCTGAAAGCACCCTGGTGATGCTGGTATCCGCTTTTGCCGGCCGGGAACACGTGCTCCATGCTTATGCCGAAGCTGTGAAGGAAGGTTATCGTTTCTTCAGTTTCGGAGATGCCATGTACCTGGGTTAATTTGCCATGGGCCAGTATGTCTATGTGGTGCTGTCCAACTCGGGAACCCTTCCCGGGTGGGTCATCGGGAAAATGACCCGCTATCCCTACTGTCATGCCATGCTGTCCCTGACGGCGGATTGCCGGGAATTGTACAGCTTCGGACGACGCAAAGTCCACAACTTCCTGGATGGCGGTTTTGTGATCGAGAATCGGGACGGCCCCTTTTTTACCCATTTTTCCCAAACCCAATGCCGGGTACTCCAAATCTCCGTGACCCAGGAACAATTCCAGGCACTGGAGCAAGAATTGGCGGTGTTCCGCCGTCATGCCCGGGAATATGAATACGATTACCTGGGAATTTGTCTCCGGTATTTCCGCCTGAAAAAGACCTTCTTCCGCCGCTACACCTGTAGCCATTTCGTGGCAGAGGTACTCCAACGCTCCGGCATTAGCCGCTTCCCCCAGGGAACCATGCTGGTTCGACCGGAGGATTTTATGAAATTGAACAACCTGAACATTCTTTACGAGGGAGCGCTGAATGCACTTCCTCGATGAGTCAGAAAGGAGGATTGGTTTTGAACGCTCCTGTTGATGTTTCGTCTGTGTTTCTGGAAACCCCACGATTGTTTCTTCGCCCCTGGAGGCAGGAAGATCTTTCCGACCTGTATGCCTATGCCAAAGCGGACGGAGTGGGTCAAATGGCAGGCTGGAAGCCCCACGAATCTCTGGAAACGTCCCAACAGATTTTGAATTCCTTCATCTTCCACCGAAAAACCCTGGCCTTGGAGGACAAACAGACCGGTCATGTCATTGGTTCCATCGGTCTGGAACCCCGGGGATCTGAGTTTGTCTCCGGCAACCGATATGGCCGGGAGATTGGCTATGTGCTGAGCCGGGATTATTGGGGCCGGGGGCTGATGCCCGAAGCGGTGAAGGCCGTAATGGATTACTGCTTCTCCACCTTAAACTGGGACTACCTTCTCTGCTCCCACTTCCAGTGGAATCGCCAATCTCGCCGGGTCATCGAAAAATGCGGTTTTTCCTATATTGGTGAGGGTAGCTACGAGACCCAACTGGATACCATAGAATCCTCCCGAATGTACATCCGTTTCAATCCAAACAGAAAGAGGTAAATCATGTTTGAATTAAAGAAAACCGAAGGCGCCGCTCGGCGGGGTGAATTTACCTGCGCCCACGGCACCGTCCAAACCCCAGTGTTTATGAACGTCGGCACCCAGGGTGCCATCAAAGGTGCCCTCAGTGCCAAGGATTTGAAGGACATCGGCTGCCAGGTGGAGTTGAGCAACACCTACCACTTACACCTCCGGCCCGGTGACGATCTGGTGTGCCAGTGCGGCGGCCTGCACAAGTTCATGACCTGGGACGGCCCCATTCTCACCGACTCCGGCGGATTCCAGGTGTTCAGCCTTAGCTCTCTGCGGAAGATCAAGGAGGAAGGCGTCTACTTCTCCTCACATATTGACGGTCACAAGATCTTCATGGGTCCGGAGGAAAGTATGCAAATCCAGTCCCATCTGGGCAGTGACATCTGCATGGCCTTTGACGAGTGCATCGAAAATCCCTCCCCCCGTTCCTATGTGCAAAACAGCGTGGATCGGACGTACCGGTGGCTGGTGCGGTGCAAGGCTGAAAACGCCCGGCTCAATTCCCTGCCTGATACGGTCAACCCCCACCAGATGCTTTGGGGAATCAACCAGGGCGGCACCTACAAGGACATCCGGGTGGATCATATGAAACGCATTGCCGATCTGGATCTGCCGGGATACGCCATTGGCGGCCTTGCCGTGGGAGAAACCGCCGAGGAAATGTATGACATCATCGAGGCCGTGGAGCCTCATATGCCCAAGGGCAAGACCCGCTACCTCATGGGCGTAGGAACCCCCACCAACATCATTGAGGCTGTGGCCCGAGGCGTGGACTTCTTTGACTGCGTCATGCCCGCCCGGAATGCCCGCCATGCCCGGCTGTTCACCTGGGAGG
>CAZSAZ010000124.1:0-4572 GCA_964604925.1 uncultured Oscillospiraceae bacterium | reverse complement strand
CATCCGCACCACCGATGACTATCATGTGGAGGCAGTGCAGAAGATTTTTAAGGCCATGTACGAAAAGGGCGATATTTACAAGGGCAGCTACAAGGGCAAATACTGTACCCCCTGTGAGTCCTTCTGGACGGAGAGCCAGTTGGTGGACGGTAAGTGCCCTGACTGCGGCCGGGAAGTCAAGGATGCAGAGGAAGAAGCCTACTTCTTCCGGGCATCCAAGTATGCCGACCGGGTACGGGATTTGCTGCTGAACACGGACTTCTTGGAGCCCAGGAGCCGGGTCAACGAAATGGTCAACAACTTCCTGGACTGCGAAGGCGGCTTGCAGGATCTGTGTGTCTCCCGTACCAGCTTCAGCTGGGGTGTGCCGGTGGACTTTGATCCCGGCCATGTAGTGTATGTGTGGCTGGATGCGCTGTTTAACTACATGACAGCCCTGGGCTATATGAATGACAAATACGACGATTTGAAAGAGTTCTGGCCTGCGGATGTCCATTTCGTGGGAAAGGAGATCGTCCGGTTCCATGCCATTTATTGGCCTGCATTCCTGATGAGCATGGATCTGCCCCTGCCCAAGAAGGTCTATGGCCATGGCTGGCTGAATTTCAATGGCGAGAAGATGAGCAAGTCCCGGGGCAACGTGGTGGATCCCTATCTGCTTAGCGAGCGGTTCGGCGTGGATGCCCTGCGGTTCTTCCTGCTGCGGACCTTCCCCTTTGGCTCCGACGGCAACTTTACCAACGAGCTTTTGATTTCCACCATCAACACCGACCTGGCCAACACTCTGGGCAATCTGGTGTCCCGTACCACGGCCATGAGCCAGAAGTATTTTGGCGGCAACCTGGGTCAGGGCGGACAGTCCGCAGAACTGGACGGGGAACTGAAGGCACTGGCCACCCAGGTGATCGAGGACTACGAAAAGCACATGGAGGCTTACCAGTTCTCTGTGGGTCTGAATGACGTATTCCGTCTGCTGGATCGGGCTAACAAATATATTGATGAGACCACGCCCTGGATTCTGGCCAAGAGCGAGCAGACCATGCCCCGTCTGTTGACAGTTCTGAAGAACCTGTGTGAGTGTCTGCGTCTGGCGGCCATTCTAATCACCCCCTTCATGCCCGACTCTGCCGGAAAGATTCTGGATCAGCTCCAGGTCTGCGACCAGGGACGGAGCTGGGAGGCTCTGAGCGTCCGGGATGATCAGGCGTGTGTCTGGAATACCCTGACCGGTGCGCCGTTGTTCCCTCGAATCGACATGGAGACAGAGCTGACTGCTTTGGAAGAACTGGCTGCCAAGGCAAAGGCCCCTGCACAGCCCCAAGTGGAAATTGAGCCCTATGCCACGGAGCAGGTGGATTTCGATACCTTCTGCAAGTCCGATCTCCGGGCCGTGAAGGTCAAGGAATGTAAGAACGTGAAAAAGAGTGACAAGCTGTTGTGCTTCACCCTGGACGATGGCACCGGAACCGATCGGCAGATTCTCTCCGGCATCGCCAAATTCTACAAGCCGGAGGAACTGGTGGGCAAGACCCTGGTGGCTATCACCAATCTGCCTCCCAGAAAGATGATGAGCCGGGAATCCTGCGGTATGTTGCTGTCTGCCGTTCACACGGAAAATGGGGAAGAGAAGCTGCATCTGGTGATGCTGGATGACGCAATCCCCGCTGGTGCAAAGCTCTGCTGATTCCCCCAAAGGACCCGTTTCCCATGATGGGAACAACCGATTTTTGGAAAGAGAGCGTGGCTTATGAAAGCTGACTGTCATATCCATATGCTTCTGGACGGAAGGGACTGGCGGGGGGCCATTGATGCCCACCGGGTCGAGCCTGACCGGGAGCTGATCCGCCGGAGACTATCTGCCTACGCCCAGGCGGGGTTTGCCTATCTCCGGGACGGAGGTGACCGGTGGGGTGTGGGAGCGGCTGCAAGGGAACTTGCTCCGGAGTACGGTATTACCTACCGAACCCCTCTGGCGCCACTGTGCCGGGCGGGACATTACGGTGCGTTCATTGGCAAGAAATATGAAAACCTCAAGGGATTCGCCCGGATGGTGGGGGAGAACCGCCGACGGGGTGGGGATTTCATCAAGGTGATGATTTCGGGTTTGATGGATTTTGACCATTTTGGCCAGCTCACCGAAGAAAGTCTTCCTCCGTCAGAGATTGGAGAACTGATCCACATTGCCCATGAGGAGGGCATGGCGGTGATGCTCCACGCCAATGGAGCCCGGACGGTGGAAGCGGCAGCCTGTGCCGGAGCAGATTCTGTGGAACATGGGGCCTACCTTGACCTCCATGCCATGGCGGCCATGCGGGAAAACGGCACGATTTGGTGCCCCACCTTGTCCGCCATTGGCAACCTCCGGGGCAAGGGTCGGTTTGACGAGCGGGCGGTGGAGGAGATCTATCATACCGCCTGTGTCAACGTCAAGACCTTTGCGGAAATGGGTGGCTTGGTGGCTTGCGGCAGCGATGCCGGAGCCTGGGCCGTGCCCCATGTCCAGGGTGGAGAAGATGAGTATGCCCATTTGGCCGGAGCCATCGGGAGCGGTGCGGATGAGGTGCTGTTCCGCGGAACCAAAGCGGTGCGGGAGCGTTTCTGAAAAGCACGGCTTTGATTGTGGAATATGCTGAATTTTGATGGAGCATTTTTGCGAATTTGTACGGATAAAAACAAAAGAGAACTTTGACGAATCGGATTCGGTGTGATAAAATAGCACCGTGAATTGGGCTTCAGGCGACTGACGGAATGAGGTGGAGTACCACCGGGAAACCTGGAGCTTTTGTGAAAATGCCGACCGTCTGGGCGCACTTGTCTTGATCGGACGGGTGCGCCCTTTTTACGATTTCAGGAGGTTTCATGAAAAAAGTTGGAATCATCATGGGCAGTGATTCGGATCTGCCCGTTGTTCGAAAGACCATCGATACGCTGGCTTCTTTCGATGTGCCTTATGAGGTACACATTTACTCCGCCCATCGGACGCCGGTTCAGGCGGCGGCGTTTACGGCTGCAGCCCGGGACAATGGCTTTGGCGTGCTGATTTGTGCCGCAGGCATGGCGGCCCATCTGGCGGGAGCCGTGGCGGCCAATACCACCCTGCCGGTGATCGGAATCCCCATGACCTCCTCCAACCTGGGAGGAATGGAAGCCCTGCTTTCCACGGTGCAAATGCCCAGCGGCATCCCGGTAGCAACCGTTGCCATTGGCGGTGCGGTGAATGCGGCTCTGCTGGCCATGGAAATGTTGGCGATAACCGATGAGGATTTGGCTCGGAAGCTGGCGGAAAAGCGTGAGAAGGATACCCAGACCGTGCTGGACAAAAATGCTGCCGTTGAGGCGGAATTCAATCTGTAACCCTAAGGGGTGAATCCCCCAATCAACATACATAGTTCTACTTTCAGAAAGAGGTTATGAAGTTATGGAAAACCTGAAGCTGCTGTACACCGGTAAAACCAAGAATGTTTATGCACTGCCCAATGGCAATTGTCTGCTGAAGTTTAAGGACGATTGCACCGGCAAGGACGGTGTGTTTGATCCCGGTGAGAACGCCGTGGGGCTGACCATCGAAGGCGTGGGCGATGTGAACCTGCGGATGAGCATCTATTTCTTTGAAAAGATCAATGCAGCCGGAATCAAGACCCACTATGTTTCTGCAAACCTGGACGATACCACCATGGAGGTGCTCCCTGCAAAGGTGTTCGGCAAGGGCCTGGAGGTTATCTGCCGGTATAAGGCTGTGGGTTCTTTCTACCGCCGTTATAACCAGTATTGCATCGAAGGCCAGGATCTTCCCGCTTATGTGGAGACCACCTTTAAGAATGACGCTTTGGGCGACCCCCTGGTGACCAAGGACGGTCTGGTGGATTTGGGCGTGATGACCGCCCAGCAGTATGATTCTCTGAAGGCTCAGACCCAGGCCATCACCAAGATTGTTGCCGACGATCTGAAGGAGAAGGGACTGGATCTGTACGACATCAAGTTCGAGTTTGGCTACGATCCCGAGGGCAACGTGATGCTCATCGACGAGATTGCCTCCGGCAATATGCGGGTGTACAAGGACGGGAAGTACATCGATCCTATGACCCTTAACGGTCTGTTCTTTGGCTAAGCCTGTAATCAATGCAACCCTTGCCCCCGAAAATCGGGGGGCAAGGGCTGCCGCTGTTTTATTGGGGCGCTGTTTCCCCAAATATGAAAAATAATCCTGAAGGAGTATGAACATGGAACACAAGAATTCCTATTCTGCCAGCTACGCCGCCGCAGGCGTGGACATCACCGCCGGATATCGGGCGGTGGAGTTGATGAAAAAGCACGTCGCCAGAACCCGCAACGAAGGTTGCCTGGACGATGTGGGAGGGTTCGGCGGCTGCTTTGGCCTGCCCACCGGAATGGACGAGCCGGTTCTAGTTTCCGGAACCGACGGCTGCGGCACCAAGGTCAAACTGGCCATCCTGATGGACAAGCATGACACCATCGGCATCGATGCCGTGGCCATGTGCGTCAACGATATCATCTGTGTGGGCGCAAAGCCCCTGTTTTTCCTGGACTACATTGCCTGCGGCAAGAATATCC
>CAZSAZ010000123.1:0-4597 GCA_964604925.1 uncultured Oscillospiraceae bacterium | reverse complement strand
GCCGACGGCGAACCCTGACAAGATCAAAGAGCAGCTGACCAAGTACGACCTGATCCCCGAGGAATGGGGCGGCGATACTATCATCGTGCCCATCTCTGCCAAAACTGGTATGGGTCTGGATGAGTTGCTGGAGATGGTTCTGCTCACCGCAGAAATGCAGGAGCTGAAGGCCAACCCCAACCGTCGTGCCAAGGGTACTGTTATTGAGGCTCGTCTGGACAAGACCCGTGGCCCTGTGGCCACGCTGCTGGTGCAAAACGGCACCTTGAAGCAGGGCGATATCGTCATTGCCGGTACCGCCGTGGGCCGTGTCCGCGTGATGACCAATGACAAGGGTCGTACCGTTAAGACCGCTGGCCCCTCCATTCCTGTGGAGATTACCGGCCTGGCTGAAGTTCCTGCCCCTGGTGATGAGTTCAATGCTGTCACCGACGAGCGTATGGCTCGGGAGCTGGTGGAGCAGCGGAAGCAGGCCCAGAAGGATGCTGCTGCCCAGTTGGCTCAGAAGGTCACCCTGGACAACCTGTTCGCCCGGATGCAGGAAGGGGAGATGAAGACCCTGAACCTGATTGTCAAGGCTGACGTGCAAGGCTCTGCCGAGGCGGTGAAGGCTTCTCTGGAGAAGATTTCCAACGAGGAAGTTCGGGTGAAGGTCATCCATGCAGGCGTCGGCGCCATTAACGAGTCTGACGTGCTGCTGGCTTCCACTGCCGGTGCCATCATCGTTGGCTTCAACGTCCGTCCCGACGCTGCCGCCCAGGCCTCTGGCCAGCGGGCCAACGTGGATATGCGGTTCTACCGGGTGATTTACGATGCCATCGACGAGATCGAGGCCGCCATGAAGGGTATGCTGGCACCTCAGTATGAGGAAGTGGTCATCGGCCACGCCGAAGTCCGCATGACCTACAAGGTCAGCGCCATCGGCACCATTGCCGGTTGTATGGTCAAGGACGGCAAGGTGACCCGGGATGCCCAGGTGCGGATCCTGCGGGATAACATCGTCATCCACGAAGGCGAGATTGGCTCGTTGCAGCGGTTCAAGGACGCGGTGAAGGAAGTCACCGCGGGCTATGAGTGCGGCATGAGCGTTGTGAAGTACAACGACATCAAGGAAGGCGACATCTTTGAGTGCTTCACCATGCAGGAAGTGAAGAGATAACTGTGTATTCGCCGCACCGCGACTGCGGTGCGGCGGATTTGTTTTTCCCCGGGAAGAACCCGGGACAGCCAAAAAGGAGGATACTATGGCTTCCAATCGAATCATCCGAATCAACGACGAGATCCAGAAGTCCCTGGCAACCAGCCTGCGGACGGTGAAGGATCCTCGGGTAGCGGACACCATGATTTCCATCACCCGGGTGGAGACCACCCCGGATCTGCGTTATACCAAGGTCTATGTGAGTATTTTGCAGGAGGAGCGGGCTCAGGAGGCAATGAAGGGTCTCAAGTCCGCCTCCGGCTATCTTCGCCGTCAGTTGGGCAGCGATGTGCGACTGCGGTGTGTGCCGGAAATCGTCTGGTCTCTGGACGACTCCATTACCTATGGTGCCAAAATGTTGGCCCTGATCAACTCGCTGGATACAGGAGAGAACCACGATGAAGAATCTGACGAGAGCTGAAATTGCGGACTATTTGGAAGAGCATGACCATTTTTGCATTTTGACCCACCGCCGCCCTGACGGGGATACCATCGGCTCTGCCGCCGCCCTGTGCCGGGGTCTGCGGGCCATGGGCAAGGATGCCCACATTCTGGAAAATCCGGAACTGACTCCGCGGTACGCTCCTTTGGTGGAGGGGCTGACCTGCCAGGAACCTGGGGACGGGGATTTGATTGTGGCAGTGGACGTGGCGGAGGATGGGATGCTTCCCAAGGCCTTTGCCTATCTGCGCAATTCGGTGGATCTGCGAATCGACCATCACGGCTCTGGCCGGGATTTTGCCCCTCGAAATCTGGTGGATCCTGAGTCTGCCGCCTGTGCCGAGATCATCTGGGATATTCTGGATGAACTGGGAGTGGAACTGGACGAGAAAACCGCCGAGGCCATTTATGTGGGAACGGCCACGGACACCGGTTGCTTCCGCTTTGCCAATACCACCGTTCATTCCTTTGACACGGCGGCAGAATGTGCCGCCGCCGGGGTGAAGGTGTATGACTGGAATCAGTTGCTCTTTGAGACCAATTCCTTGGCAAAGCTCCGGCTTCAGGGATGGATTGCAGAAAACACCCGGCTGTTGTCTGATGGAAAAATCGCCATTTGTGCCCTGCCCAAGGAAGTGGAGGAGCGCATTGGCGTTGACGAGGACGATATGGGCAATTTGTCCAGCTTTGTCAGAAGCATCGAAGGAGTTTGTTTGGCAGGGCTACTTCGGGAAAACGAGAAGGGATGTAAGATCTCCCTGCGGGCGGTTCCTGGATGGGATGCCGCCGCAGTGTGCGAGAAATTTGACGGCGGCGGTCATGCCGGTGCAGCGGGAGGGTTTATTCGCCTGCCGTTGCAAGAGGCAGCCAAGGCCCTGGAGGAGGCCATGCTGGCCTGGGAGAAGGGCTGATGAACGGAATTATCATCATCGACAAGCCCCAGGACTGGACAAGCAATGACGTGGTTTCCAGACTGCGCCGGGTGTTCCAAACCAGGCGGATTGGTCACGGGGGAACGCTGGATCCCATGGCCGCAGGCGTGTTGCCGGTGTTTGTAGGAAGAGCCACCCGAGGGGTGGAGTTCTTTGAACACGCAGAAAAAACCTACGAAACCACGTTGCGCTTTGGTCTGACCACTGATACCGAGGACATCACCGGCAAGGTACTGTCCTGCCAGGATGTGACTGTTTCCAGGGAGGAGCTGGAGGCCGTGTTGCCCCAGTTCCGGGGGGAGATTATGCAGGTGCCGCCCATGTATTCTGCCCTGAAGGTCAACGGACAAAAGCTGTATGACCTGGCTCGGAAGGGGCGGGAGGTGGAGCGTCAGCCCCGACCCATCACCATCCACCAGTTGGAATTGCTGAGCTGTGGGGGAAATGAGGCACGTCTGCGGATTCGTTGTTCCAAGGGAACCTATATCCGGACGCTGTGCAAAGACATCGGCCAGGCTTTGGGGTGCGGCGGTTGTATGGCCGCCCTTCGGAGAATCCAGGCCGGGGAATACACCCTGGAGGGGGCGGTTCCATTGCAAGAGCTTTTGGCTAGGTCGGAAGCCGGGGAGGAAGTGGAGTCTCTGCTTCGTCCGGTGGACACCATGTTTGCCAATCATCCTGCACTGACCTTGAACGAGGAAGGAGCAAGACGGGTTCGCAACGGAAACACCTTTTCCACAACGGCTCATCCGGGACGATACCGGGTCTATAGCCCCCAGGGAGAATTTTTGGCCCTGTGTCAGGTGGAGCAAGGCCAGGGTGTCACCGTCAAGAGCTTTTTTGAGGTGTGACAGATGGAACAGCAAGTCATTGCCTTGGGCTTTTTTGATGGGGTGCATCTGGGGCATCAGGCCCTGCTGGCGGCCTGCCGGAATCTGGCGAAGGAGCTGGGGGCGGTGCCTGTTGCCCTGACCTTCACCAGCCACCCTGACCAGTTGGTGCTGGGACAGCCCCCGGAACTCATCAATACCCCGGAAGATCGGGTGCGGCTATTATGCAGCTATGGTATGGAGCGGGTCATTCAGCTCCCCTTTGACAAATCCATGCAAGAGATGGAGTGGAAGGCGTTTTTGCGGCTTTTGATGGAGAAGCACCATGCAGTGGGCCTGGTGTGCGGCTATGATTTCCGCTTCGGCTGGAAGGGGAACGGAACGGCCTCTTTGCTGGAAGGCTTCTGTCGGGAGCATGGCCTGGGATGCCAGGTGGTTCCGGAGCAGCGCAAAGATGGAATGGTCATTTCCTCCACCTTGATCCGGAGCAAAATTGCCTCTGGGGAGATGGAGAAGGCGGTGGCTCTGTTGGGGCACCGTCACATTCTCACCGGGTGTGTGGTCACAGGGAGAAAGCTAGGGCACAAGTTGGGATTCCCCACGGCAAACATCCAATTGCCTGACGGTGTATGCTACCCCAAATTCGGCGTCTATGCCTGCCGGGTGGGGATATGCGGCGTCAGTCGGATGGCTGTGACCAATGTGGGCTCCCGACCCACGGTGGAGGGGCATCAGGTTCGGACGGAAAGCTGGATCCTGGATTTTTTCGGGGATTTATACGGCCGGGAGATTACGCTGGAATTTTGTACCTTCCTGCGGCCGGAACAACGGTTCGATTCCCTGGAGCAACTGCAACAGGCAGTCCAGTTGGATGCCGTCCATGCCCGGGAATACTTCGGAATGTGAGAAAAAAGATGGAAAACCCGGAAAGTTTCCCTTTACTTTTGAAAAGACTCATGTTATTATAGGTGAGCTGGCTTCGGCCGGCATATATTCAGCCCGCTGCTCAGTTGGGGGAGAAACCCGTTTTGGGGATTCCACTGACCCTTTACTTAGCTGCTGGGTCTATTTTTGAAAGGTGGAAAACACAATGATCCAGAAGGAAAAGAAGACCCAGGTTATCCTGGAGAACGCTACCCATGAGGGCGACACCGGTTCTCCCGAGGTTCAGATCGCCATCCTGACCGCCCGCATCA
>CAZSAZ010000122.1:0-4599 GCA_964604925.1 uncultured Oscillospiraceae bacterium | reverse complement strand
GTTGAAGGGCTGAAGCCGCAACATCAGCTCGCCAAAAGTAATTACCTTTGCCATAATGAACAATTCCTTTCTATTTTTTCGAAATGATGTACAAAATCAGCCGATTACAGGCCCTTTGCCGCATTGCGGGCATCGATACACAGCTGGGTAATCTTCTCCCAGTTGCCTGCGGCGATTTCTGCCTTGGGGCAGACCCAGCTGCCACCCACAGCGTGGATGAAGGGTGCGTCGATGAACTCCTTGATGTTGGAGTTGTTCACGCCGCCGGTGGGCAGGAACTTCACCCCAGCGAAGGGAGCAGACAGGTTCTTCAGAGCGTTCAGACCGCCATACACATTGGCAGGGAAGAACTTCACCATGGTCAGGCCATGGCGCAGAGCGGCCATGATCTCGGTGGGGGTGACGCAGCCAGGAGCCACAGGAACGCCATGCTCCACGCAGTAGCCCACGATCTCGTCAGAGAAGCCGGGGGAAACGATGAACTTGGCACCCATCTCGATGGCCAGCTTGCACTGGTCCAGATTCACGATGGTGCCTGCGCCCACCAGAACCTCGGGGCAGTTGTCCGCCACAGCCTTGATGCACTCGGGAGCGCAAGCCGTGCGGAAGGTGATCTCCATGGTGTCAACGCCGCCGGCAGCCATGGCCTTGGCAGTGGGGATTGCATCCTCCACCTTGTCCAGAACCACAACAGGGACGACGATGGAGTTCGCCAGTCTTTCCATTACAGTCATTTGATGATACCTCCAGAATTTGTTTCTTGGGGCTGCCGCGCAGCCCTGGGGAATCCAGGAAATCAGAGCGGGTTGCCCTTTTGCGAAATGCAAACACTACCCATTCTCTTTACTATATGATGATAATCCATTTGTCCCAGGAAGTCAACACCATTCTAAGAAAAATCCCTTGTGGAGGATTGACAAAATCACCAAACGAAATTAAAATATAAGTAGGATTTTTATCGATATTACCCATTTCGTTGCTTTTTTCACCACTCAGATGTGATGAGCAATTCATATCCTTTGATCGACCCACACGGAGATGAGGGGATTCCAATGGGCTGATGATATCCGATCGGGGCACGCAATCACACGTTACGTTTTAGAAAGAGGGTATCATATGTTTAAGAAATTAACTTGCTTTGTGGCAAGTAGAAGCCGCTGCTCAGGCAGAAACCGGAATCATCATGCACATACAGACGAATTATACCGACGGAACCCAATCGATCTGGTTCACCGCACAATGAAAGGGTTGACACCATGAAACAAACCCATTCCTATATGCTCCGTATTCTTCGCACCATTCTTTTCCTGGCAAGTTGGGTTCTGCTGCGGTGGGACAGGGATAACCTCGGATTGCTCCTGGCTTTCCTCGCCTTTGCGACACTAATCGGAGAATTTGGATACGCCGTCATCACTGTGGATGATGCCGAAAACCCAGCGGGACATCCAGAAAAGAACAACACCGCAAATTCCTTCCATTGGACGTCATGGCGCATCCTCTTGACCACCGTTTTGTTCCTGCTCCTCTTGGCCGGTTCGATTCTGTTCTGGCTTAACAAAGAAAGCACCGGTGTGCTTCTGCGCCTCCTCGTCATCGGGATCCTTCTGCTAGAACTAATCCACGTTGTTATCTCCACAGTATGCCAGAAAAAGCCTAAGGAAAACGAAAAAGAGTGATGCAAATGAAGAAGCCCACACAGCTTGCATTGTCCATTCTTTGTATTTTCCTCCTACTGGTTAGCTTTCCAGTACGGGATGTATGGAATCAGCCCAATTTGTCCGACCTGTGTCGCATTGTGGGGTTCGGTCTGCTATTCTTCCTGAGCTTCTAGAAAATCGCCAAGAAGGAATCCAAAGAAACATCCTAAATGACATAACCGGGACGACCCTTTTCGGATCGTCCCGGTTTGATTTTTGGGTTTTAGCCCTCTTGACCGCCTTCCCCCGGTGCCTTGGGCTTCCGGCGGCGGTAGTTGGGTCTCCGGCGGTAATTGCGCTGATCGGGCTCTCCCAATTCCCCAGTCACTGCTTCCCCGGTGGGAACCTCCTGCTTTCGCTCCGACTCAGGCTTCCGCTCCGGGCGGGGTTTTCTGGGAGGACGGGGCTTGTCATTCCGCTCTGTCCGCTGAGGACGAGGCTCTTGACCACCCTCCTCCATGTTCCGGGGCGTTCTGGGCTTTCGCCGACGTTTGTTCCCCCGATTGTCTCCCGTTTCCTCGGGAATGTTCGTCTCCACTGGCTGAGTGGCCGTTTTTTCCTCCACCACGCTTTCATCCCGATAACGGAACCGCACCGGATCCAACAGAGGCGCACTTTCCTCCTGGGTTTTCACCGGGCGCTTCCCGGAGCCGGAAATCGGTGCCAGATCTGCCGGAATGGGGGGATCATTTTTCTTTGCCTTGCCACTACGCAGCACGCAAATATCACAATTGTGATAGCACCCCACCGTCTCAGGGTTCTGTTCCATGCGCACCTTTACATTCTGTCGCAACAGACTCACATCCACCACGGTTCCCCGGCCATCGGGGGTATCCACAAAGGAATCCATTTTTGGACTGGTTCGGATGAGATCTTCGTAAGCCTCCTGCTCATATTTCAGGCAGCACATCAGTCGGCCACAGGTTCCGCTGATTTTGGTGGGATTCAAAGACAGATTCTGGGTCTTGGCCATTTTGATGGACACCGGCTGAAAATCCTCCAAAAACTGGCTGCAACAGAAGGGTCTGCCGCAGATGCCAAGGCCGCCCACCATTTTCGCCTTGTCCCGGACGCCAATCTGTCTCAGCTCGATTCGGGTATGGAAAATTCCAGCCAAATTCTTCACCAGTTCCCGGAAGTCCACCCGCTCATCTGCGGTGAAGAAAAACAGAATCTTACTGCCGTCAAAAGCATATTCCGCACTGACCAGCTGCATATCCAGCCCGTGCTCCTGGATCTTCTGGAGGCAAACCTGGTATGCCCGTTTCTCCTTCTGGCGGATTTCCGCCACCTGACGCTCATCAGCCTCCGTGGCAAACCGGAGGACACTGCGCAACGGTGGAACAATGTCCCCCTCGGGGATCATGTGATTTCCCGCGGTGCAGGTGCCGTATTCCGGCCCCCGAGCGGTTTCAATAATCAAATGGGTGCCGGTGGTGATGATTTTTCCGGCAGGGTCAAAATAGTAAACCTTCTGTCCCGGGCGGAACTGAACGTCCACCACCTCCACCGTGGTGGGCTTTTCCGGGACATCCTCCGGTTCCGGAGGGGTCACAAATGTTTCTTCCATATTGGTTCTCCTTACATGATGGGTCGATTCCTCGGCTTTTTCCGCCGATTGATATCCTGAATGGTCAGCGCAAGGCCCAACTGAGCCATCCGCACACTGCGCCGCAGGAGACATTCCCCTGGGCATAGTCCATGGCCTTTTGCAAGACGTTGCAATGCTCCATTAACTCCCGGGGATTCCGGGTTGCGGCAATGACTCCGGCTTCCTTTCCGCCGGCAGGGAGCCCCGACCGGCTCACCAAAGCCAGTTCCAGCAGTTCCCGCCACTGACTCAAGGTGGTGTTCAAGGCGTCCCGTTTCCACTTCTCCATGGAAACCAGGACACTTACCAGGCCATATACATCCCGGGCAGCATAGGCTTGTGCAAAGCGCAAGGTATGCTCTGACAACCCGGAGCTTTCCATCAGCTTCCGGGCCTGTCCCAGGTAGCCGCCGCTGCGGACGGCCGCACTGCGGAAACTTTCCTCTGTGCCCTGGGGGAATTCCTGACGGAGTTTCTCCAAAAGCACCGATTCCGGCAACGCCCGGAGTTTCAGCTCCACGCACCGGGAACGGACGGTGGGCAGGAGCTTTTCCGGATGATCCGTCAGAAGCAGAAACACGCCGTACTCCGGCGGTTCTTCCAGCACCTTCAGCAAGGCATTTTGTCCGGGAATGCCCATATCCTGGGCCCGGGGAAAGAGATAGATCTTCCGGTCTCCCTCGTTGGGTCGGATGAATAAATCGCTTCTGGCCTCCCGAATCAGATCCACCGGAACCGTTTTTTTCTCCGGGTCATCGATAACCTGGTAATCCGGGTGGCTGTGGCCCAGAACTTTCCGGCAACTGTGGCAAACACCGCAGGGGCCATCCGGCTCCTGGCAAAGCATAGCCGCCGCCAGCAGATCCGCCAGGGTATGGCGTCCGGATCCCTCCGGGCCGGAGATCAGATAGAAATGGGACAACCTTCCCTTCCTTCGGGCGGAGACCAGATTTTCCTTCAGCTGTTCATTGCCCAGCAGTGCATCAAATCCCATCACAGTCTCCTTCCCCGCCAAAGCGCATCCATATGGAACATTATAACACAGATTTTCCAATATGCTATCTTTTTTTCCTGGAAATCTCCCCATCTCCTTCCGCAATTGGGACGCAAAAAGGGAGCAGCCCCGAAAGGCTGCTCCCCGTATGGATGAATATTCCCTCGATCTTAGCCAAAAACAGACAGCATGAAGCCGGCAGCAATGGCGGAGCCGATGACGCCAGCCACGTTGGGGCCCATGGCGTGCATCAGCAGGAAGTTGGAGGGGTTGGCCTTCTGGCCCTGGACGTTGGCAACCCGGGCGGCCATGGGCAC
>CAZSAZ010000121.1:0-4609 GCA_964604925.1 uncultured Oscillospiraceae bacterium | reverse complement strand
TGCAAGACAAAATAGTTACTTGTCACTATTAAGCCTTGCGGTTACTGGGTTTTTGGCACCGATATCTTTTTCGGTGCTACGTTATGGTTGCGGAGGCAGGACTCGAACCTACGACCTCCGGGTTATGAGCCCGACGAGCTGCCAACTGCTCTACTCCGCGATGTTTCGCTGCACTCTTGAGTTCTTGTATATAATAGCACCCCATCGCGGATTTGTCAAGCATTATTTTTCGGTTTTTTGATTTTTCTTTTTACGATCTGGTTTTAGTCCACACTGGCGCAAAAGGCAACGGATGTGCACCTGGTTGTTCTTCTCCTGACCAGAAAAACCCTATCCGTTACAGTACCTCGGCCCAGGCCTTTAACTGATCAACGGTGGCATTGGGCTCCACCACGCCGCCTTCCACTAACGTGGCACCAGGACAGCTGGAAGCGAGATGCCCGCAGGTCTCTCCCAAACCACTACCGCCAGAGGTGGCAAACAAGACAATGGTTTTTCCTGCCCAATCGTGGGCCTCCAGGAAGGTGTTGACAATGGTGGGGGCTACATACCACCAAATGGGAAATCCCAAATACACCGTATCATACTCCGCCACATTTAGCGGCTGATGGACAACTCCTGGGCGGCTGGCAGGATCCTTCATCTCCAGGGTGCTCCGTGCTTTTTCGTTGTGCCAATCCAGATCCGCCGGAACATAGGGTTGTTTCGCCTGGATCTCGTAAAGATCCCCTCCCACTCCCTGCGCCAGATTCTTGGCCACTGCGGCAGTGGTACCGGTGGCAGAAAAATATGCAACAAGCTTCCGTTTCATCATGTATTCCTCCATTATGATTCTTTTTTCGCTGCTTCCTCCCGTTGACGGCAGATCTCCGCCCAACTGGGAAGGGACGCAATGCGTTGGCTCAAATTCTTCAATGCCCCGGGGATGTCAATGTTCTGGGGGCAAACCTGGGCGCAGGCTCCACAGGCAACACAGGCCGACGGCTTTTTCTTCGAGGGCAGAAATTCCACCTGCATCACCGCATTGAGCTGCGCATCAAAGCGAAGCTCGTTGTACACTCGGATGAGCTTGGGAATATCCAATCCCATGGGACAACCATCGCAACAATACCGGCAAGCGGTACATGGCAGCGAGTTTTTCATCCCCTCTGCCAAATCCAGCAGCACATCCTGTTCTTCATTGGATAAGAGTTTTTGCTCCCGGAAGGTCTCAATGTTTTCCTGCATCTGGGTCAGGTTGCTCATGCCGCTGAGCACCATGGTCACATTGGGCAAGCCCTGTAAAAACCGGAAGCACCAGGCAGGTGCCGTCTCCTTCGGGCGCAGGCTGCGGAGGCGAGATTCCTGCTCCTTGGTGAGCTTGGCCAGACGACCGCCCCGAACCGGCTCCATCACCCACACCGGAATTCCACAGCTGGTCAGAAGATCATACTTCTCCCTTCCATCCTGCAATGTCCAGTCCAGATAATTCAACTGAATCTGACAAAACTCCATATCCTCCCCACAGTAGTCCAGGAAGGTTTTCAGCCCTTCCACCCCGGCGTGGCTGGAAAACCCCAAATGCTTGATCCGGCCCAATCGTTTCTGCTCCCGGAAGTAGTCCACAATCCCCCACCGGGGATCCAGATAGGTCTCCATGGATTTTTCGTAAACGTTGTGCAGCAGATAAAAATCGAAATATTCCACACCGCACTTTTTCAGTTGCTCTTCAAAAATCTCCTCCGGATGATAGCCATTGGAAAGAATTTGATGGCCCGGATATTTGGTGGCCAGGTAATACGTCTCCCGGGGATAACGGGACAAGGACGCACCAATCACCCGTTCCGACTCCCCACCGTGGTAGGGATAGGCGGTGTCGAAATAGTTCACGCCATGGGCAATAGCATAATCCGTCATCCGGTCCACCTGCTCTGCATCGATGGTTCCGTCTGCCAATGTGGGCAGGCGCATGGTGCCAAACCCCAACAGGCTCAGGAACTTCCCTTGGAATGATCTGTAAATCATGGATTGACCTCCTTACAGTTGTATGGTATGATACTAGTATATCATCCGGTAGTAGCTACCGGTCAAGTGTTTTTTGGGAGGTTTTTCCATGTTTTCCATGAAGCAGGCCTGTGAGCAAACCGGCCTATCTTATGAGACGTTGAAATTCTACTGTAACCAGGGGCTGGTACCTAATGTGAAGCGGGACGGACTAAATCGCCGGATTTTCAGCCAAGCCGACATTGCCTGGATCAACAGCCTGAACTGTCTCCGGGGCTGCCATATGAGCATCCCGGAAATGAAGGAGTACATCGACTTGTGTATCCAAGGTCAGCAGACCATTCCACAACGCCGGGTCATTCTGGATCGGAAACTCCAGGAATTGGAGCAAGAGCTGGAACGCATCCAGGAGAGTATCCAATACATCCACTGGAAGCAGGGATATTACGACGATGTGGAAACAGGAAAAATCCCCTATATCAGCAATCTAACCCAAACATAACCAGAATCCCCGGCGATGTTGGCACCAAATCAGGCCAAACCGCCGGGGGATTCTTTTATTCATCCTGGGTGGCAAATCGTGCAATCTGTTCCACCATGGCATCCAGGGTGGATTGCAGCAACACCACATCCTCATCGGTGCCCTGCACCGCCACAGCCAAGCGGCATACACCATCCAGACTAATCACACTGATTTGCATTCCAGGCTTCTTTTTCAGCGGCCCAGCAAACAGCCCATCCACCGGACATACCCCATCCAGGGCAAAGTCCACGCTCCGGAGATTGCCCAAGTTGGTAATCCCAACAGGAGCAGAGCCATAGATCTTCCCCATCAACTCAACGAGCAGACCGATGGGCAGATTCCGTGCCAGACTATGAACCAGGGGCATCCCCTCCAGGCCAGCCAGAGGATCCGCCTTGATCTTCCCCGTTTGTTCCGCCACCAAAGACAACGTCTGGGCAAAATCCTGGGAAATGCCATGCTCCAGTACCGTCAGGAAGGAACCAGACATATTGCACAACCCTTCCGACTCTCCGTCCCGGCAGTGACGACGCAAGTCCATGGTGGAATTGATGCTCATGGGCTGGGCAGGATCCACCCCCTGGAGCTGACCATAGGCATGATAAGCCGCCGCCATCATCAAGTCGTTGACCGACGCCCCCAGGGTCTTTGCCTTTTTCCGGGCCAGATCCATCGTCTCCCGGGAAATAGACGCCAGAACCATCCGCTTGCGTCCCGGCTCCTGGGTGGGATAGGGGTAAATGCTGCGAACATCCGTGGAAGAGGGGGAGGATTTCTTCAATTTCTTCAGTTCTTCCGGGGTAACGGTGTCATACACCTTCTCAGGGGCCCGGCTGCCGTTTTTGATCTGGAGTCCCTGGGTCGTGCCGGTTTGAGTCAAAGCGTTATATGCTTCCACAATTTTTCCCAGGAGATATTTTCCATCTCCACCGTCCACCACCAAATGACTCATTCGCGCCACCAGGCAACAACTTTCCGCTCCCTGAACCAGGGTGCAATGGATCTGAGCCTTATCCTGGGATGATACTGGCATCAGGGCGATGGATCTGGCCGTGGGCCGGGGATCCCCTGCTGCATCTACATACAGGAAATACCAGCTTTCGTCCAAATCCTCGTTGATCTTCCAGTGAGCCCCGATGCCCTCGGTGAAGAATGTTCCATGGAGCACTTCCACCTGCTCCACCACCGCCAGAACCGCCTGACGGGTTCGCTCCGGATCCAACTTCCCGGGATAGTGCAGCACAAATCGAACGGTATTGTCGTTGAAGTCCCGGAGAATATACTGTCCCCGTTCACCGCCGCCTGCTTTGATGATTTTAGGAAATGCCATGGTTTGTGTCCTCCTTTTGGTTTCTTGATTGAAATCATCTTACCAAAGGGATCATTCCATCGTGATTCTGTTTTGTTGCCGTTTTATAAAAATGAAGGACTGCTTCCCTCCGGATGGAGATATTGTCCGTGGTTTTGGGTGGTATTGTCATACTGAATGGCAAATTTCGGGCAGCGATGGAGGCACCCTAGGCACATGACGCACCGGTCTTTCACCCATACAGGCCGTCCCTCTCGGAGTTCCATGGCCCCAACCGGACACTGCCGAACGCAAAGGCCACACCCCACACAACCATTGCCCACACGGAGATGGCTGGTTTTCCGCAGAACATGATACATCAGCGGATGGATCAACTTCATGGAAGCTCCTAACTGATCTGGGACAAAATCTCCCCGTGCTCCGGCTTGAATCTGGGAGATGATGGCATCGATCTGCCGATCTGCCTGGCGATTGATCTCCGCGACAGCGGCCTGGTCAGTCAAATCGAATACCGGTGTCCAGTTGTCTGGCATTTTCACGCCGTACATGGCATCCAATCCTCTACCTGCGTTCTTCCGGAAATAGCCCTCAGCAATGGCGGCAGATGCTCCGGAATTGTTGCCGTAGGTCACCACTAAAATCGTTTCCGTTCCCTGGGGCAGAGAGAAGTTCCCCTTTCGCAAAAAGTCCTTCACCAACGTAGGAACGCCACCACAGTAATTCGGGTACACCACAATCCATCTGAATTGTGATTTCTCGGAAATCGCAGCTCAATTGAATGCGATTGCGGATAG
>CAZSAZ010000120.1:0-4638 GCA_964604925.1 uncultured Oscillospiraceae bacterium | reverse complement strand
CGGAGGGATACGGGAACATATCCAGCACATAGTACTTGGGCTTGGAGAAATCCCACACATCTGTGTGGAAGGTGTCATGCTCCTGCCAGTATTGGTGCCATTTTGCCTCAATAGCCGAAAAATCGTAATTCATATTTCCAACACCTCTTATTCCAAAATGGGAAAAGTACGGATTTCGGGCAAGGGTTTAGTCCTTGTCCATTTCGGGAATGATCTCCCGCAGGTCGATGCTCTCTGCATCTGCCCACAGACGTTCCAGGTCATAGAACTTCCGGGCTTCGTCGGTGAACACATGAACCACCACACTACCAAAGTCCAGCAACTCCCAGGTATTGCCCCGGTGGCCCTCCCGGCCCAGCATGGTCTCTCCGCAGTTTTCCAGGGTCAACTCTGCATAATCACACAGCGTTTTGACATGGGTGCTGGAGGTACCGGTGCAGATGATGAAATAATCTGCCAGGCTGGACACCTTGTCGATTTTCAGCAGCTTGATGCCCACACCTTTCTTGGCGTCCAGGGCTTTGGTGGTCTCGTATGCCACCTCTTTAGCAGTCAACATAATATCTTTCCTTTCTCACCCGGTCCATGCCGGGACTAAATTCATCCTTCCCCAGGAAGGGTCGCGCCTTGCTCCCGGAGAAATTTCACCGCATCCGCCGTTCCCTGAGCCAAGGTCTGTCCCTGGCGCAGGACGTGGTCTTTTGCGCTTTCCAGACCCATCAGCAGGGCCCGATCCAAATCCCGGAACGCCCAATGGCGCAGTTCCTCCACCCCGGGGAAATCTCGGTTTGGTTCCACATAGTCTGCTAGGTAGATGATCTTTTCCAAAAGCCCCATCTCCGGGCGGCCGGTGGTGTGGTAGCGGATGGCCGTGACCACCGCCTCATTCTCCCCAAAAACCTGTTCTGCCACCAGCGAACCGGTGAGAGCATGGAGGGTTTTGGGATTTTCCTGGGAAAATTTATTCAACAATATACCATATTCGTCACACAAAGTCAATTGCAGCGGGCCATCCAGAGCCTTGGTGATATCGTGGAGAAGCCCTGCCCGGGCCGCATCGGTGACATCGGCACCATACTGTTTTGCCAACTCCACCGCCATATCCCGACATCCCAGCACATGAGCCACCCGGTTGGGTTTTAGCAGGGATACCACCGTTTCCTCCAACTGCTCCATGGACAGATTTTGGTAGCTCATCCCGGTTCCATACAGCCCCTGCTCCCGGATGTAGGATTCCACCCCGGGACACAGAAACGGCCCGGCACAGCGAAAGACCAGCATCCGCCGCAGATCCGTCGAAGAAATGGCCGTCACCGGATTGGCCACCAAGGTGATCTTCGCCCCCATTGCGTCAAGGCGTTCCTTTTGGGCAGCAATGGCAGCCTGCTCATTTTTTTCTCCCCGATAGAACACCGCCAGAGACGCATTGTCCAGAATTCGCTGGGGTTGATACCATTCCGGGAAGGACAAAAACATATCCGTTCCCATGAGAAGAATCAGCTCCCCCTGAGGGTACAGTTCCCGGAGCTGAGCCACCGTGTCGGCGGTGTAGCTCTTCCCTTCCCGTCCCAATTCAATGGACGACACCTGGGCTTTTTCCATTCCCCGGGCAGAAAGCTGGAGCATCTCCAGCCGTTGCCAGGGTGTGATCTGGTCTGACACGCACTTGTGGGGTGGCTCCCCGTTGGGGATCAGCAACAGCCGATCCAGATTTAACGCTTCAATGGCGTGGGCTGCCGCCCGCATATGACCGATGTGAGGCGGATTAAAGGTACCGCCATAGATTCCGATCCGTTCCATTTTGATTCCTCCGTGGATGGGTGTGTTCAACATAATCACAACTGTCTGATCTCTGTGGATGACGCCCCCTCAGGCGGACGTATTATTCCTCGTTGTTCCGGAACTGCTTTTCCCGCTCCCGCTCGATGGCACGGTCAATAGCCTGCTGGCGGAAATATTCATTCCGACGTTCCCGCTCGGCCTTGGCCACCATACGCCGGGCCTTGGCACCCTTCCGGACGGGATTTGCCTTGGAAACAGGCACCGCTTTCCGCTTCGCCCGTCCCACCTGGTTCCGCTCTGCCTGGAGCTTTTCGCTGAACCGATAGATTACAAACTTGTTGCCCACAACAGACACACCGTCGGCACCGGTGGCCTGACAAATGGCATCGGATGCCTCCCGGGGGCTCATCAGGGCGGTTTCCAGAACCTTACCCTTCACCAGCTCCCGATTGTCCAATTGAATTTCCACATCTACGATCAAAGCCTCGCTGACGCCTCCTTTGCCCACGATCAGGGTGGTTTCCAGGGCGTTGGCCTTTGCCCGCAACTCTGCACGTTCTTTACTTGTCAGCATAACCTGCCTCCTTCATCTTCTCATAAAATACCCGCAACGCATTTCCCCGATGGGAAAGCTGATTTTTCTGTTCCGGTGCCATCTGAGCCGTGGTCATTCCCAGAGGCGGATAGTAGAAAATGGGGTCGTAACCAAAGCCATTTTCCCCCCGGGGCTCCCGGAGAATCTCTCCGTGAATCTCTCCCCGGGCCTGAACGGTCTGTCCATCCGGTGTCACCATGGTGATGACACAAACGAATTTCGCCTGCCGGTCACCATCGGGCACCTGCTCCATGTTTTTCAACAGCAACTGGAGTCTGCCCCAGTCATCCAGGCTTTCGTCAAAGCCATACCGGGCGGAGTAAACCCCCGGCGCGCCATTCAGAGCATCCACCGCAATACCGGAATCGTCTGCCAGTGCAGGCAGCCCGGTGGCCTTCATCACAGCCTCTGCCTTCAGGAAGGAATTTTCCTCAAAGGTGGTGCCCGTTTCTTCCACATCCACGTCCACACCCAACTGGCTTTGGAGCACCAGCTCAATGCCCAGCTTCCGGGTAATGGCGTCAATCTCCACCAGCTTGTGGGGATTCTTGCTTGCCAAAACAACCTTCATTTCTCAAACCTCCTGGAGCAGAGCATCCACAAAGGGCTTTGCCTCAAAGGGCATCAGGTCGTCTGCCTGTTCTCCCACGCCAATGAATTTCACCGAAATCTGCAACTCGTCTGCCACTGCAATAACAATGCCGCCTTTGGCGGTGCCATCCAGCTTGGTCAGGGCAATGGAGGTCACACCGGCAATCTCCTTAAACTGTTTGGCCTGAATCAGGCCGTTCTGCCCCGTTGTGCCATCCAGCACCAGCAGCACTTCCCGGGCTGCCTGGGGCAGTTCCCGTTCCACAATCCGGCTGATCTTATTCAGCTCGTTCATCAGATTGGTCTTGTTGTGCAGCCGTCCGGCGGTATCAATGATGATCACATCGCTCCCCTTGGCCTTGGCCGACTGGATGCCGTCAAACACCACACTGGCAGGGTCTGCCCCTTCATGCTGTCGGACAATCCCGGCACCGGAACGCTCCGCCCAAATCTCCAGCTGATCTGCCGCAGCAGCTCGGAAGGTATCTCCCGCTACCAGGGTTACGCTCTTGCCCTGCCGGGTCAGCCGAGTGGCGATTTTTCCGATGGTGGTGGTCTTTCCCACGCCGTTTACCCCGATGACCAAAATCACGCTGGGTTTGGTGGAAAGATTCAGCTCCGCCTGTCCCACCGACAGCATCTCCGTCAGAATCTGCTTCAGTGCATCCCGGGCTTCCTGGGCGGTGGTGAGGCTCTGCGTCCGCACGGCCTTGCGCAGTCGCTCCACCGCCTTGGTGGAGGTGTTGACTCCCAGATCCGCCAGGATCAAACATTCCTCCAACTCGTCATAAAAATCGTCGTCGATCTCCGTCAATCCGGAGAACACCGAGCCTAGGGTACTGGCAATGGCCTTTCTCGTTTTAGTCAGGCCTTCCTTGACCTTATCAAAAAATCCCATGGTCATTTTCCTTTCCGTATCTTATTCCGTAATCCCCAAAAATTCCGTCATCTGGTTCAAATCCAGCCGCAGCAACTTGGACACGCCTTGCTCCTGCATGGTGACACCGTAAAGTACATCGCTGGCCTCCATGGTGCCCCGCCGGTGTGTGATGACAATAAACTGGGTTTTCCGGCTTAAATTGTGCAAATAACTGGCAAACCGCTCCACATTTCGGTCGTCCAGGGCCGCATCGATCTCATCGAGGATGCAAAACGGTGTGGGACGCACCTTCAAAATGGCAAAGTAAAGAGCCGTTGCCACAAAGGCCTTCTCACCGCCGGACAGCAGCGTAATGGTCTTAACCTGCTTTCCGGGAGGCTGAACCCGGATTTCAATACCGCAGGACAGCGGATCGTTGGGATCCTCCAAAATGAGCTGTCCCTTACCGCCGCCAAACATTTCTTCAAAGGTTTGCCCGAAATAGTGGTCGATCTTTCCGAATTCCTCCACGAAAATGGCGGTCATTTCTGTGGTGATGTTCCGGATGATGCTCTCCAGCTCCCGCTTGGAGGTCAGCACATCATCCCGCTGCTGGGCCAGGTAGGTGTATCGCTCGTTGACCCGAGCATACTCCTCAATGGCACCCAAGTTGGGGGTTCCCAATGCCGCAATTTTCCGTTTCAGCTCTCCAATGCGACGATTTCCGGCGGCAACGCTTTCGATCTGCCCCCGCTTTTCCGGAGCGGTACTGGGGGTCAGTTCGTAGTTGTCCCAGAGCTTGTCGATGATC
>CAZSAZ010000119.1:0-4776 GCA_964604925.1 uncultured Oscillospiraceae bacterium | reverse complement strand
CCCCAAAATACTCCACGATCCTGGCCGCCATCACCGGGCCGATGCCTTTAATGGCCCGGCTGGATAAATAGGCCCGAATCTCATCGGTGGTCTGAGGCAGCAGCCGTTCCAAAAATTCCGCCTCAAACTGACGGCCAAAACTGCTGTGGTTGCTCCATTTTCCCGTGACCATCAACCGTTCCCCCACAACCGGCATGGGAATGGTGCCAACCACCGTCACCGTCTGACCTCCCACAGCCAGACGAAGCACCGCATAACCATTGTCATAATTTTGATAGACCACCGCCGCAACGGCGCCCTGTAGAATCTCCAGTTCCTGTTCCACCAAATCTAACTCCGTTCTCCCCCCTTTGGACTCAACCAAATAAGAGGGGCTGTCTGTTCCTTTTTCCCCCTCCATGGCTCTTTCGCAGAAGCAGAGCCCCAAAGGGTATACTCTTCTAAATACCTATTTTACAACATCCCCAGGGAAATGAAAAGGCTTTTTTCGGAAATCTTTTGAAAATACCCACACTTTTCCATTTCCGTACAAATTTCACAAGGAATCTCCTCCACAAAAAATCCTTTATCAAAACATTGACCAAATTGTTTACAAATAATGCTTGAAACTCGACGGTTTTTCGGCTATAATACGAGGGAAGAATTTAACCTGGGGTTCGATGGCCCCAAGGAGTTGCCCATGAAAGATTTGAATATGCTGGTGTGGCTGACTCAGGTGGGGATCTCTGTTGTTGCGCCCCTGGCCGCCTTCCTGTTTTGCGGTCTATGGCTGAGGGAACAGTTCGGTTTTGGAGCCTGGGTGGTTTGGGCCGGGCTGGTCTTAGGCCTTATCTGCGCCGTTACCGGCTTTCGCCAATGTCTGGAACTGATGGAACGGATGTCCCGCCGGGAAAAAGACCCAGAGTCATCTCCTCCTGTCAGCTTCAACGAACACGTCTAAAACCCTACCCTGGAGGAAAACATGGATTCCCGAAAAACTGTATATCACGAAACTGGCTTCATCCTCATTGGACAGCTGATTGGCGTTCCGCTGATGCTGCTGTGTTTTTATGTGGCCGGTTATTTGGATCGCGCTGTGATACTCGGCGGCATTGCCGGTGGTGTCATCGCCCTGGCCAATTTCTTTTTCATGGCCCTCTCCGCCTGTTCCGCCGCAGACAAAGCTGCCGCTCAAGATATCAAAGGTGGCCAAACCACCATCTCTTTGTCCCTGATGGTTCGGCAGATTCTGCTGTTCGCCGCTTTGGTGGTATGTGCCAAGTTTGGCAAAATGAATCCCCTGGCGCTGGTCATTCCCCTGGTCCTGGTTCGTCCGACCATTACAATCGCTGAATTTTTCCGTAAGAAAGGTGGTTCCCAAGCATGAATCTGAGCGTTGATGGAGCATTTATCTATTTCACCATTCCCATTTTCGGTGGAATCAACATCACCCAAACCACGGTGTCTTCCCTCGTTGTCACCATCCTTCTTTGCATTGCCTTTGTGATGCTGGGTCGAAATCTGAAAAAGCGTCCCGACGGCACCCAGGTGTTGGTGGAAAAGGGTGTTTTGATGATTCAGAACATGGTCTGCGAATCCATGGGTGCCCACAACGTCAGTTGGACGCCTTTCATCGCCACCATTTTTCTCAGCAGCTTCTGTGGCTCCATGATCGGTCTGACCGGTTTCCTCCGGTCCTCCACGGCGGATTTGAGCTGTACCCTGACCTGGGCTCTGATGGTCAGCGTCATCATCTGGTACAATAACATCAAAAACAACGGCTTCCTGGGCTGGCTCAAGGGTTTTACCGAACCTGTGGCCGTTATGACCCCCATGAACATCGTCTCGGAATTTGCCCAGCCCATTTCTATGGCTTTCCGTCATTTTGGCAACGTGGCTGGCGGTGGTGTCATCGCCCTGGCCAATTTCTTTTTCATGGCCCTCTCCGCCTGTTCCGCCGCAGACAAAGCTGCCGCTCAAGATATCAAAGGTGGCCAAACCACCATCTCTTTGTCCCTGATGGTTCGGCAGATTCTGCTGTTCGCCGCTTTGGTGGTATGTGCCAAGTTTGGCAAAATGAATCCCCTGGCGCTGGTCATTCCCCTGGTCCTGGTTCGTCCGACCATTACAATCGCTGAATTTTTCCGTAAGAAAGGTGGTTCCCAAGCATGAATCTGAGCGTTGATGGAGCATTTATCTATTTCACCATTCCCATTTTCGGTGGAATCAACATCACCCAAACCACGGTGTCTTCCCTCGTTGTCACCATCCTTCTTTGCATTGCCTTTGTGATGCTGGGTCGAAATCTGAAAAAGCGTCCCGACGGCACCCAGGTGTTGGTGGAAAAGGGTGTTTTGATGATTCAGAACATGGTCTGCGAATCCATGGGTGCCCACAACGTCAGTTGGACGCCTTTCATCGCCACCATTTTTCTCAGCAGCTTCTGTGGCTCCATGATCGGTCTGACCGGTTTCCTCCGGTCCTCCACGGCGGATTTGAGCTGTACCCTGACCTGGGCTCTGATGGTCAGCGTCATCATCTGGTACAATAACATCAAAAACAACGGCTTCCTGGGCTGGCTCAAGGGTTTTACCGAACCTGTGGCCGTTATGACCCCCATGAACATCGTCTCGGAATTTGCCCAGCCCATTTCTATGGCTTTCCGTCATTTTGGCAACGTGGCTGGCGGTGGTGTCATCACCTCCCTGATCTACACCTCCTTGTCCCTGGCCTCTGCGGCACTGCTGAATGTCATCGCCGCAAATGGCTGGCTGGTTAGTGTGGTGCTTCTGGTTCTCGGTGCCGCTTTGTTGCTCTATTGGAAGAAAAAGTCCAAGACGGTGTGTCTGGTCTTTGGCATCATCTCCGCTGTGCTGGGCTTTTTTGGCCTGCTTCAGGCCACTGGGATTCTCTCCGGTGTGCCCGTCCTGGCCTATGGCATCCCTGCTGTGCTCAGCTGTTATTTTGACATTTTCTCCGGCTTTGTCCAGGCGTATGTGTTTACCCTGCTGACCATGATCTACATTGCCGGATCCCTCCCCGAGCCCACAGAGGCTCCGGCGGAATCACTTCATTAACCATAAAAATTTATAATAAATCAACTTTAGGAGGAACTTTTTATGGAATTAGCATCTGCAATCGCAATCGTTGGTAAGGCTCTGGGCGCTGGCCTGTGTATGGGCATTGGCGCAATCGGCCCCGCTATCGGTGAAGGCAACGCCGTTTCCCACGCTCTGGACGGTATGGCTCGTCAGCCTGAGGCTGTCAGCAACCTGAGAACCAATATGATTATGGGCTGCGCCATTACCGAGACCACCGGCATTTACTCCCTGATCATCGCTTTCCTGATCCTGTTTCTTCTGTAAGCCCCTTTCCACATCCATTAGAAAGGAGCAACGCAAGTGTTTGAAGATTTTCTGGGTGTAAACCCCTGGACTGCGCTGTTCATTCTGCTCAACACCATCACCATTTTTCTGGTGGGCCGGAAGTACCTGTTCGGCCCGGTCATGAAATTGATCGAAGAACGTCAGCAAGAAATTGACGGAATGTACGCCGATGCCTGGAAGGCCAAGGAATCTGCCCAGACCCTCCAGGCGGAGTACGCTGCCAAGCTCAATGATGCCCACGCTACCGGCGACCGCATTGTAAAAGAGGCCGTTGCCCGGGCTCAGCATCGGGAAGAAGAGATCATCCGCCAGGCAAACGCCGACGCCAGTGCCATTCTCTCCAAGGCCAATGCCGACATTGCCCTGGAGAAGAAAAAGGCCCTCAACGAAGCAAAGGATGAGATCTCCGGCATTTCCATGGCCATTGCGGAAAAGGTCGTGGAGCGTCAGCTGAACGACCAGGATCAGCAGACTCTGATCCGTCAGTTCATCGACAATCTGGGTGATGCGTTATGACAGGTGCAGCCAATGTATATGGACAGGCTCTTTATGAGCTTGCCCGGGAGGAAGCACTGTCCCAGCAGATCGGCCAGGAGCTTTCGGTTCTGGCTCAAAGTTTTGAAGCAGAGCCGAAGTTTGTGGAGCTGCTGAGCAATCCCTCTGTCCCCAAGCAGGAACGCTGTCAGATTCTGGACAGTACCCTGGGGGATCATGTTCACCCCTACGTGTTGAATTTCCTGAAGATTCTCACAGAAAAGGGGTATCTGCGGCAATTTCCCGGCTGCTGCCAAACCTATCGGCAGCGCTTTAACGAGGACAACGGTATTTTGCCGGTGGATGTATGCACCGCCGCACCTCTGTCCGACGAGCTTCGCCGGAAGCTCTCCGATAAGCTCTCCAACCTCACCGGCAAGACCATTGAGCTCCATTGCCGTGTGGATCCGGAGTGCCTTGGCGGTGTCCGTCTGGACTTCGACGGAAAGCAGGTGGACGGAACCATTCGCCATCGGCTGGAGGAGATCCGCAGCCTCCTGAAAAACACCGTACTCTGATTAGAAAGCAGGGACAGTATGGAATTAAGACCTGAAGAAATTACAAAAATCATTCGTAGTCAAATCAAGAACTACGAATCCCGACTGGAAACCAGCGAAACCGGCACCGTCATTGTGGTCGGTGACGGCATTGCTACCGTTTCCGGTTTGAGCAAGTGTATGTCCAACGAGCTGCTGGAGTTCCCCAACGGCGAGTATGGCATGGCACAGAACCTGAATGAAGAAACCGTCTCCGTGGTTATTTTGGGCGATGACGGCGGCATCAAGGAAGGTGACACCGTCAAGCGCACCGGCCGGGTTGTTTCTGTGCCTGTGGGCAAGGGACTCATCGGCCGCGTGGTCAATGCCTTGGGTCAGCC
>CAZSAZ010000118.1:0-4849 GCA_964604925.1 uncultured Oscillospiraceae bacterium | reverse complement strand
CCATGGCGTTGTAGTCGTCCTGGATCATGCCCTTTTCATAGAACAGGGCGGTGGAACCGTCACCGACTTCGTGGAACAGGTTGGAACGAGTCCAGTCGAAGATGGGCATGAAGTTATAGCAGATCACCTTCACGCCGAATTTGCTCAGATTGCGGATGCACTGCTTGTAGTTTTCGATCAGGCCGTCCCGGGTGGGCTTGCCGATTTTGATGTCGTCATGGACGTTGACGGACTCAACGACGTCGCCGTTGAAACCGTAGGCGTGGAGCTGATCCATGACCTCGGCGATTTCGTGCTCTTCCCAAATCTCGCCGGGCATCTTGTTGTGCAGCGCCCAGACGATGCTGGTCACGCCGGGGATCTGCTTGATATCAGAGAGCTTGATCTTATCGTTGCCCTCGCCGTACCAACGGAAACCCATGTGCATAGGCATAGTGAATTCCTCCATTTGTGTTAATATTCGTGCCTTGTGTACCCGAGGGTACACACTCCCTCTCTCAAAAGGAAAGACTGTGGCTAATATGATTATAGCATAAACACGCCGGTCTGACAATCCGGTGACTCCAAAAAGTTGACCAAAAAAACCAATTATTTTTTAGATATCTAACCAGTTTTTCAGGAGAATCTAGCCTAGGAACGGAAAAATATCCCCATTCGGTTGACAATCCCTGGGAAATTCCTTAAAATGAAAGAAAAAACTGTTGGGAGGATCTAACAAATGAGACGACTTTTGGTGCGGGCAGACGATTTGGGCTACTGCGAGGCGGTGAACTACGGCATTGCCCGGGCGGTAAAAGATGGCATTGTCCGGTGTGTGGGCGTTCTGGCTAATATGCAGTGGGCAGAACACGGTGTACGCCAGTTGGATGGCCAGGACGTGATTTTCACTGTTCACGCCAACATCTGCCAGGGCAAGCCCTTGACGGACCCCAGCAAGATCCCCAGCCTGGTGGACGAGACGGGGCAATTTAAGGATAAGGAGCTGTACCGCACTGCAAAGGAGGACTTTGTGGTTCTGGAGGAGGCTGTGATGGAGGTGGAAGCCCAGTATCAGCGGGTTCTGGAAATGACCGGGAAAAAGCCGTACTGCGTGGAAGGCCATGCTGTCCCCAGTGGAAATTTCTTCAAGGCGTTGACCATTGTGGCAGAGAGAAATGGCGTGGAATGGATGAAGATGACCTCCGACGGCAAGACCTTGTTGGGTTCCACCAAGCTAAGATTGTCTATGGACAGCATGAAGCCGGACTACGATCCCTTTGAAAGTCTGAAACAAGCGGCTTTGACGGAGGTGGAGCCGGACGAGGCAATGCTTATGGTGCTCCATCCCGGGTATGTGGATGAATATGTTTTTACATCCTCCTATATCACCCGTCAGCGGGCCCAGGAGGTGGCCATGGCCATCAACCCGGAGACCCGGCGGTGGCTGGAACACCACGAAGTGGAACTGCTGACCTATTGGGATTTGTAAGAGAGAAAATACGGCGGCGCTGGGAAGGATTCCCGGCGCCGCTGTTGGTTATAAATTGGGGAGTATTCCATCTCCGGCAGGCTCGGGAACGGTAGAAGCCTGCGCCTGGGGCTGGAACCGACCAATGATTTGGCCGGAAATGATCACCGTCAGCAACGAATAGGCCAGACGAGTCAGGGGAATGTAACTGATGGACAGCAGGAGCACCACCACATCACTGATGAGGTAGATCCGCTGAAGGGGGGCACCGGTGAGGTGGTGGATGCACATGGCCAGGGCATCATCGCCGGATACGGCGGCATTTTCCCGGACACACAGTCCCACACCCACACCCACAAACAAAGCTCCAAGGATGGAGGCCACCAGAGGCATTTCATACAGCTGGGGCCAAAGATGGTCGAACTGCTCGAAAAATCCGTAGAACAGGGAGAAACTCCCGGCGGCCACGGCGGAATGGAGCAAAAACTCCTTTCCCAGCAGTTTCCATCCCATGGCATAGCAAAGCAGGTTGATGACAAAATTGGTAATGGAGGGGGAAATGTGGAACCAGTGTTCCAGCAGCAGGTTCAGTCCCAGAACGCCGCCCTCTGTGACCCCGGACAGGGAGTGGACTTGATACAGACCGAAGGACAAAATGGCACTGCCCAGGATGATGGTGCAAAAAGAACGAAGGTTGTATTTGGATAACATGAAGGGCTCCTTTTATGCGTAATGATACCGGTTCCGGTTCTTCACCAGGCACACCCCGGTTATCACAAGGGATGCAACTTCTGCCGCAACGATGGACCACCAAATGCCGTCCAACCCCAGCAGGGCAGGCAGCACAAGCACGGAAATGGTCTGGAACACCAGTGTCCGCAAAAAGGAAATCAGGGCAGAGATCAAGCCATTGTTCAGGGCGGTGAAGAAGGAGGAACCGAAGATACTGAATCCGCAGAGCAGGAAGGATAGAGAGTAGATCCGGAAGCCCCGGACGGTTATCTCCATCAAATCCGGATCATAACTGACGAAAATGGAAGAAAGGGGTTCGGCCAGCACCTCTCCAAAGATGGCCATGCAGACGGCGAAGCAGGAGATGAGGGTCAGGCTTTTTCGAAGCAGGCCTTTCAGCTCATCCCGATTGTCTGCGCCGTAATGGAAGCCGATCACCGGTGCAGTGCCAATGGAGTAGCCGATAAACAATGCCAGGAAGATCATATTTACATACATGAGCACGCCATAGGCGGCAACGCCGTCCTCGCCGGCGTAGCGCATGAGCTGGAAGTTGTAGAGCATACTCACCAAGCTCATGGACAGATTACTCATCAGTTCGGAGGAACCGTTGGTGCAGGTGCGAATCAGGGCACTGCCGTCAAATTTGGTTTTGCCTAGGCGCAGCAGGCTGCCGTTGGGCAGGAGGAAATAGATGAGGGGAATGATGCCCCCCACGCACTGGCTGATGGTGGTAGCGGCAGCAGCGCCTTCGATGCCCCAGCGGAATACGCCTACAAACAGACCGTCCAGGACGATGTTGGTGACACCGGCAGCCACGGTGATGGCCAGACCCAGATTGGGCTTTTCAGCGGTGATACAGAAGCTCTGAAAGGCGTTTTGCAGCATATAGGCAGTGGTGGCGGGGAGGATGATCCGGGCATAGCGGATGCACTGCTCCAACATCTCTCCTTCTGCGCCCAGAAGCCGGGCGGCGGGACGGAGGAAGATCAAGGAGATCACGCTGAGTATTACGCCGCCGGTGGCGCAGGTGTAAATCAGCAAGGAAAAGGTCTCGTTGGCCTTTTTCTTGTCTCCGGTGCCCAGGGTCATGGATACCAGGGCGGTGCCGCCGGTGCCGATCATAAAGCCCAGGGTACCAAAGATCATGATATAGGGATAGATCAGATTGATGGCAGCGAAGGAGGTCTTACCTGCAAAGTTGGAGACAAAAATGCCGTCTACAACGCCGTAGATGGAGGTGAAAATCATCATAACCATGGACGGGAAGGTGAAGCGCAGCAGACGACCGAGGGTAAAGTGGTCAGAAAGCTGAATGTTCTGTTTCATAGGGGAACTCCTTTGTTTTTTGTTCTAGGGTGGTAAGATACCGTTGAGTCAGTGTGAGATAAGTTTCCCATTCCTCCTGGCTCCAGGATGAGAAGATCTCGTTTTCGATGGCAGCCAGGCGGCCACCGGTTTTTGCCGCCAGATCCCGACCGGCGGGAGTCAGACAGATCTGCTTTTCACGGCCACCATTGTGCTGCAAATACAAAATCCCTTCGGATTCCAGTTTCCGCAGGGCTGAATTGATGGTTTGCTTGCTGATGCCGGTGGAAGATACGATCTCCCGAATGGGGCAGGGCTCTCCAAAATAGGAGATGGTGTATAAAATGTGCATAGCAGAGTCAGACAGATGGTTTCCCAGAGCAACCTGGTGAAAGACCCGTTCGATTCCTGTGAGCAATCGATTGATTCGTTTGAGTTCGGTCATAACATCCTCCTTCTTTTGGTATGAAATCGTACCACATTATAGTACGATTTCGGATGATTGTCAAGGATAACCGAAAAGAAAAAGCTACCAAATATCCACATAATGTTTGGGAGGGGTTCATACATTTTGGGCAAAAAAAGGGGACGCAAATGCGCCCTAATAAATTAAGCATATCACACTGAAATATGCATTGTCAATTTCTTTTCCGGGAATCGGAACGGAATCTCCCATTTGCACCAATTTCGGGAGGAATTTTCGGTGGATATTCCGGGTTGCAAATGGACAAAGCTGTGATAAGATATAGACAAGAAAGGGTGATACCGATGTACAGGTAAATGCCAAAGGTTCCCAAAGATGTTAGGCCGGGAACCCACCCAACGGACAATCTGAATCCATCCTCCAGCATCCAAGAGTAACTCGCTAAAGAGCCGTGATCGTAAAGAAGGTCACAAGAATTTGATGAATCGGGAGCAACGTGAGCAGCTTGTCTGAATCCGTAGAAAGAGAGGTTAACCAATAGATGTTAGATACCAAGAGTGAACAGAAATGACCCTTGGTCGCAGCAAAACAGCCGGATTACAACGGTTGGCGATCAAGGGTCATTTCTTTTTTTCGTCCCGAAAGGGGCGTTTTTTTCTGCCTTTTTTCGGTTGCGGGAAAAGAAAAACCCGGAGGGGAAGGCCACCTCCGGGTGTATGGGATGGTTAACGTGCCAGAATCTGCTCTTTCCGGGCCAGAATATCGTCACTTAAAAGAGCGGCGTTGACCTGGTCAAAGCCCAGACGCTGGATGGTAGAGGCGAATCGCTCTCCGGGAAGGCCGTTTTCTTTGTAGAACAGGATGGCCTTTTCCACCACGTCCAGAACCTCTTCTTCGCTGGTGAAGAGCTTGGTCAGAGCCGTGCCTTGACCCACCTG
>CAZSAZ010000117.1:0-5091 GCA_964604925.1 uncultured Oscillospiraceae bacterium | reverse complement strand
TATGACAGTCAAACAGACGCCTTTGATACCTCTGCGGTGGAGCGCATCATGGAGCAGGTGATTGCCTGTAACCCGGATGCAATCATGGTGATCAAGTCCACCGTTCCCGTTGGTTTCACCGCAAAAGTACGTCAGAAATTCCAATGTGAGAACATTCTATTTTCACCGGAATTTTTGCGAGAGAGCAAGGCTCTGTATGATAATCTTTATCCCAGCCGGATTATTGTTGGAACCGATATGCACAATGAGCGTCTCGTTGGTGCAGCAAACCAGTTTGCTGCGTTACTCCAGGAGGCCGCGCGCAAGCCGGAAATCGATACGCTGATTATGGGTTCCACCGAGGCAGAAGCGGTCAAATTGTTTTCGAATACCTATTTAGCACTGCGTGTGGATTTTTTCAACGAGTTGGACTCCTATGCTGAATGTAAGGGGTTGAATACCAAGGAAATCATTGAAGGTGTTTGCCTGGATCCCCGGATTGGAACCCACTATAACAATCCTTCCTTCGGCTATGGCGGCTACTGCCTTCCCAAGGATACAAAGCAACTCCTTGCAAATTATCGTGATGTTCCGGAACGGCTCATCCACGCCATTGTGGAGTCCAATCGCACCAGGAAAGACTTTATTGCGAATCGGGTGCTGGAACTGGCCGAAGTATACAGCGAGCAGGAGCAACGATCTGCGTCAAAAGAACAAAACATCGTAATTGGTATATATCGCCTGACCATGAAAACAGAAAGTGATAATTTCCGCCACTCCTCCATCCAGGAAGTCATGCGGAGAATCAAGGAAAAAGGGGCTACGATGGTCATCTATGAGCCCTCCTTGCCAAACAATAGCACCTTTTGGGGCAGTCAGGTTGTCAATGACCTGGCGCAATTTAAGAAAATGTGCGCCGTTATTCTTGCAAACCGGTACGATTCCTGTCTGGATGATGTTGCACAGAAGGTGTATACCCGGGATATTTACAGACGAGATTAAAGATCCCCCTTGTCACGATGGGCAATCCCTCCGCCATGTGCCGCTGTCCATCCATCAACACGGTCGGCTGTTTTGCTGCAAAGACCGCCCTGTTGTGGATCCCCCCCTTCTCAGGAGCGGATGCTCCGGTAAGCGATTCTCATCCGAAATCAAAACACCCTGACAATCTTCCGGTGGAAGATGTCAGGGTGTTTTCTTATGTGTCGTCCGACGAATCCCGGGATTGGCTGGAGTCAGAATGGCGTTGGGGAATATGGAAACTTTCCCGCATCATCTGTGCCAGTTGCTCTGCCCGTTTTGCCTCCCGCTTTTTTCGGTTGATTTCCCGTTTTTCCTTGAGCTTGGACTTCAGCTCCGGAGGCTGCTCCACCAGTTTTTCCGAGGGGATGCCCCGCTGGGCCACACGCTTTCCGGTGAAATCCCGGAGAAGGGCGTAGATCACGCTGACCATGGGAATCATCAGCACCATGCCGGCCACGCCCATAATCTTACCACCCACGGACACCGAAAACAGCACCCACATGGACGGCAGTCCCACAGACGTGCCCACCACCCGGGGATAGACCAGGTTGTTCTCAATTTGCTGAAGCACCACAAACATCACCACGAACCACAACGCCTGCATGGGATCGTTGACCAGAATGAAGAAGGCACCCAACACACATCCGATCCAGGCACCCACAATAGGTATAAAGGCGGTCACTGCCACCAGCACGCTGACCAATGGCATATAGGGCATCCGGAACAAGGTCATGGTCACGGCGAACATCACGCCGAGAATACACACTTCAATACACTGCCCTGACAGAAAATTGGAAAAGGTGGAATTGGTCAGCCGCAACACCCGGACGACCTCATCAGACCAGGCCTCAGGGATGAAGGAGTAGAGGATGCGCCGTCCCTGACGGGCCAGGCGTTCCTTGTTACTCAGGCAGTACAGGCAGAACACCAAATTGACAAAGGCACTCCACAATCCGTTGATGACATTCCCCACAGCATTCACAGCTTTGTCCAGGAAAGCTGAAATGCTCTCCCCTGCCAAATCCACCGCCTGCTGCACCAACTTGGTCCAGTCCAGATTTTCAAAATCCGTATTGTCCACAATCCAGGTCTCCACCTGAGGATTGTCCCGGAGAAATTGACGGATGCCCCCTTCTGCCCGGGTCAAAAATCCCGGGAATTGGTCGCCAATGGCCTGAATGGTCTCCTGAACCTGGGGAATCAGAAGATACACCACAAAGCCCAGCACCAGTAAAATCACCACGAAGGTAAGCAGAATCGCCAGGCTCCGGTTGCTTCGTCCCGGGCGCAGCTTGTTCATGGCTGTTTCAATGGCCCGCATGGGCACATTGAGGATGAAGGCGATACACGCCCCCACCAAGAAGGGAGCCACCAAATCCATCCCCCAGCGCAGCACACTGCGAACCCGTTCCGTCTCATGGAGCAGCCAGTACAGCACAATACATCCCATCGCTCCCAGAGTCAGAGAGCGGATGTTTTTTCGATTGAGTTCCATGGCGTAGTCCCACCTTTCCCCTGGCATTGGTTTTTCTTTATTATACGATTTTTGTTCACCGGTGTCAATGGCGGCATAGAACCCATTTCCCGGTCATACCATTTCTTGTCACGACACCGCCAGGGAGGGATGATATGGCCATGGATAAAGGGACACGCGCCTGTCAAATCGCCGGGTACCTGATCGAGACCGGAGCCACCGTACGCTCCGCGGCAGCCCAATTTGGCATTTCCAAATCCACCGTCCACAAAGACTTGATGGAGGTTTTGCCCCACTGTGCACCCCAACTATATCGCCAGGTTCGGCTCGTTTTGGAGAAAAACAAGTCTGAACGCCACATCCGAGGGGGCTTGGCCACCCGAGCCAAATACCACAAATCATAAGCGATGCCGCCGGAGAAGTCCCCGGCGGCATCGCCCTGCCTCATGGAGAGGTTACAAATCGTCTGCGTCCTGAACCGGAATCTCATACGGTTCCATAGGCGTACCGGTGTACATCCCCAGGGGGTCTACAATGGAAGGCCCGAAGGTGCCGTCCGGCCCCACCGGCCAGGTCACCTCCGTCAAATCCTTCTTTTTCTCTTTTTTCGGCATAAAAACCACCTCCGGCTTTAGTTTGCACAGAGGTGGTTTTCTTATTCACAGGAACTTTGTCACCAAGCCCAAGGTCAGAAGCATCACAGGGTATGCCGCATAATTCACCCCTTTGCTCCGGTTCCCCGGTTCCCCATTGTAGGTGTACAGAGCCAGAACTCCCATGGGGGCTACGATGTAAAACAGGGCGTAGACCACGCTGCAAAGGGCCGCCATGACGCATCCTGCCAGGTTCCGGATGCTGGGCTTCTTCTGAAAGACCCAGTACACCCAGCTCAGCAACACCAGCGGAATTCCGTCGGAAATACCCAACATCAGCGTCCAGACCAGCGCCGCCAGCAAAACTGCTGTTTTAATCAACAGATGCTTTGCCGACTTTTCCGGGTACATGGCGTAGAATTTCAGCATCAGCAGGCTCAACGCCAAGCCGAACACCGGGTTCCGGCTGGAAACATCCACCAATGTCCCAGCAGTAGCCAAATTGTAGGGAATCTCGCTGATGAGCGCCAGCCCCGTTACCCGAAGCAAATACTTGTGGTAATCCGAGGTGTGGGTAAAGCCCTCCACCAGCAAAAAGGCAAAAATCGGGGCAGCGCAACATTGCAACGCCTGGCAGACCAGGGCTAAAGTGGCAAGACCCATGATGGAGCTGTCTGCATCCCATGCAGCTTCCAGCTCCTCTAGGGATACATGGCCAATGCCCAAAATCTGGTTCTGGATGATGCTCTGTCCGGCAATGCCCAGAAGCAGGAACAAAAAGCCCCAGGTTCTCAAGGCATTTCCAGATAGTCCCTTTGGTTTGGATGATTGATTCAGATTCATGTTGTTCTCCTTCCGGGAGGTATCATGTGAGAACATTTCCCCCATGTTTCAAGGACATTCGCTTTGGGGAATCAGCACCACCACTGCATATCCAGGCAAGGCCAGGCTTCCCTGGGTCACGTCCACCGGTGTTTCATCCACCATCAGGCTCGCCCCAACGATCCAGCCATCATAGCTTCCCAGATCCACGGTGGAAGATTCCGGGCTGATATTCATCAAAATCAGGCACTGCTCCCCATCCCAATCCTTCCGGAACGCGCTGACACAGCCCTGATTCAACTCTGCCTCACAGGTGGTCTTACCATGGGAGATGGCAGGCACGGCCTGGCGAATGGCGATGGCCTGGCGGTAGTAATTGTAGATGGACGCATCGTCCCCTCTCTGGCTCTCCATGGAGCCGAAGGGATAGGTTTCCGGGAGATGACACTCGGGGGGAGGTTGAGTGGTTCCGTCGTCCCGGCTTTCGTTCCAGACGAAGGGAGCCCGGAAACTGGGATCATTGCTGCCTCCGGCGACCATACCGATCTCCTCACCGTAGTAGACAAAGGCCGAGCCGCTCATAAACAGGTTCATAGCCGCAGCCAGCTTGGTCTTACCCTGGTCATAGCCGCAGAACCCGGCAATCCGTCCCACATCGTGGTTGCTCAGGAAGGGGGCATCGATGTAGTTGGGGTTTCCCTGGCTGTAGGCTGCGTCTGCCTTTTCCAGGGCCGTAGCAAAACTCTGCACCTTAGTATCGTTCCCGGCATTTCGCAGTACGTCCATGATTTTGCCGTTGGAATTGCCAAAGGCGAAGTTAAAAATGCTGGTGATGCCGCTTTCATAGTATCCGGCGATGGTGGTAAAGTTTTCCCACACCTCTGCCACCAAATACACATCCTCTTTCAGCTCCGTTGCGGTTGTCTGAATCCAGCTTAGCACCTCCACGTTGGCACCTTGGTTGCCGGAATAGAACTCCTTGGCCGCATCCAGTCGGAATCCGGCCACACCCTTGTCCAGCCAGAAAGCCATAATCTGCCAGATTTCCTGGCGAACTGCCTCATTTCCCAAGTTCAAATCGGGCATATCCACCGAGAACATTCCTTCATAATACCAATCTGTACCGGAGACCTGGTGATAGTTGGAGCCACTTTCCCTGCGGAAGGTATAATAGTTTACATAAGGACATACCTCCACATC
>CAZSAZ010000116.1:0-5095 GCA_964604925.1 uncultured Oscillospiraceae bacterium | reverse complement strand
GACCCATTCCTCCTATGCCAACGAGCGGTGGCATAACAGTCTGAAAAGCAACGAGCGGTTGGAGTTCCTGGGAGATTCGATTTTGGGTATGATCGTGGCGGAACACCTGTACCGGAATTTCCCGGATCGTCCCGAGGGAGAATTGACCCGGATGCGGGCAGATATGGTCTGCGAGCAGAGTCTGGCCGTGATTGCCAACCGAATTCATTTGGGAAATCACCTGATGCTGGGGCATGGTGAAGAACAGGGCGGAGGACGAACCCGCAGTTCCATCCTGGCTGACGGCGTGGAGTCGGTGCTGGCGGCGTGCTATCTGGATGGCGGCTATTCCGCAGCCCTGGATTTTGTGAATCGGTTTGTCCTTAGTGACATTCCGGTGGTGCGATTCCACAACACGGACTACAAGACGGCCCTTCAGGAAAAGGTGCAGCAGAAGAAAAATCAAGTTCTGAGCTACCACCTTACCGGAGAAGAAGGCCCGGATCACGATAAGCGGTTTTTGGTGGAGGTGCGCCTCAATGGAACTGTGGTGGGCCGGGGTTCCGGCACCAGCAAAAAGCGGGCAGAGCAGGATGCCGCCCGGGAAGCCCTGAAACAGCAGTTTGGCGTCCAGAGCTAAGCAGGATCATCCAATCCCATAGATGGACATAAGAGGTGGAGCGTATCGGCATGGATACGCTCCACTTTGTGTTTCAGAGCGAATTTTCCGAAAAGGCGGGTATTCACCCTTGACATTATGAAAAATCGTGTTACTATGTATTTAGTAAAGCTAAATAGAGAGGAGAAACGTCATGGAACAGCGCTTTGCCCAGCAATTGAAAAAAGGCGTGCTGGAAATGCTGGTGTTGGAGCTTATCTGCCAGAGACCCAGCTATGGCTATGCCCTGCTTCTGGCGTTGAAGGAACGCTCGGGGGGGATGTTCCAGTTGAAAGAAGGAACGCTCTACCCGATTTTGTACCGATTGGAGGATGAAGGAATGATCCAGTCCTCCTGGTCGGCCGGAGAGGGGCGTTCCGCACCTAAGAAGATCTACACCGCCACCCAATTGGGGCAGAAGCAACGGCTTTCCCAGCGACAGTATTGGAAGGAATTTGCCGAAACGGTGGAAGGGTTCTACCGAAAGACCATTTATCTGGACGTGACCCAGGAACAGGAAGCAGTGGGGGTCGTGACCAATCCGGCAGTGACGGTGGTTCATGTCGGAACCACCGTGCATCGGGAGCCGGAAGAGCTCCGGGGCCATCCCAAGGCGCAGAAATGGGAACGGGACTGGGACCTCCACTTTTTGTATGGAGAAGATCCGGGGCCGGAGATCTACACCATTCCAAGAACGGAAGTGGTGGGCTTCGATGGTCAGGGTGGTTGGATTTTAGTCACAGATGATGTGTCCTTCGAGGAAGATCATGTCTACTACCTTTCCCGGGACAGAGCGGTGTTCCACATTCTTGGTGGGCTAGAACGGGATCCTTCCACCGGGCAGACCTGGCGGGAACGACTGGTTCCATGGAAGGGAATTCGGGTCTTTTCCTCCAAGGAAGAGGCCATGACCCAGGAGCAGATCCTGACGGGAGTCCACGAATTTTTGCAACAGGGGGATTTGTAACATGAAATCATACATCAAGGCCATTGGTAGACGGTTGAATTTGCCTCGTGATGTGAAAAACCGGGTGCTGGCAGATTTGACCAGTACCATCCGGGGACGGATGGAATCCGGCGAGACGGAAGATCAGATTCGAGCTTCTATGGGAAGTCCGAAGGACGTGGCCCGTAGTCTGAATGAGCAGATGAGCGACTATGTTTACCAAAAAAGCCCCTGGAGATGGGCGTGTCTGGCGTTGGCAGTGATCTGTGTCGGAGCCCTAAGCTACCACGGGTTGGTAGGTCTGGCGCTGATGATGTTGAATCGTTCCGTCCAGGCATCCGGAAACAGTCTGGGTGTCATTGGAGGGGCCGACGGCCCCACAGCGATTTTCGTCACCACCGCAGTTGAGTCAACGGTTGTGCCGGAAGCCCTGGTGTGGGCCCTGGGGGCGATAGTCGGGGTGGTGGGATACTGGATTCTCAGTCACCAAAAAAATCAAGGGCAAAATTAGCCTTAATGTGTTGTGGGCACCGATCCTGGTTTGGATCGGTGCCCTTTTTCCGGGAAGAAGGAAAGAATTTCTTGCAATTAGGCTGGAAAGGAAGTATAATAAGCTGATTCATTATAGAATTTTGAGGTTATGCTGTGTATCTGAAATCATTGGAGGTTCAGGGATTTAAGTCCTTCCCGGACAAAACTCTGATTCGGTTTGGTGACGACATCACCGCCATTGTGGGGCCCAACGGCTCCGGCAAATCAAATATTTCCGACGCCATCCTCTGGGTCATGGGCGAACAGAGCAGTAAGACGCTCCGGGGTGCCAAAATGGAGGACGTGATCTTCGGCGGTACCCAAAAGCGTTCTGCCGTGGGATTTGCGGAGGCCACGCTGACCCTGGATAACCAGGATCGAGGCCTGGTTTATGATGCGGACGAGGTTATGGTTACCCGGCGGTATTATCGCTCCGGGGACTCGGAATACTACATCAACAAGCAGTCTGCCCGGCTAAAGGACATCCACGAGCTGTTTATGGATACCGGCCTGGGTCGGGAGGGGTATTCCAACATCGGCCAGGGACGGATCGATGAAATCCTATCCCTGAAATCCGGCGACCGCCGGGAGATCTTTGAGGAAGCGGCTGGTATTTCCAAATACCGCCACCGAAAAGAGGAAACAGAGCGGAAACTGGCCCATACCCAGGACAATTTGCTGCGCATCGGGGACAAGGTTCAGGAGCTGGAACTCCAAATCGAGCCGTTGAAGGCTCAGTCGGAAAAGGCCAAGAACTATCTCCAACTTCGTCAGGAACTCCAGGGGGTGGAAGTGGCCGTGTGGCTGGACACCCTGGATAAGCTCAGTGCCGCTGCTAAAAAAGCGGAGGAGGACTATGCGGATGCCGCTCGGGTGTTGCAGCAAGCCCACGATGACCTGGACAACCTGTATCACCAGGCGGAAGTGCTGGGGCAGGAACTGCGCCACCGGGACGGACAATTGGAGACGGTTCGGGTGGAGCGGAATATGCTGGAGGCGGCCCATCAGCAGATGGAAGGCCAGATGGCAGTGCTCCAGGGGAATGTGGAAAACAACCGGGCCAACATTGCCCGGATCCAGGAAGAACTGAATGACGAGGCCAGCCGTAGTGGCGGCATCCTGGCGCAGATCGACCAGACCAATTTGCGGATTCGCCAAATCGATGGAGCATTGGAACAGTCTGGCAAGGAACTGGAAACCTTGCAGCAGACCTTGCAGGACATCACCGCCAATGCCCAGGGTATGACCAAACAGTTTTTGGAACTTCGGGCCAAACAAACCACCCTCACGGCGGAAATTGCTGGACGGGAGGCAGATGGCAAGGCCTTGGAAGAAAGCATCCGCCAAAGCCAGGATCGGATGGAGCAGCTCCAGGAGGACATCAGCGCCGGCAATGGCCGGAAACGGGACGGAATGTTGGCCCTGGAGGCCTGCCGCAGAACTCTGGCTCAGGCTCAGGAGCAGGCAACCCAGGCGAAAAATACCATCTCTGGATATGCTCTGCGGCAAACAACCCGGATTGAGCACCAGGACAAAGTGTCCGCCAAACTCCGGGGAATCCTGGGGCAGCTCGATGGCGTCAACACCAAATTGCGTGTGTATCGAGCCATGGAGCGGGACTATGAAAATTATCAGAAATCCGTGAAGCAGGTGATGCGGGAGGCTGACCGGGGTGGCTTGAAAAATATCCATGGCCCTGTGTCCCGGCTCATCCGGACACAGGACGAATATACCGTGGCGATGGAGATTGCCCTGGGCGGCGCACTACAGCAGATCGTGGTGGACACCGAAGCTGATGGCAAGGCGGCCATTGGATATCTGAAACGCACGGGAGGCGGCCGGGCCACGTTTCTGCCCCTATCTTCCATTCAGGGTAAAACCTTGCAGGAGCGAGGATTGGAGTCCTGCCGTGGATTTGTGGGCATTGCCTCGGAGTTGGTAAGTTATGACAACATTTACCGGGGGATTGTGGAAAACCTGTTGGGACGGACGGTGATCGTGGAGAACATCGACTGCGCTATTGCCATGGCGCGCCAGTACCGGAACCGGTTTCGCATTGTGACCCTGGATGGACAAATCATGAACCCGGGTGGTTCCATGACCGGCGGCTCGGTAAACAAGGAATCGGGTATTTTGTCCCGTGCCAATGAGCTGGAAAAGCTGGAACGCCAGAGCCAGGGGCTGGCACTGGATCGGCAAAAGGCGGAGGATGAACTCCGGGAAGCACAGCGTCAAACCCAGGAAGTGGAGTATCAGCTCACCACCGCCCGGGAACAGCTCCGCCAGGCAGAGGATCAGGTGCTTCGCCTTCAGGGGCAGGAAAAGCAGTATGAAATCCTGCTGCAAGCGGTGCAGGAGGCAGAAGAATCCTCCCGACGGGAATTGGAGCATCTCCAGACTCGGGTGGAAAACGACCGCCAGCGTCTGGGAGAGCAGAACGGCAAGATTCAGGTGTTCCGTCAGGAATTGGCTCAAACCACCGGAGCGTTGGAGGCTCTGGAAGGGCAGGAGTCCCAGGTGGCAAACCAGACGGACGTGCTGACCCAGCGCTTGACAGAACTGAAAACCGAAGCGGCTGCTTTGGAGGCAGAACGAAACACAGCCCGGGCACATATCGAAGATATGAAGCAATTGTCTGTGGCCCTGGATGGCGATCGGAAGCAGAAGCTGTCGGTGGTGGAGGCGATGAGCGCCGATACCCTCCGGTTGGATGGGGAGATTGAGACGCTGCTCCGGCGGCAGGAGCAAAACCGCAAGGAAGCGGAGGTTTCCCAGACCAAGCTGAACCAAACCCTTCAAGCTCGGGCAAACACCGAGGCAGCCAAGACCAAGGCGGAACGGGAGGGTCAGGAAAAGAGCAAGGATATTTTGAATATGGAGCGGGCCTGTGCCATGTTGGAAAATAAGAAGCAGACCGCCCAGATGGAAGAACGGCAGATCATCGACAAGCTCTGGGACAACTACGAACTGACCCCCAGTAC
>CAZSAZ010000115.1:0-5168 GCA_964604925.1 uncultured Oscillospiraceae bacterium | reverse complement strand
ACCCGGAATCTGCCCACCATGGAGGTGGAAGTGGAGACCCCCATGGCCACTGCCAAGTGCCAGATGCTGGCAGGCAAGAAGCTGGCCATCGTTCCCATCCTTCGTGCCGGCCTGGGCATGGTGGATAAGATGGTGGATCTGATCCCCTCTGCCAAGATCGGCCACATTGGCCTGTACCGGGATCCCGAGACCCATAAGCCTGTGGAATATTATTGCAAGCTCCCCGAGGATGTGGCAAATCGCCAGGTGTTCGTGGTGGATCCCATGCTGGCTACCGGTGGCTCTGCCATTGCTGCCATTGATTTCCTGAAGAAGCATGGCTGCCGTCATATCATCATGATGAACATCATCGGCTGCCCTGAGGGCATCCAGGCGGTTCAGGAAGCACATCCCGATGTGGATATCTACATGGCTGCCTGTGATGAGGCGCTCAACGAGGATCGTTACATCATCCCCGGCCTGGGCGATGCTGGCGACCGGATCTTCGGTACCAAGTAAACAGTTTGATCGGCTAACGGCCGGCACCCAAATCCAGGGTGCCGGCCATTTCGCGTTATTGGGGACAGACGTAGCTGCGCAGGGTACAGATGGCCCCCTTTTCCAGCCGGGAGACCTGGGCTTGAGAGATGTGAAGCTGACGAGCTACGTCCATTTGGGTACAACTGTCGTAAAACCGCAAGGTGAGGATCTCCTGTTCCCGGGGGGGTAGCCGCCGAAACCCTTCCTGGAGGGCGATGTGCTCCATCCAACCTTCTTCCGTGTTCCGGGTGTCCCGAAGCTGATCCATCACCGTCAGAGGGTCTCCACCGTCGGAGTACACCGGATCGTACAAACTCACCGGGGCACAAATGGCGTCCAGAGCGGCGCTGATGTCTCCTTCGGGGATTTGAAGTTCCTGCGCCAGTTCCCTGCGGCTGGGATCCCGCCCCAGGCGAAGGGTGAGGGATTCTTTGCATTGCAGTACCCGGTAGGCAGTGTCCCGAAGGGAACGGGAAACCCGGATGGGGCTGTTGTCCCGAAGGTAGCGACGGATCTCCCCGGCGATCATGGGTACGCCGTAGGTGGAAAACCGGACACATTTGGTGGGGTCGAAATTGGCGATGGCCTTTAGCAGGCCGATACATCCCACCTGGAACAGATCATCGGGGCTTTCACCCCGTTTGTCAAACCGCTGAATCACCGCCAGCACCAGTCGAAGGTTCCCTTCGATCAGTTGTGTTCGGGCGTCTGGATCTCCGGCCCGATTTTGCAGAAGCAACTGTTCCATTTGCTGATGGTTGAGGGTGCGCAATTGGGCGGTGTTGACACCGCAGATCTCGACTTTTCCCTGCATAGATGTTCCTCCCTGGAGATTTTCAAAAACAGTATTTCCCTGGGAGAATCATTTGATTCAGAAAAGATTTGTTGCTTTTTCACAAAGTTTTGTCCGAACGCCTGGATAAGACCCTGGTTTGCAGGGTGATTTTGCCGACAAATCTCAACTAACCGGGACAGGAAATCCCGGAAAATCCTTGCTGATGCTGGTGACGTAATCCTGGTTTCCAAGGGAAAATCAACCAGGATATGCATCGCCGTATGCAGATTTTTCCGGGAGCTTGGGGAAAACTGCCCGGGGCGAATAACTGTTGAAAACCAGGCCTTTTCCACATTTTCCACATGGTTGTCCACATGGGTTTTCCACAGACCACCGGCCTGTGGAGAAAATGTGAATATCCACCGAAAGTTGACATAAGATTTTGAGGCGGGATTCGACAAATTGTGCATTTTCGCAAGGCCTTTGACCCTTACAAGGACGAAGCCCCCTTTTTGTGAAAAATCCCACTTGACAGCCACTTTCCCTCCTCTTGTCCGAGGGGGAGGAAGGAAAGGCATAATGGGATAGGAAGGAAAGATTCCTGGGATTTTTCCGAAATTTTTTCGAAAAAGGGATTGATTTTATGGAAAAGGTACGCTATAATGTGTTTCTGCATAAAGGGCTGTTGTAGCCCGATGAATACTTGGGAACAGGAGGTGTAATTCCATGCCCAACATCAAGTCCTCCAAGAAGGATGTCATTTCTTCCAAGATCGCTTATGAGAAGAACAAGGCCAACAAGTCCGAGCTGAAGACCATGCTGAAGAAGTATGAGGCTGCTCTGGAGTCTGGCGACAAGGCTACTGCCGAGGTTGCTTACAAGAACGCTGTTGTCCTGGTGGATAAGGCTGTCCAGAAGGGTATTCTGCACAAGAATAACGCTGCCCGCAAGAAGAGCAGCATGACCCTGAAGCTGAACAAGCTGGCCTGAGCCAAAGTTCTCTGAAAATATCCCCTGCTGGCGGGAAGTCGGCAGGGGTTTTTTCGGCGGCAAATCACGACAGAACCGTTGGGATGTTCCCGACGGCTTTTTTATTTGCATTTTCAGGGGGAACTCTTATAATAGAATCAAATACCTGGAAAGGAGGGCTTTTTATCATGGCAAAGACCACGGATCCCATCACCGTCCTGAAGGGCATTGGCCCGGCAAAGGAGAAGCTCTTTCATCAATTGAACCTGTATACCCTGGGAGACCTCATATGTCATTTTCCCAGGGGGTATGAGGATCGCACCCAAGTTATGCCCATTGACAAGCTCCAGGTGGATGTACCAGCTTGCTTCCGGGGAATGGTGATGTCGGCTCCTCGGACGAGTCACATCCGCAAAGGGCTGGACTTGACGAAGGTCACGGTGGCGGATGCCACGGCTCGGTTGAATCTCACCTTCTTTAACAATCGCTTTGCTGCGGAGCAGTTGCGCTATGGCCAGGAATATTTGTTTTACGGTGCCCTGTCCGGGGATTTTATCGGCTATAACATGACAAACCCGGTGTTTGAAGCCCTGGATGCTCCGCCGGTGACCACTCGCCGGGTGCTGCCCATCTACCCACTTACTGCTGGCCTGAGCAACCAGGCGATGCTCAAAGCCATCCGCCAGGCCCGGGCTATTTGCCCACCCCCGGAGGAGATTCTGCCCCAGGCCATTCGGGAGGAGTATGGCATCCTCCCGGCGGAGGTGGCCTATGGGGCCATCCACGAGCCGGAATCCATGGCCCAGGCGGCCCAGGCAAAAAAACGGATGATCTTTGAAGAATTCTTTGTCTTTTCTGCTGGCCTTTCCCTGATGCGTGCCGCCCGGGAGGACAAACAATGTCCGGTTTATGAAAACCAGAATCTGCAACCCTTTTTTGCGGCGTTGCCCTTTGCGCCCACCGGGGCACAAAAGCGGGTCATTCAGCAAATTCAAGAGGATTTCCATCGGGGCAGACCGATGAATCGCCTGGTTCAGGGGGATGTGGGCAGTGGCAAAACCATGGTGGCGGCTGCGGCGGCCTACCTTGCGGTGAGTAACCATGCCCAGGCTGCCTTAATGGCTCCCACGGAAATTCTGGCAGAGCAGCACTATGAATCTTTGTCCCGGCTGCTGGGGCCTTTGGGGATCCGGGTGGGACTGCTCACCGGTTCCATGACCCCAAAGAACAAGGCTTTGACCCGGGAACAGATCCGCAAAGGAGAGGTGGAACTGGTCATTGGTACCCACGCACTGGTGACCGATCAGACGGTCTTTTCCAATTTGGGTTTGGTGATTACCGATGAGCAGCATCGATTCGGGGTGAATCAACGCTCCAAACTCTCTGCAAAGGGGGAATCGCCTCATATTTTGGTCATGTCTGCGACGCCGATTCCCCGGACGTTGGCCCTTCTTATGTATGGGGATTTGGATGTGTCGATTCTGGACGAGCTACCTCCCGGACGGCAAAAGGTGGATACCTTTCTGGTGGGGGAAAGCTACCGTCCCCGGTTAAATGGATTCATCCGCAAACAGGTGGAGCAGGGAAACCAGGTTTATGTGGTCTGCCCTGCGGTGGAGCAAACCGATGGTATGAGTCTGAAGGCGGCCAATCAATGGGCCGAAACCCTGGCAACCACCCTGTTTCCTGATTTGAAGGTAGCGTTGCTCCATGGGCAAATGCCCGGCGGGGAAAAGGAGGCGGTGATGGGTTCCTTTGCCCGAGGAGAAGTGGATATCCTGGTGGCTACCACGGTCATTGAAGTGGGGGTGGATGTGCCCAATGCAACCTTGATGGTCATTGAGGATGCCGACCGGTTCGGCCTGTCCCAGCTTCATCAGCTCCGGGGTCGGGTTGGCCGGGGGAAGGAGAAAAGCTACTGCGTTATGACCATCCATAACCGCAATTCGGAAACCGTCCAGCGGCTCAAGGCTTTTTGCAAAACCAACGATGGCTTCCAAATCGCCCAGGAGGATCTCCGGGCCCGGGGACCGGGGGATTTCTTCGGCTCCAGGCAGTCGGGATTGCCTGCCTTCCGGATGGGAGACCTGGGAACAGATCTGACACTGTTAAGTCAGGCACAGGAGGCTTCCAAACGTTGGGTTGCAGAATATGGCGCGTTGTCTTGCCCGGAGGCCAAGGCACTGCGGCGCCGGATTGACACCCTCTTTGACCGGGCGGGGGGAACCATGAATTAACCGGTTTCTGGAAAAATGTTGTTTTTTGGGAATATTTCTGGAGAAATGGTACCGATTCTTCACAAAAGCCCTGGCCTGGTGGCAGGGCTTTTTGTCTGTTGTGCAAATTTTGAAAAAAGTGTTGTAACCCGGAAAAAAATAGTGTAAAATAATAGGACTGAAAATAGAAACATTCTGGGCCGGGATGATTCCGGCACTTGATTTGGAGGTATTTTACCATGAAAAAACCCATTGTTCTGGTGATTATGGACGGTGTTGGCAAGGGCGACGGCGGTAGCGGCGATGCTGTGAAGCTGGCATCCACCCCCACGCTGGATCATCTGTTGGAAACTTGTCCCCATACCTGGCTGAAGGCCCACGGCACCGCAGTTGGCCTGCCCAGCGATGAGGATATGGGCAACTCCGAAGTGGGCCACAACGCACTGGGCTGCGGACAGGTCTACTCCCAGGGAGCCAAGCTGGTGGGCGAATCCATCGAAAACGGTACGCTGTTTGCATCCGAGACTTGGCTGGATCTGGTGAACAATGCCAAAGAGGGCAAGGCCATGCACTTTTTGGGCCTGCTGTCCGACGGAAATGTTCATTCCAACATTTCCCACCTCATCGCCTTGCTTCGCAATGCCCACGCCGCCGGCGTGAAGAAGGCCTACTGCCACATTCTGCTGGAC
>CAZSAZ010000114.1:0-5210 GCA_964604925.1 uncultured Oscillospiraceae bacterium | reverse complement strand
CATCCGCTTGACGTGCGGAAGGTCATAGGTTCGAGTCCTATATCGTCCACCAGAATCCACTCTGACAGATCTTGTCAGGGTGGATTTTTTTGTTTCTTAGTGAGGAGCAGTGGGCCACTCCCTGGATACAAAAGGCAGGCGACACCCGAAAATGGGGAATGTCGCCTGCCTTGTTTGCGCAATTATGAAGAACCCTCCGGAAGGAAGGGTTATGGGGAGCCTGTGTTATTCCTCCCAGTTGTGCCAGATGTTCTGAACGTCATCGTCATCTTCCATGATGTCGATGAGTTTCTCCATGAGTTTTACCTGCTCCTCGGACTCCAGACGCTGATAGTTCTGGGGAACCATCTCAATCTGAGCGGAGACAAAGGTGTACTTCTTGGCAGTCATGGCATCGGCCACGGCGTTGAAGTCATCGGGATCGGTGTAGATGGTGAACACATCTTCCTCAGCCTCGAAATCGTCGGCACCGCAGTCCATGGCGTCCATCATGACCTCATCTTCTTCGTAGTCGCCCTCGGCGTTGTCGATGACCAGCACGCCCTTCTTGTCAAAGCTCCAGGCAACACAGCCGGAGGCACCCAGATTGCCGCCGAACTTGTCGAAGTGGTGGCGCATATTGCCAGCGGTACGGTTCCGGTTGTCGGTCATGGTCTCCACGATGACGGCAACGCCGCCGGGGCCGTAGCCTTCGTAGGTGATGGATTCGTAGTTGTCGCCGCCGCCGGCACCGGCAGCTTTCTCCAGGCAACGCTTGATGTTGTCGTTGGGCATATTGGCGGCCTTGGCTTTGGTGATGACGGTGGCCAGCCGGGAGTTGTTGGCAGGATCGGCAATACCGCCGCCTTCCTTCACTGCAACGATCAGCTCCTTGGCGATCTTGGTAAAGGCAGCAGCCCGCTTGGCGTCCTGGGCGCCCTTGGTTTTCTGGATGTTATGCCATTTGGAATGTCCGGACATAAGAAAAAAACTTCCCTTCGTTTCGTAATCTATTCAAAATCCAATCTATTTTAGCACTGTATCCCATAAAAATCAATAGAATTTCATGCAATCTTCATGTTTTTCCGAAACAATGACTTCCAATTCGGGAAATGCCTGACGCAGTTGTTCTGCCAGATACCTTGTGACCGGGTTTTCGGTATAGAAATGTCCGGCATCAATGAGGTTCAGCCCCATATCTTTGGCATCCCAGAACCCGTTGTATTTGATATCGGAGGTGACAAAAGTATCACACCCGGCGGACAAAACTGCGTCTATGCAGTCTGCGCAGGCACCGCCGCCTACGGCTACCTTCCGCACCGGCTTGCCGCCATCGCAGTAGCGCAGCATCGGACAGGAAAGCAGGGTTTTCACTCGGGAGAGGAAGGCCTCCAGGGGTTGCTCCGGCACCAGGCCCATCCGAAGCAGTTGGGCATCGTCCTGGGGGATGGGGGTTATTCGGGTCAGGGCCAGGGTTTTGGCCAGCACGTCGTTGACACCGCCTGGGGCCCGATCCAGATTGGTGTGGGCGCAGATGTGGCTGATATTATGACGACACAGGGTACGGATTCCCCGACTGGTGGCGAAGTCTTCTGTCAGTCGGTCAATGGGGTGGAAAATCAGGGGATGGTGGGTCACCAGAAGATCAGCCTGGCGCTCCACCACTTCCTGGCAAACGTGTTCGAAGGGATCCAGGGCAACCAACACTCGATGCACCGGGCTGTGGCGGTCGCCACACTGAAGGCCAACGTGATCCCAGTCCATTTTCAACGCTTGGGGAGCAATGGTGTCCAGCAGACGGAGAATTTCTTCAACGGTTACGGCCATAGATCTGATCCTCCATTTCCTCCAATTCTTGAAGCAGAGCTTCGTATTCATCCGATTGGGCACTGCCTCCGGCTTTCAACCCCTCCACCGTCCGCTGGATTCCGCTGCGAACCCGCTGATAGAAGGCAGGAAGCAGGGCGGACTGATCCCGGATCAAAGCAGGGGTGATGTATGCCTGGGCACCGGTGAGGATTTCCCCAGGCTCATAACAAACCTCCATCACGGGGTAAAGGAATTTCCCGTCCTGGGCCAGGGTCTCCCGGGCGATGCGGTAGCCCTGGGAACAGAGCCAGCGGCGCAGCTCCGGCCGCTTGGATTGGCATTGCAGCACCAGGCGGTATCCGTTTTTCAGCCAGGGGGCAGCAGAGAGGATGGAGATGATGGTGTCGGCACCCATGCCGGCGCAAACCAGGGTGTCAAAATCCCGGGGAATATCACGGACACCATCGGACAGACAGAAGGTAGTGGCGGCTTCTGTATGGAATTTCTGGGCATTGCGCCGGGCGGAGTCCAATGGCCCAGAGGCAACGTCGGATTCAATCACATGGGCGGCGATGCCCTGGGTCAAAAGGTAAATCCCCAGATAGCCGTGGTCGCAACCCACATCGGCCACCCGGTCTCCCTTGGCAATAAAGGAACAAACCGTCCTCAGCCGATGGGACATGGGAATCATCATGGTGTGTGCCCTCCTTTGGACAATGGGTAAAAAAGGCCATCCCGGTTTCCCAGGATGGCCCTTCCGGACAGGTTTACTTGTTGTCGGACTCGGATGCTTCCAGTGCTTCGATGAACTTGTTCAGCTGAGTCAGGAATGCGTCGCAGTCGATGCCGTGGACGGCACAGGCCTCATCCACGGTTTCTCCACGGGAAGAGGGGCAGCCCAGGCAGTGCATTCCGATTGCCATGAACAGAGGGGCACTCTGGGGAGCGAGATCCAGCACGGAGCCGATAATGGTATCTTTCTCAATTTTAACAGCCATCAATATGACCTCCTATCATCAATTCTTTTGCTATTATACCCGGTATCAAGGAAAAATACAAGAGGGAATGTGGGGAAAAGGGGGAAAGAAGAAAGAAAAACCGATTGACTTGGTAGGAGTTATATGATATACTGCAAACACCTACCAATAAACTCGGAGATAAACCGGGGAGGTGCCTTCTGTGAAAAATATCTTCGAGGCATGGGTTCGAGCCAACTTTCGATTTGGGCGAATGTGAGAAAGCGACTTTGCTTCTTTACATCGAACATCAGAAAGGAACGAATGATCATGCCGAATTATCATTTTGAAACCCTCCAACTCCATGTGGGGCAGGAGCAACCGGATCCTGCCACCGATGCCCGAGCGGTGCCCATTTATGCCACGACCTCTTATGTATTCCGGGATTGTGCCCAGGCGGCAGCCCGGTTCGGTCTGGGAGAAGAAGGGAACATCTACGGCCGACTAACCAATACCACCCAGGCGGTGCTGGAACAACGAATTGCCGCATTGGAAGGGGGCGTTGCAGCGCTGGCTGTGGCCTCCGGTGCGGCGGCCATTACCTATACCTTACAAGCTCTGGGGCAGAATGGTGGTCATTTTGTAGCCCAAAAGACCATCTACGGCGGAAGCTATAATCTGCTGGATCATACTCTGCCCCAGTATGGGATCACGGCAACCTTCGTGGACATCCATGACCTTGCGCAGGTGGAAGGGGCAATCCGGGAAGATACCCGAGCCATTTACATTGAGACGCTGGGAAATCCCAACTGTGACATTCCGGATCTGGAGGCGCTGGGACGGATTGCGCACCGCCATGGCCTGCCTTTGGTGGTGGATAATACCTTCGGAACGCCCTACTGGATCCGCCCTTTGGAGCATGGAGCGGATTTGGTGCTTCACTCGGCAACCAAGTTCATCGGTGGTCACGGAACCACCCTGGGAGGGGTGATCGTGGACGGAGGAACCTTTGACTGGGCTAAATCGGGACGATACCCTGCCATTTCCCAGCCCAATGCCAGTTACCATGGAATTTCCTTTACCCAGGCAGCAGGGCCGGCGGCTTTTGTCACCTATGTACGGGCGGTGTTGCTTCGGGATACTGGGGCAACGATTTCTCCCTTTGCGGCGTTTTTGCTCCTTCAGGGCACGGAGACACTATCCCTGCGGCTGGATCGTCATGGGGAAAACACCCGGAAGGTGCTGTCCTTCCTGACAGAGCATCCCATGGTGGAACGGGTGAACCATCCGGCTTTGCCGGATCATCCGGATCATGAGCTGTACCAGCGGTATTTTCCCCTGGGAGGAGGATCCATTTTCACCTTTGAAATCAAGGGGGGAGAACGGGAGGCTCATTGCTTCATCGACCATCTGAACATCTTTTCTCTGTTGGCCAATGTGGCAGATTGCAAGAGTTTGGTAATCCATCCAGCGACCACCACCCACAGCCAACTGACCCGGGAAGAGCTGAAAGACCAGGGGATTTTCCCCAATACCATCCGTCTGTCCATCGGTACGGAGCATATTGAGGACATTTTGGCAGATTTGCAGGCGGGATTCCAGGCAGTAGCGGCCTTGAAGGAAAAACACGGTTGATTCTTCTGACTTGTCCATGGTACAATGGAAGGCAGGAGGTGGTATAACGTGATGATTTCCACCAGAGGGCGATATGCCCTGCGGGTTTTGCTGGATTTGGCCCAACACCGGGATGGGGGCTATGTTTCCATGCGGGATGTGGCCCAACGACAGGGAATTTCCTTGAAATACCTGGAAAAAATCCTGCCGGTGCTGACGAAAAACGGAATTGTGGTAGGCCTGCAAGGGAAAGGCGGCGGCTATCGTCTGGCAGTGGAACCGGGGGAGCTTTCCTTGGGAAAGGTGCTACGGCTTACGGAAGGGAGCCTGGCACCGGTGGCCTGCCTGGAATGTGAGGCAGAGCCCTGCCAGCGGGTCGAAAGTTGCCAGACTCGTCCGGTTTGGGAAGAGTTGGACCGTTTGGTGAATGACTATCTCGATGGTGTAACGCTGAATGATTTAATGAACCGGCCGAAATAGAAGAAAAAAGATCCGCTGAGGAACTTCCTCAGCGGATCTGATTGTTTTGGATGCGTGGGGTCGATGCTTACTTATGAGCACCGGCGACCTGAGCGGCAACCTCAGCGGCGAAGTCGTCAACCTTCTTCTCAATGCCCTCACCCTTGATGTAGTGGATGGCGTCGACGAAGGTAACCTTTCCGCCCAGCTTCTTGGCGGCGTCGGCAATGTAGCCGGCCACATCACCCTTAAACAGGTCGGAACGGACGAACTCCTGCTGCAGCAGGCAGCAATCCTTGTAGAAGGCAGCGATCTTACCCTGAGCGATCTTCTCCTTGACGGCAGCGGGCTTGGAAGCCATCTTGGGATCGTTGTCCATCAGAGCGACCTGGA
>CAZSAZ010000113.1:0-5241 GCA_964604925.1 uncultured Oscillospiraceae bacterium | reverse complement strand
GCCCCTATTCACTATTCTTTTTTTCTATTTGTCACACATCATTGTAACACCTACATTTCTACGAAGGAATTTTGAAAAAGCCCCCCATCCCCTGGACGCTTTTGGTCTACTGTACCTCCACGATGCGAATGTCCTCCATGGTGTAATCCGTTTGCTGAAGAATGATGTCCGTGATTCGTGCGACATCCTCCTGGTTCAGGCCGTTTTCCGGCACCGCCACTGCAACGGAGATTCCGTTGTCGCTCATGTAGGCCACACAATCGGCATACCCCTTGGCAATCACCAGGCTTTCAATCTGTGCCTCGTGGAGTGCCACCTGGATGATCTGTTCCAATTCCTGTTCCGAGTCACTGTCACCGGAGTTGTCATAGGCCATGGCCTCCTGCAACAAGTTTACCGCGCTGTCCCGGGCTTCCTGACGAGACAGTCGCACTGCCGCAAAATAATCCGTGGCAGTATCCGATAGATTGGTGTTTTGCTCCTGGGTGGCGCCATTGGCCATGACGACCATGCTACTGTCCAGGAGTTTGTCGCTGTCCAATACATCATCCAGATTGGCCGTTTCCACCGGCTCGGTGTACAGCCAATTGAGATAGATTCCGGCACATACCGTTACCAATACCCCTGCTGCAACCAGATTTTTCTTCCAAGTTTTCATTGCCATACCTCCATAACTACGATGATTCCATTTTGACCACAGTAATGGCATCTGCACCCAGGCCGGTGGCGCATTTCACCGCCTCCACAATGGCCAGCCGCACCTGGGCATTTCCTGCTCCCTGGCAAACAACCACTGCCCCCAGATAAACCGGAGGATCTGTCCGGGAAACCAGGCCGGTCTCCTGTCCTGAACCCTGATCCACCAGGACGGTATCGGTGTTCTCCCGAAGGGAACTCCCCTCATCCCGGTCGATGTCGGTTTGATAATGGGTCTGTTCTCCGGTTCGGATGGAAAGCAACACCTCCACCTCCCCTGCCCCACTGATTTTGGAGAGGATGGATTCCAGCTTTTCCTCCAAATTCTCCACCTGGATTGGCTCCGTAGGAAGGGGCAAATCAGCCTCAGGCTCTGACTGGGTTGCAGGCAGAACCATAAGCCCCAGTCCCAGGAGGATCACCATCAGCGCATATTTGTATTTATCTGCCCATTGCTTTATCCGGGTCAAAGGTTCTAGGGATTCCATCGGATACACCTGCGTTCCACCCCCAGATCTTCGGTGATCCAGTCGGAGTACGCTTCGGCTTCCTCAGACGTGACCGAGCCTGTGATGGTGATGGCTTGAATCTCATCGTCCGCCAGCTTCACCTCCACCGTCCAGTCTATCCCATCGTCTCCGGCTTTGTTCAGAATGTATGCCTGGATGTACTGGATTATGCTCGCTTCCCGGGCGGCAGTTCCCTGGTGAATCCCCGATTGCACCACCTCCTGAGTGTCCTGGGAAAATGCCTGCTCCAGCCCGTTTAAGCTGGGGAATTCCGCCTTACCCACCACCGACAGGGCCAGAAACACCATGGCCAAATCGCAAATCATGCGCCGCATTTTCTTCGCCGGGGCGTTACCGCCGGAAAACCGGAGCACAATGGCACAAATCAGGCCACCACAGGTCATGGCCCAAACTCCGTGAGCCAACGCTTCCATCATCCCACCCCCTTCATCAGACAAAAGGTACTGACCATGAGAATGACCGTCTGGGTGCTGACCATGGCAAGACACAGACCCATGGCTGTGGCAAAATCCTCCACCATCCCCCCAACCGAACCTGCATCGAAGGATTTGGAAATGCCTGCGGTGACTTTTAGCAGCAGATACTGGGCACCGATGGATGCTGCCGGCCCGGCAAACAGCGCCAAGACCGTGATGGTTCCCAGAACACCTGCGGCTGAACCCATGGTTCCTGCGGTCAAGATCACCGTTTCCGAGGCATTGGCCAGGATGCTTCCCATAATGGGAACCCCTGCGGACAGGGCGGTTTTTGCCGCCTGGACGGCGTATTGATCCACCTTTCCTGTCACCACACCGGTGATGGTAAGAAACCCAGAAAATCCCCAAAATAGCCATTTCATGCCACATCCCATTGCCCAGGCAGAGCCCTCTTTCATCTGTGCCAGCAGCCGGTCATTGGAAACCCGATGTCCCAGCGCCAGGGCCAGATAAAGATAGAGCAAAGGCTTTGTCATCCGAATGAGGAAATTGGAGATTAGACTGTCCATCCAGGTTGTGGCGGCATACAGGGCTGTGGCACCGTTGATTCCGCCCTGGGCCGCCATAGCCCCGGTAAGCACCGGAAGCAAAAGCGTTCCGTAGGCCCCAAGATCCTGGGCCGTCTCCACCCCACGGGCGATGAGACTGGAGGTAGGCCGGAGCAGAAGGCCTGCCACCGTCACAACGCCTGTCAGTTCGATTCCACCTGTGGCGGTTTCTCCACACCAATGCCGGATCAGGCTACAGGCGAGGGATACTGCCACAACCCCCAAACAATGGGTCGCGCCTTGATGAAAGGAGGTATTGAGCTGTTCCAGGCCAAATCGAATCACATTCCATAACCCTTCTCCGAAGGAATCTGCTGTCTCCGGAATCAAGGATTTCACCTGTTCCGGAGGGTCTGGTGCCTGGAAATCCAGTGCTGACACCGGCATAGCCAGCACCATCGCCAGAGCCAATCCCAACACCATTTTCAAACCTGCCCCAGCACCTCCTCCAACAATTCCAGCACCCCTTCCACCAAGGGGATGCTGAAGTAAACAACTGCACCATTGGCCAGCAAGCCGATGGCTCGTCCCAGTGCCTGCTCACCAGCATCCATGCAAATCAGCCCCGCCAATTCTCCCAGCAAACTTACCCCGGCACATTTCAGCAGCGTTTCTAAGAAATCCCCATCCAATTGACCCAGCCTGCGGATCCGCTCCAACAACGCAATGACCTGTTCCAGGTATCCCAGTGCCCCCAGGCTTACCAAAACACACAGTCCCATGGACAGCACCAAGGCCAGATCCCGGCTCTGCCGCCCCACCAAAAGCAGCAGTACCACTCCCACCAAGCTCAGGCCAATTCCCTGAAAAAAGGGTTCCATCAAAAATCAAATAGCCGCTTCACCAGATCGAACAGCTCTGCAATTTTCTGAGACAGGATCATCAGCACCACCACAAGCCCTGCCAGGGAGGTCATGGTGGCCTGTTCCTCCCGGCCGGAACGGGTGAGCACCTGGCTCAGTACGGAGACAATAATTCCGATGGCGGCAATTTTGAAAATCAGTTCCACATCCATCATCTACAAAAACAAAATGGCCAAAGCGGCTCCGGCACACAGACCCAGGGTTTGGTAACTTCTCAGGCGGCTGTCCCGATGATCCGATAATCGTTCCAGTCGCTCCTGGGCCCGGCGTTCTCCCTGTTCCAGCCCCCGAATCTGGCCGGGCAGGTCAAACGAGCCCAGGGTGGATCCCAGAATCTCCAACTCCTGGCACAAAAGTTCCGGCAGTTCCCCATGAGCATCCAAAGATGAGCGAACGCACCCCGGGACATCCGGTGCTGCTTGCCCGTCCAATTCCATGGAAAGGGTGAGAAAAAAATCCCGAACCGGCCCTTTGATCCGGTTGGCACAGTCCATACAAAGCTGGGGCAGAGGTGTCATACGACACGCCAGGTCTGACTGCATATATTCCACCGCCAGAAGATACTGGCCAAAGTTGGCCTCCAAACGGCGATGATGGGCAGCCATGGAGCATCCCCATCCACCACACCCGGCAATCACCAGTCCCGCTCCTATGAGTTTTACCGTCATGGCTCCATCCTTTCCTGGTGCCAGGACTTGTCCCTGGCCATCACCACAAGGGAGGAAAATAGCCCCGTCTCCCACAAGGGACGGTAGATTTCCCGCTCCATCAAATCCTGTTTGTTCCCGGCATGGGCGGTGGCCAACAACTTGATGCCGCACCACCCAGCCTGAACCAGCCCCTGACAATCGCGCCGCGCCGTTATTTCATCCACCGCAATCCACCTGGGGCCTATGCTACGAAGGAGCATTTCCACCCCTCTCCCCTTCTGGACCCCGGTGAGGACATGGGTCATAAGCCCCAGGTCAAAAATCGATTCGCCACCTGCAAGTGGGAACAATTCTCCACGCTCGTCCACCACACCAACGGGCTCCGTCTGGGAAATGTGCCGAATAAGATCCCGCAAAAGGGTGGTTTTTCCGCTTCCGGGTGGGCCAATGATTAGCACAGAGGATGATGCCTCCACCTTTCTGGCAATTCCCGGAAAGTCCTTGGCCACCCGGATACACAGGCTATTGACGTTGGATATGGTTTCTCCGGTGATCTGTCCACCCAAGCCCATACGGTGTCCACCCTGGGCGGTGAGATACCCCTCCCGGATGCTTTGTGTATTCCACGGAGAATAACGGCTGGCCGCATTGACGCAAAAGCGCAAATCCTCCCCCGACACCCTTCCACCCCCGGGAAACACCCCATCGCCCTGGCAAATCAAGGGTGGTTGTCCCCGATAAAGGCGAAGCTCCGTCACCTTTTCCCACACCACACCCTCTAGTTCCTCCCGGAGGGAAGAGGGCAAAATGGCCAGTAGTTCCTGTTTCCTGCAAATCATTGGCATCCCTCCCTGACAAGCCTATGCGCCCCAGGGAGGGATATGCAAAAAATCCGAGCCATCCCATCAGGGACGACTCGGATGTTCTGTTTCGGGGCACTGGAATTCGGGTTAATCGATTGTGTCATCTTCCTCAGGATCCATGGGAATCTCCACACCGGCAGGAGGCGGCTCCAATTCCATAGAGGGCTGGCCGGTGAGATGCTGCTTGATTTCCTCCCACTGTTCCCTGGTTTTGAGAATATTCCGAGGCTTGGAGCCAGCATAGGGGCCAACAATCTCCAATTCCTCCATCAGATCCATAATCCGGGCTGCCCGGGCGTAGCCCAGCTTCAACCGGCGCTGGAGCATGGACACGGAAGCCTGTCCTGTTTCCAAAACCACCTCAGCGGCTGGGACGAGCATTTCATCGAGAACGGCTTCTTCCTCGACAGCATCCGTGTCATTGCTTCCCTTGCTGCCCGTTCCCACGGCAGAACGCTCGATTTCCTCCATCACCGACTGGTCATAGCTGGTGGTGTAGTTCTCCTTGATGAAATTGGTGATGGCCTCCACCTCTTCATCGGTGACAAAGCAGCCCTGAACCCGGATGGGCTTGCCACAGCCAATGGGAGCATAGAGCATATCGCCCTTTCCCAC
>CAZSAZ010000112.1:0-5246 GCA_964604925.1 uncultured Oscillospiraceae bacterium | reverse complement strand
TAAGGAATATGTGATGAAGGATGGAGACATTGTCAACTTCCTGTTCAATGTCTGATTTCCTGGAATTGTTCCCATAAAAGAAAGCACCTTGGCGTGGCGGAAAACCACATCAAGGTGCTTTTTGGCGCGGGGGAGGGGTCACAACAGGCTCATCACAAGCCCCATGACGAACACAAAGGCCAAAACGGCGATGGGAGCGGCGCAACCGCAACATCCACATCCCCGATCAGGGCCATAGCCGGGGCCACCATGGGGTGGGGGAGGGCGATGTCCCCACATGGGACGCCGGGGAGGAGGCATCGGCCTTCTCATGGGAGGGCCCATACCAGGGCCACCTCTGTGACCGCCGGGGCCACCCATACCAGGGCCACCTCGTCCACCAGGACCGGGCATATAACATTCCTCCTTCTTATTTGATGGGTTCATTTTATCACATCTGTTCCGGTTTTCATGAAGAAAATGTAACATTTCCCATTTCCGGGAAAAGACCATCTCCTTCCTGGGAAACTGGAAAGAAATGGTTGAATTTATGAATGGAATCGTTCCCAATTGTAAAAATAGCACAAAAATAAGGGGGAATTATCGGTACGAAATACCATTGACAGAAATGTTACGAAATGTTAAACTGATGATACCGAACAACCGATTGCGCAACTTGCGCAACCGTTGTCGCATTCTTTATCGAAAAGGGACGTCCCTTTTCGCTTTCCTGTTCCAGGAAAGCATACCACTCTGGCCTTTGCGGCGAAAAAGCCGTGATCGCATATAAATTGTTCCATATTATTAAGGAGGAAACAAAAATGAAGAAGATCATTGCTCTGCTGCTGGCAGCTGTGATGGTTCTGGGCCTGGCCGCTTGCGGCGAGAATGACACCCCCAACACCACCGATTCTGCTGCCAACAACGACACCACCCCCGTGGACACCACTCCCGCGGAACCCACTGAGGTGACCCTGAAGGTTTGGGGTCCCTCTGAGGACCAGGTGGACGAGAACAGCTTCCTGCAGGTTGCTACCGCTAAGTTCGCTGAGGCTCATCCCGAGTACAAGATCAATTGGGTCTTTGAGGTTTGCGCCGAGGGCGACGCCGGCACCAACGTGACCAAGGACCCCGCTGCTGCCGCTGATGTTTATATGTTCGCTAACGACCAGCTGGGCACCCTGCTCCAGGCCAACGCCATTGCCCGTCTGGGCGGCGATGTGCTGGCTCAGGTTCAGGCTGACAACTCCGAGACCATGGTTGCTTCTGTCACCTCCGGCGACGGCGTGTATGGCGTTCCCTTCACCGGTAACACCTGGTTCATGTACTACGATTCTTCCTTCTACACGGAGGAGGATGTCAAGTCCCTGGATGCCATGATGGCCAAGGGCACGGTTGCTTTCCCTGTGACCAACACCTGGTATATGCCTTCCTTCTACTACGCAGTGGGCGGCACCATGTTCGGTGACGGCACCGACGGCACTGCCGGCATCACCTTCGGTGATGAGAACGCCGTCAAGGCTACCCTGTACGTTGCCAACGCTCTGGCCAACGGTACTCTGATCGACGATGCTTCCGGCACCGGCATGGATGGCCTGCGTAACGGCACCGTTCACGCCATCTTCTCCGGTACTTGGGATGCCAAGAACGTCAAGGAAGCTCTGGGCGAGAACTATGCTGCTGCTCAGCTGCCCTGCATCACCGTCGACGGCGAGGAGCATCAGATGTACTCCTTCTCCGGCTCCAAGGCCTACGGCGTCAACCCCAACTCTGCCAACCTGAAGCTGGCCACCGAGCTGGCTGCATGGCTGGGCTCCGCTGAGATGCAGGATCTGCACTATCAGCTCCGTGACGGCGGCGTGGTTCCTTGCTCCGTGGCTCTGATCGCTTCCGGCAACTACGATTCCGATCCTTCCGCTGTCGCTCAGAACGACACCATCGCCAACACCTCCAAGCTGCAGCCCTCCATCCCTGAGATGGGCACCTACTGGAGCAACGCTGAGTCCATGGGCAAGGCTCTGGCCAACGGCGAGATCAATGAGTCCAACGCTGCTGAGATGACCGAGAAGTGGAACGCTGGTCTGAACGGCGAAGGTGCTCTGTAATTTCCTGGAATCATAAGGCAAGTTACGTATAACCTGTCTGGCGGCAGTCAGCAATGAACTCTGGCTGCCGCCTTTTTTCCTAATTCAGAAGCTATCCCTGGGGCCATTGCCCATGGCGGTCCTGAGGAAGAGCCGTTGTGGGCAGTAGCCTCAGGGATTTCCAGTTTCTGGTTAGGGATTGTTCCGTGGTGCAAGAATATGGAAGGAGATGGTAACGTGGCTCAAACGTTAACAAGAAAAGGGGCGGCATTGAAAGACCAACAGAATCCTGGTTTATTCACCGCTTTGAAAAACGGTGGCCCACTGGTGTGGGCATCGTGTCTGATTATGGGCTTGGGCAACCTGGCCGGCGGGCAAATTATAAAAGGTTTGATCTTCCTGGCCATTGAAATTGGTCTGGTGTATTTGATGGTCAAGCCTTACGGTGGATTGTACCAGATTGGGATGCTTCCCGGCCTGGGCGACCGGCCGATGCAGGAGATCTGGAATGATGACAAGGGCATCTATGAGTACATCATGGGTGACCAGTCTCAGCTGATTTTGCTCTATGGCATTATTTATCTGTGCATCCTGGCTGTGGGTGTGCTGGTTTGGCGTGCCTCTGTGCGCAGTGGCTACCAGGCTCTGTGCCTGAAGAAGGAAGGGAAGAAGGTCACCTTCCTGGACGATGTGAAGTCCCTGTTTGACAACAACGTGCACAAGACGCTGATGACGCTGCCGGTGTTGTTCTTGGCGGTGTTCACGGTGGTTCCCCTGATTTACATGATGTGCATGGCCTTCACCAATTATTCCAAGGTGGGCGACCATTTGGTGCTGTTTGACTGGGTGGGACTGGATAATTTTATTTCCATCTTCAACTCCACCTCCGATATTGGTAAGCAGTTTGGCTCCGTTTTGACCTGGACGCTGATCTGGGCCTTCTTTGCAACCTTCCTGAACTTCTTCCTGGGTACCTTCGTGGCCATCATCATCGGGCGGAAGAGCATCAAGGGTAAGAACTTTTGGCGAGGCTGCCTGTCCATCACCATTGCCATTCCTCAGTTCGTGTCCCTGCTGCTGATTCGCTCCATGCTCCAGCCCCAGGGCATCATCAACCGGCTGTTGCTGGACAACAATATCATTTCTACGGCATTGCCCTTCTTGACCAATGCCACATGGGCCCGGGTGACGGTTATCATCGTCAACCTGTGGGTGGGTATTCCCTACACCATCATGCAGGTTACGGGTATTTTGCAGAACATTCCCGCAGAACAGTATGAAGCGGCTACCATCGACGGAGCCAATGCGGTGCAGCAGTTTGTCAACATCACCTTGCCGTACATGATCTTCGTCATGACGCCCTACATGATTACCCAGTTCACCGGCAACATCAATAATTTCAACGTGATTTATCTGCTCACCCGCGGTGAGCCGTTGCAGGTGGGTATGTCCGCCGGCGATACGGATCTTTTGGTCACCTGGCTGTACAAGCTGTCCGTGGATCAGCAGAAGTACAATTTGGGTGCCGTGATCGGTATTTTGACCTTTGTGGTGTTGAGTGTGGTTTCCTTGATTACCTACCGTTCCAGCGGATCTTATAAGGATGAGGAGGCGTTCAAATAATGGCAAAAAAATCTACTGGTGGCGTCAAACGTCGCCGCATCATGGGGGATGTCATTACCTACGTCTTTTTGACCATCATGGTCGTGGTGTGGCTGACTCCCTTCTTCTGGGTGCTGATGCAGTCCTTCCGGGATGGCAAGGGTCAGTTCATTTCCACCTTCCTGCCCCAGGCGTATACCCTGAACAACTACAAGGCGCTGTTTACGGAGTTTAGCGTGATGAACTTCCCTCGGATGTTCCTCAACACCCTGTTTGTGGCCAGCTGTAGCTGTCTGTTGTCCACCTTTATCGTGCTCAGCGTGTCCTATTGCACCTCCCGGCTGAAGTGGAAGATGCGTCGGCCTTACATGAATGGAGCTATGATCATCAACTTGTTCCCTGGCTTCATGACCATGGTGGCTGTGTACTTCATCCTGAAGGCATTGAATATGACCGAAGGTGACATGATTTACCTGTCGCTGATTATCTGCTTCTCCAGCGGTGCCGGTACGGGCTTCTTCGTCATGAAGGGCTACATGGATACCATTCCCAAGTCTCTGGACGAAGCTGCCATGATCGACGGTTGCACCCGTTGGCAGGTGTTCACCAAGATCACCCTGCCTCTGTGTAAGCCTATGATCGTCTATCAGATCATCACCTCCTTCATGGGCCCCTGGATGGACTTTGTGTTCGCAAAGGTCATCACCGGCACCAAAAACAAGTATTGGACGGTTTCCATTGGCCTGTTCAATATGTTGGAAAAGGAGTATGTGGACACCTGGTTTGTCCGGTTCTGCGCTGGTGCCGTTCTGATTTCCATCCCCATCTCCATTTTGTACCTTCTGACGCAGAAGTGCTACCAGGAGGCAATGGGCGGCGCTGTGAAGGGATAAAGCATGATGAAGCAGTGGACAAGATTTTTGTGCCTGCTGCTTGTGATGATGCTTTTCACCGGCTGCGTGTCTCCTGCTGACCAGTCTGAAACCACCGCCCCCGGGGTCTCCTCGGGGGCGGCTTTGGAGACAGAGCCCAGTGAAACCATCCACAAGACAGCCAAACGGACGGAAGCCGCCCTGGCCTCCATCCAAAGCCTGGGGCAAAGCCCCGATGACAACTACAGAACCTGGTATGAACTGTTTGTCTATTCCTTCTGCGACTCCGACGGAGACGGCATCGGAGATTTGCAGGGTGTGATCTCCAAACTGGATTATCTTCAGGAGCTGGGGATCAACGGCATTTGGTTTATGCCCATTCATCCCAGTACCAGCTATCACAAATACAATGTGAACGACTATTACGCCATCGATCCCCAGTATGGAACCATGGAGGATTTTGAAGAGCTGATGGCCCAGTGCCAGCAGCGGGACATCCATGTGATCCTGGATTTGGTGGTGAACCATACCGGAAAGGAAAATGTCTGGTTTGTCCAGGCTTGCGACTACCTACGCTCTCTCCCCCAGGGGGCGGAACCGGATGTGGAGGTATGTCCTTATGTAAACTATTATACCTTCCGCAGGGAAAGTGGCGTCCACTATCACCCGGGCTCCGGTACAGATTGGTATTAGGTAGGAATGTTCTCGG
>CAZSAZ010000111.1:0-5259 GCA_964604925.1 uncultured Oscillospiraceae bacterium | reverse complement strand
GCGTTGTAACGCCACCTTAGGAGGCGATCGCTCTATACGACTGAGCTACTGGGGCGTATGGAGAAAAAATTCGGGTTTTATCCGGAAAGGGATGGCCGTTCCAGAGAAAAGTCAGAATACACGCCAGTGGATGGGACGTACGAAATTAGTATACCGGGAAGGAACGGTTCTGTCAAATGTTTTTTGCAGGGAAAAGGCACGGCGGGGAAACGCCGTGCCGGAAATGGGAATTCCATGAGGAGTGGGGCGAAGGGAATCACTTTAGCAACTCATCGGAAAGACGAAGAATCTCTGGGGCAATCCGTTCCCGTTCCTTTTTCAGTGTGCGATGGTACAGGGGATAGGCGGAGGTCAGGGCGGTCAGGCCCAAAAGACCCACAAGAATTCCACAGGGCATGGCCATGGTACCAAAGGCAGCACCGAACTCCGACAGAGTCAGGCTCATCCCAAGACCCAGCATCAAGGTTCCCACAACACCAACGCCGATGGAAAGGGCAGTGGCCTTATCCCGGACGCTGGCATCCAGGGCCCGGAGCTGTTCCAGTTTGTTCTCCTCCGGGGGCATATATTTTTTTCGAATGGCTAAGACCTCTTCCTGCTGCTGGGCGGAATAGGTCATTTTGAAGGTTTCATGTTGCTCCATGTGTGTGCTCCATATTCTGTAGGATTTTGGTGGATTTTACGATCATAGAAAGGGCCATGGCGATGATGCCCAGGGAGACGGCACTTCCACTCAGGGAAAGAAAAAGTCGCCGGGTCTGGACGGTGAGATCCTGGCCGAAGGTGAGAAGCATGGTGCCTTCCAAGGTAAGCACGGAAACCAGGCCTGAGGCCAGGCTGATGGCCTTGGAGGCAGAATAGACAGGGCTGTGATACCGGCGATAGGAAATCAGCTGAATGACAGCCATAGTCAGGGAGAAGAAAGTATAGGCCGCCATGGCAATGGTGGTGATCTCATGGTGGCGCACCAGGCGATCCTGGAAGATCATTTGAAACAGCATGGCGGTGAGGGCCAGATTGGTCAGCAGAAAGACCCAGCCACAAAACCGGTAATGCCGCAGTTCCCGGTGCAGCTGGCTTCCGGGGGCAAAATGGGCGACATGGTAGCGGAGGAAAAACCGCATCACGCCAAGGGTCAGGTAGTAGGCACTCAGGGAATCATACCACAAAGAATGGTGTCCAATGCCCAAAGCTAAATGAAACAGGGCATAGCACCAATTGCAAACCAAGCTGATGGTCAAGGTGGTTTTCATCCGGAAGGGGATATCCTCCTGCCAGTGGCACAGAAAGGGGTTGGTTTGACGGAATTTAGTCAACCAACAAATCATGGCAGGAATCCTCAGACAGGTCACAACCAGGGTATAAAAGGAAAGAACGTAGGAGGAGATGGACACAGGATCCGTACCGGAACGGGTCAAGGCAGAGGACAGAAGCAGTCCGGCAGAACATACAACCAAGGGCACCAGAAGCCAGGGGGAGGGGAAAAACAGCCGGTGGCAGATTTTTTTCCAGTTCATGGCAGTTTCCTCCGGATTTTCACGGTGAAGGTGCTGCCCTGACCCAGGGTGCTTTCAACGCTGATTTCTCCCCGGAGGATATCCACCACCCGTTTCACCAGGGCCAGGCCCAGACCATTGCCTTGGGTGGCATGGGAGGTGTCCCCTTGGTAGAATTTCTCGAAAATATGACTGCCCACTTGGGCGGTCATGCCACAGCCGGTGTCCTGCACCTTGACGATGGCATAGGTGTTGTCACAGGTGAGGGTGAGGCGGACGGTGCCACCAGAGGGAGTGAATTTGAAGGCGTTGGATAACAAATTGTTCCACACAAGGCTCAATAGTTCGCTGTCGGCATGAATCAGAACATCCTCGGCAAGGTCGGTTTCGATTTCAATGCCAGACCGTTCCCAGACGGTTTCATACTGCAACAGACATTCACACAGTTGCTCTCCCAAGTCAAAGGGGGCGGATTTGGGGAAAATCTGTTGATTTTCCAGACGATTGAGTTTGAGAATGTTGGTCATCATATCTGCAAGCCGCCGGGAACCGTCGGTGACGCCTTTGGCATATTCCATACGCTGATCATCGGAAAGATTGGGGGTTTGGAGCAAGGTGCCGTAGTTTTGCATCACGGTAAGGGGTGTTTTCATTTCGTGAGAAACATTGGCGATAAAATCCGTGCGAAGGGTTTCCAGACTGCCCAATTCCTGGGCCATTTGGTTGAAGGCCAGGATGATCTCATTAAAGGGATCTTCGGCGGCGATGGTGGTTTGGGGTTCCAGACGAACGGAAAAGTCCCCGGCCATGAGCTTTCGGGTGCCCTCCACGATTCGCTGCACCGGCCGATCGATGGTGTACTTCCGGCGAAGGGCATCGATGATGGTGAAGAGGATGCTGATGAGAACCACGTTTCCAAAGGTCAGTTTGGAGGCCAGGGCCATGTTTTCTGCGGTGAGGGAAACATGGGAGCTTCTGGAAAAAATGGTGACAAACAGAGCCATGCAGCAGCTGGTGACAAAGGCTACCAGGGAGAAGAACAGGACATAATGGCGTATGGCCCGGAGAAACCGATGATGCAGATCCGAAGATTTCACAAAATCACCGCCTTGTACCCCAGTCCGTGGACGGTCTTGATCTCAAAGTCGGTACATTGGGCGAGCTTGGAACGGAGTTTGGACATATACACATCCACCGCCCGAGGGGTGGCATCGGTGTCCACGTCCCAGAACTCGTCCATGAGCTGAGTACGGGTGAAGGTTTTCTTGGGGTAGCTGAGGAGTTTGTACAAAATGGAAAACTCCCGGTTGGTCAAATTGACTTCTTCCTCCCCCAGATATGCGGTATGCTCGTCGGCATCCATGACGAAGGAACCAATTTCCAGCTTTCGGGAGCTGGCGATTTTAGCCCGACGCAACAAGGCACCGATGCGAAGAAACAGCTCGTCCAAATCAATGGGTTTGACCATGTAGTCATCCACGCCGATGCGGTAGCCCCGCTGCTTGGATGGGAAATCGTCCCGGGCGGTCATAAACAGAATGGGGATGTCTTTGTTGGTGTCCCGGACGGTGCGGGCGAACTCAAAGCCATCCACGCCGGGCATCATAATATCAGAGATGATCAAATCAAAGGTTTGCTCATACAGGGCGTCATAGGCTTCGTTGGCGGAAAGACAGCCCCGTGCCTGATAGCCACTGGTATTCAGAAACAGACAGACCGTACGATTCAGGTCACGATCGTCCTCCACAACAAGAATTTGAAACATGGGGATTCCTCCAAAATCAGAAGATGAATGCATCGTTAAGATACCAGGGAAATGTTAAAGATTTGTTGTTGTCTGGGGGAAAAGGGAAAAATGCCGCCTGATACCAGGCGGCAGAGGGATCAGGGGTTGGAAAGTTGGTCGCTCAGGGCGATGATCTGAGGAGCAAACTTCTTGCGGCGGCGGGAAAGGGCTTTTGCATAGAGGGGGTAATTTACGCAAATTCCAACCAGACCCAGAAGCCCGAGAATCAGTCCGGGAACCATGGGATCTCCAAGGCCCAAAATGGAAGAAAGGTTCGTCATCATCAGGCTCATGCCGGAACCCATCACCAGGGCAGAGGCAATGCCAAAGACCCAGGCGAAGGTTGCGACCGGCTTTGTAACCTTCCGGTCCAGGGCTTTCAAGGCGTCCAAATCGGTGGGGGTGGATTCAGTGTAGTTTTTACGAATTTTCAGGATCAAATCCTGGGGATTTTGTTGTTTCATGGGGAGGTCCTTCTTTCTTTCAAGATGGGGGTATTATACTGGGGAAATGTGAAAGAAAGATTGGGGGAATGTTGCGGAATGATTGCGGTGAAACCGGTTTACAGCACCATTAGAAGGGTTCCGGCGGTGAGAAGCAGGCAGCCCAGGAGGGACTTGGCGGTAAATTTCTCGTGGAGAAACAGAAATGCCAGAACCAGGGTGATGACCACGCTGAGTTTGTCAATGGGGACGACTTTGGATGCCTCCCCCAGTTGAAGGGCACGATAATAGCACAGCCAGGAGGCACCGGTGGCCAAACCGGACAAAATGAGAAACAGCCAGCTTTTGCCGCTGATTTCCGACAGACCCTTCTGAGCATCGGTGAGAAATACCATTCCCCAGGCCATGACAAGTACCACCAGGGTGCGTATGGCGGTGGCTAAATTGGAGTTGACACCATCAATGCCAACTTTTGCAAGGATCGAGGTTAGGGCAGCAAAGACAGCAGAGCCCAATGCGAGAATCATCCACATGGTAGATACACTCCTTTTGTTGATTGGGTCGGGCGAACACGCCACAAAAAGGGTTGGAATGCCACGGCTCTGGAACTAGGATACCATGGATTGAAAGAAAAGGCTACCCCACTTTTGTAAAAAAATCCCGAAAAAATGCCGGAATTTCAGTTGAAAATCCTAGCTTGAGATGGTATATTATACAGAGTATTAAGGGAAGTGTGCCCTGTGGCCAAAACCCAAGGAAAAACCCATTAAATTTATCCTATTTTCGGAGAAATGCTATGAATATCGAATTTGAAGTTTATAAGGGGAAACTGAATGATGTGCGCCCCGCCCTGGATGGTCTGGCGGCTTCGCTGAACCTGGAAGGAATGAAAAATGAGCTGGAGCGGCTACATGCCATGCAGGAAGCTCCAGGATTCTGGGATGACCCGGAGAAAAGCCAGAAGGTCGTGGTCAAAACCAGGCAGACGGAGACCCGTATTGAACGCTATGAGAAAATGGTGGCATCCTGGGATGATCTGATGACCATCTGCGAAATGGCGATGGAGGAGGATGACGACTCCATGCTGGAAGAACTGAAGGTGGGCTTTGAGGAGCTGGCAGAGGAAATGGAAGCCTGCCGTCTGGAGACTCTGCTCACCGGCAAGTATGACAAGAACAATGCGATCATGAGCTTCCAGGCCGGCGCAGGTGGCACCGAAGCCCAGGACTGGTGTCAGATGCTGTACCGGATGTACACCCGCTGGACGGAACGTCACGGGTTCCAGTACAAGATCCTGGACTACCAGGAAGGAGACGAGGCTGGTTTGAAGTCTGCTTCCATCATGGTGGAAGGTGAAAATGCATATGGCTTCTTGAAGGGAGAAAACGGCGTCCATCGTCTGGTGCGGGTGTCCCCCTTTGATGCCAATGCCCGGCGGCAGACCTCCTTCTCCGCTGTGGAAGTGATTCCTGAGATTGAGGACGAGTCTGAGGACTTTGAGATCAAGCCTGAAGATTACGAGATGCAGGTATAC
>CAZSAZ010000110.1:0-5337 GCA_964604925.1 uncultured Oscillospiraceae bacterium | reverse complement strand
AGTCGCAGGAGACAATCTCCCCCTGAAGGGCTTGGGCCAGGGCCACGGCCAGGGAGGTTTTTCCCGAGGCTGTGGGGCCTACGACACAGAAAATGGAATTCATGGAAGGTTCCCCCTTTTGGGTTGTGACAGGTTGATGTGGAGGGCACCAGGGAAATTTCAGGTGCGCTTAAACTGCTTTTCCAGTTGTTTTTTGCTCAGGGTGATGCAAATGGGTCTGCCGTGGGGGCAGTATTTCAAATCCTCCCGGCTCATGACCTCATCCACCAAAGCGCGAAGTTCCTGCTCATCGGTGTTCCAGCCGGCTTTGATGGCGGCTTTGCAGGCCATGGTGTGGAGCAACTCGTCCCGCAGAGCCTCGGCTCCGGAACGTTTGCCGGAAAGCAGATTGTCCGCCATTTCCATCAGAGCATCGCCAACGTCCTGCTCAGGCAAATCCATGGGAATCCGGCGAACCAGAAGGGTGTTTTCTCCGAATTCTTCCAGTTCGAAGCCCAGGGAATCCAGAAGTGCCCGATTGCTTAGAATTTGGGATACCCCATCGGCCCGAAGGCGGACGGTAACGGGGAGCAGGAGGGTTTGAGAGGTGATTTCCTGGGGCTTGGCCCGGAATCGCTCAAACAGGATCCGCTCGTGGGCGGCGTGCTTGTCGATGAGATAGGCGTTGTCTCCCTGTTCCACCAGAATATAGCTTTTGTAAAGCTCTCCCACCAGGCGCCAGGACGGACTCTGGGGCATGGGAAAAGTTTGCTGAACCGGCTCTTCTTCCGAGGAAGGTGAGGTTGGGGGCGCAGACAGCAGGGAGGAAAGGAGCCCGGCTTTGGCGGGGCTTTTGGGGTAGAGGGGGATGTTCCGCACCGGAGGGGTTTGGGGCCGCTCCCCCTGAATCGTCTGGATCGTGGACTTGGGAGCAACAGGATCCGACTGAGCCACCTTGGGGGACTCGGCAGAAAAAGCGCGGTATTCCTGGGCAGACATGGTCAAAAAATACCCGTCTTTCCGTTGGGGCATTTGGTTGGGGGTGGAAATCTGTGGCGGCAAAGAGGCCTTGGGCTGAGAGGTGGAACTGGGGGGTTCTGTGGATTTCCATTCCACCTGGGGACGGTCGGGGGTTTTGTTCAATGCGGCCAGAACGCCGTAATGGACACAGTCAAAGGCGTTTTTCTCCGACAGGAATTTTACTTCCGTTTTCGCCGGGTGAACATTCACATCCACAGCGTTGCTGGGAAGGGTCAAATGAAGCACACAGGCAGGGAATTTCCCCACCATGATCTGGTTCCGATAGGCTTCCTCCAAAGCAGAAATGAGCAACTTGGATTTCACCGGGCGGTTGTTGACAAAGAAGGTTTGCAAAGAGCGGCTGGGGCGGGCATCTGTCGGCTTGGACACAAAGCCCCGGAGGGAATAGCCTTCCCATCGGGAGGAGACTTCCACAAATTTGGCGGAGTCTCTGCCATAGACGCAATAGACAGCACTTTGCAAATTGCCGTCTCCAGGGGTTTGGAGGGTTTGCTTGCCGTCCCGGAGGAAGGTGAAGCTCACCTCAGGATGGGCCAGAGCCTGGAGCTGAACGGCTAGAGCAACTTTGCCCCCCTCCACAGAATCGGATTTCATGAATTTCATCCGGGCTGGGGTGTTGTAAAACAAATCCCGGATGATGATGGTGGTGCCATCGGGGCAACCGGCGTCCTCCTCCTCGGTGATGATACCGGCTTCCAGGGTCAAACTGGTGCCGGAGATGGCACCGGGGGTTTTGGTCAGCAAATCAATCCGGCTGACCGATGCGATGGCAGCCAGGGCTTCTCCCCGGAAGCCCATGGTGGCAATGGAAGAAAGATCCTCAGCTCCACGGAGTTTGGAGGTGGCATGGCGCAAAAAGGCAGTTTTGGCATCCTCCCGAACCATGCCACAGCCGTTGTCTGTGACCCGGAGAAAGGTCATACCACCGTTGCGGATTTCAATGGTGACTTTGCTGGCACCGGCATCCGCGGCGTTTTCCAGCAGTTCCTTCACCACGGAGGCGGGGCGTTCCACCACCTCGCCGGCGGCAATTAAATTGGCAACATGGGGGGATAATTGAATGATTTTCGGCATAAAGCACCTCAAAAACGGGACAATTCAGGAAACAAACACCACGGCGCAGGCATTGATGGCACCATGGATCAGCATGGAAGCAAACAGAGAATCCGTTTGCTCCCCAGCCCATGCCAGGACGATTCCGGCGGGGAGATATTGGGCAAAACAAAGGGCCAAGGTCAGGCCGTCCATGGTGCCCAGATACCCGATCACATGAACCGCGGCAAAGGTCAGGGTGGAAAGAATATAGGCAAGAGAACGGTTTTGCTGGCGGATGCCAAAGAACATCAGCCCCCGGAACAGACATTCCTCTGCCAGGGGAACCAGTACCACAGTACCCAGGGTCATGAGATGGGGACTTTGACGTACCAGAGCGGCAATGGCAGCGTTATTTTCGTTCACAAAATGGGGAATCAGGAACTCGCAAATACCAGTGAGGAGTTGGTTGGCACCCAGTAGCAGAAGAAATCCGGCAAACACACAGAGAGAAAAACGGCTGATGGCTTTTCCGGCGCGCTCCAGGGAAGAGCGAAGGCTTTTGCGGAAGACCAGGCCGCAACACAGCCCGTTGCACAGATAATAGAGAAAATTGGTGATGCTGGGAGAAAAACCGCCGAATTGCTCCCCAAGAAGGGAAATGGCAGTGGGTAACACCAGAAAATCCAAGGCAAAGTAGACCCATCCCAGCAGGGTTTCCCCCTCTGTCAATGTCAGCAGAGAAGGGGATTTGGAAGAACGTTTTTGCTTCATTTTAACATTAGTTTTAGCTTGTATAGCTCGTTCATGGCTTCAATGGGGGTCAGCGTCTCTACGTTTAGGGCTTCCAGGGCAGATAGCAGATGCTGGGCGGTGAAATCCTCCATGGAGATCTGTTCTTCGTCGGGTGCAGGCTTGGGAGTCTGGGGGAGGAAATTCCCGTTTTCTAACTCCTTCAAAATCTCCCGGGCCCGGTTGACCACAGAGTTGGGAAGTCCGGCCAGTTTTGCCACTTCCACGCCGTAGCTGTCATCGGTGGCCCCAGGGACGATCTTTCGCAGGAAGATCATATCGTTGCCCCGTTTTTTTACAGCAATGTTGTAATTTTTCACATTGGGAAGCTCGTTTTCAATGGTGGATAGCTCATGATAGTGGGTGGCAAACAGAGTTTTGGCACCCAGCTTTTTGGGATTGGCAACGTGCTCCAATACGGCACGGGCGATGGCCATGCCGTCGTAGGTGGAGGTGCCTCTGCCGATTTCGTCCAAAATCAGCAGACTCCGTGCAGTGGCATACTTCAAAATGGAGGCCACTTCCGCCATTTCCACCATGAAGGTGGACTGACCGGAGGCGAGGTCGTCGCTGGCACCGATGCGGGTAAACACCCGATCCACCAAGCCAATCTTGGCCGAACGGGCGGGAACAAAGGACCCCATCTGGGCCATGAGAACAATCAGGGCGACTTGGCGCATATAGGTGGACTTGCCTGCCATATTTGGGCCGGTGATGATGGCGACCTGGCGATCTTCACTGCCCAAATGGGTGTCGTTGGGAACGAACAGTGCGTCTTTTAGCATTCCTTCCACCACGGGATGACGACCGTCGATGATCTCCAGCTCCGAGCCCAGGGTGATTTCCGGGCGGCAATAGCCCCGCTGGATGGCCACATTTGCCAGGGAACACAGGCAGTCTGCGGCGGCTACGGCAGAGGCAGAGAACTGCACCCGGCTGGATTGGGCGGCAAGATGCTCCCGGAGTTGGGTGAAAATCTGATACTCCAGGGCGGTGAGGCGATCCTTGGCGGTGAGCACCTGGGTCTCCAGTTCCTTCAGCTCCTGGGTGATGTATCGTTCGCAGTTGGTTAGGGTCTGCTTGCGGATGTACTCCGGAGGTACCTGGTTCAGGAAGGATTTTGAAATTTCAATGTAGTAGCCGAACACCCGGTTGTACCCGATTTTTAAGGTGCGGATGCCGGTACGTTCCCGCTCGCTGGCTTCGATGGCGGCAATGGTGCCGGAACCGCCGGACATGATGTCCCGGAGACGGTCGGCTTCCTCATTGGCACCGGGACGGATGATGCCACCTTCCCGGATGGTCAGGGGCGGTTCGTCCACGATCGTCTTTTCAATCAGGTCGGCGCAGTCGTCCAGACAGTCGATGGACTGTTCCAGTTTTCGCAGCAGGGGCGAATCCAGACGGGACAGTTGGAGTTTTACCTCCGGCAGAGCCCGGCATCCCCGGGCAAGGCCCAGTAGATCCCGGCAATTGGCCGAACCGGTGACAATGCGGGTCATAACTCGCTCCAGATCCGATACCTCCCCCAGGGCCTGGCTCAATTCCCCACGGACGATGGTGGTATTCACCAGGTCCTCCACAGCGGAGTGACGACGGGTGATTTCCGCCGGATCCAGCAGGGGTTTTTCCAGCCAGGAACGCATCATACGGCTGCCCATGGCGGTTTTGGTTTTATCCAACACCCACAGAAGGGTGCCCTTTTTCTCCTTGCCCCGCATGGTTTCGGTGAGTTCCAAATTTCGCCGGGCATCCAGATCCAGTTCCATGAACCGGCCGGAGGTGTAAAATTGCAACTCCCGAATGTGGGCAAGGTCATTTTTTTGAACAAACAGCAGGGTTTTCAGCAAAGCACCGCAGGCCAAAACGGTACAGCTCAAACCGGCAATCCCAAGCTGAGCCAGACTCTGGCCGAAATGACTTTGCAAGAGATTCTCACAAACGGAAAGGTCGAAATCTTCCTTTTTTCCCTCGTCTACGCAACAATTGAGCCGGAGAAACAGGGCATTGGAGATCTCATCCCCCTGGGTATCCGGGCCGTAACGAATGACTTCGGTGGGAGAAAAGCGGCCCAGTTCCGATGCGGCAGAGGTGGCATCGGAACAGACGGTGGCAAAAAAAGCACCGGTGGATACGTCGCAAAAGGCCAGACCAAATCGACCGGCTTCCCCATAGATACAGCCCATGTAGTTGTTTCGGCTTTCGTCCAACATACAGCTTTCCGTGACGGTGCCGGGGGTAACGATTCGGGTAATTTCCCGATCCACCAGCCCCTTGGCGGTGGCGGGATCTTCGGTTTGCTCGCAAATGGCGACTTTGTAACCCCGGGCCACCAGCCGGGCAATATAGGCATCTACGGAATGATAGGGCACGCCACACATGGGGGTCTGCTCATCCTTGGGCTTGCCCCGATCCCGGGTGGTCAGGGTAAGATCCAGCTCCCGGGCGGCCACTTTAGCATCCTCGTTGAACATTTCGTAGAAGTCACCCAGA
>CAZSAZ010000109.1:0-5349 GCA_964604925.1 uncultured Oscillospiraceae bacterium | reverse complement strand
CCCTTGACCCAATTTCCACTTCCAAAATTGAGGAACTTGCGATAGAATTAAAGAAGAAGTACACCATCGTCATCGTTACCCACAATATGCAGCAGGCCGTCCGTATTTCCGACAAAACTGCATTTTTCCTGCTGGGGGAACTGATCGAATATGGCGATACGGAAACGCTTTTCTCTCAGCCCAGAGACAAGCGTACGGAGGATTATATTACGGGGAGGTTCGGATAATGAGAAGTCGGCTGGATGAACAACTGGAGATGCTGAACCATGAGATGATCGAAATGGGAGCCATGTGCGAAGAGGTCATTGCCATGGCGACTTCTGCATTGACCAGTGGGGATGTAACGCTGGCTGCGCGGGTCAGACCACGGGATAAGGAAATCGACCAGAAAGAGCGGGAGATTGAAGCCCTGTGCATGAAGCTCCTGCTGCAACAGCAACCAGTGGCTCGTGACCTGCGACAGATTTCCGCTGCGCTGAAAATGATCACCGACATGGAGCGCATCGGGGATCAGGCAGAGGACATTGCAGAAATCATCGCCTTTTTGAATGGCTCTACCTCGGAACATCATACCTACCTGAAGCAGATGGCAGAAGCAACCATTAAAATGGTCACGGACAGTGTGGATGCCTATGTGAAAAAGGATACTGCCCTTGCTCGGTCGGTCATCAACTATGACGATGTGGTGGACGATGCTTTCCTGCGCGTCAAACAGCAATTGATTTCCCTGATTGCCGAAGATCCGAAAAACGGAGAATATGCGCTCGACCTGCTGATGATTGCAAAATATTTAGAGCGCATCGGTGACCACGCCACGAATCTGGCAGAATGGGTGATTTATGCCGTCACCGGGATTCATAAAAGCGAGGAGGAACATGAATGATCTGGTGTGTAGAGGACGATGCCGCTATAAGAGATGTGGAACTGTACGCCTTGCAGTCCACCGGATTTGAAGCCCGCGGATTTGAGGACGGCAATGCTTTCTGGGAGGCACTGCAAACCCAAAAGCCCGACCTTGTGGTACTGGATGTGATGCTTCCCGGATTGGATGGGGTGGAACTGCTGCGAAAAATCCGCGGGGACAGCCGCCTGGCCGATCTGCCTATCATCATGGCAACGGCGAAGGGGTCAGAATACGACAAGATCCAAAGCCTTGACCTTGGTGCAGATGACTATGTGGTGAAGCCGTTCGGGGTCATGGAGCTGATTTCCCGAATCAAAGCGGTTCTGCGGCGATATAAACCCCCGGAGGTGCAGAAACTCTTGAAATTCGGTGGTCTGATCCTGAATTTAGATGCGCACACGGTCAGCGCGGATGGAGAGCGGATACAACTTACCTATAAGGAATATGAACTCCTCAGGCTGTTCCTCTCCCACCCCGGCATGGCCTTCACCAGAGAACAACTGTTTGCCAAAGTGTGGGGTGAAGACTATGTGGGCGAAACACGGACACTGGATATGCACATCCGCACGCTGCGGCAAAAGCTGGGAAACTACGGAAAGTACATTGAGACCCTGCGTAATGTGGGCTATCGATTGGAGGCAAAACCATGACCGGAAAAATCTTTCGTTCCATTATGCTGGTAGTTACCGGTGTGCTGTTGGCAAGCCTGCTGATTATTATGGGGTGCCTGTATGATTACTTCGGCGGTGTCCAGAAAAATCAGTTGTGGGCAGAATTGGATATGGCAGCCGCCGGAGTAGAAAGCTCCGGCATGGTGTATTTCGATGAACTGAACCTAGATAGTAGTCGCTTGACATGGATTGCCGCCGATGGAAGCGTTTTGTATGATGCACAAGTGGCTCAGGACAGCATGGAAAACCATGCCGATCGTGCCGAAGTGAAGGAGGCCCTTGCCTCCGGCAAAGGTAGCAGTGAACGTTATTCCAGTACCCTGTTGGAGAAAACCGTCTACTGCGCCAAACGGCTCACAGATGGCAGTGTTTTGCGCATTTCCATCAGTCATGTCACCATGGCGGTGTTGGTACTGGGAATGTTGCAGCCCATTTGCATGGTGTTGCTGGTTGCGCTGATTCTGGCCTTCTGTCTGGCAAGCCGCCTGTCAAAACGCATTGTGGATCCGCTGAACAGTCTTGACCTAGACCATCCCCTGGATAATCGGACCTATGATGAGATCGCCCCGCTTCTGCGGCGGATTAGTCAGCAAAGCGGCCAGATCAACGCCCAACTGCGGCAACTTCGTCAAAAGCAAGATGAATTTGACCAGATCACCGCCAGTATGGGAGAAGGATTGGTGTTGCTGGACAGCAAGGGTGCTATTTTGAGTATCAACCCTGCCGCAAGGAAGGTGTTTCATGCCGGGAAATACGTAACAGGATGGGATTTTCTTACGCTGGAGCGCAGCCGGGAAATCAGTGAAGCCATTGTGCTGGCAACTGGGGAGGGACACAGCGAACTGACCGTGGAGCGGGAGGGGCGCATTTACCAAATTGACATAAGCCGCATCGAATCAGAGGGAAAGAACATCGGTGTTGTCCTTCTGGTATTCGATGTGACAGAAAAGGTGGAGGCTGAACGCAACCGCCGAGAGTTTACTGCCAATGTCTCCCATGAGCTGAAAACGCCCCTGACGGCCATTCTCGGCAGCAGCGAACTTTTGCAATCCGGCATGGTTAAGCCGGAAGATACAGCTCGATTCGTTGGACATATCCATGCAGAAGCCGCCAGACTTCTCACTTTGGTAGAGGACATCATTCGTCTATCCCAACTGGACGAGGGGGCGGAATTGCCCATGGAAACGGTTGATCTTGCCGTTATTGCGGAAGAAGCCGTCACACAACTTCGGGAAAAAGCGGAAAAGAGCCTTGTAACGCTGAAGCTAGAAGAGGAAATCTGCCATTTGCAAGGTGTTCCACGATTGTTCCACGAGATTGTCTACAATCTGACGGAAAATGCCATCAAATATAATGTTCCCGATGGTACCGTCACCGTGACGGTCACAAAAGACGGCACTTTGACTGTAGCAGACACCGGAATTGGCATCCCGCCCGAACATCAGGCAAGGGTATTTGAACGCTTCTACCGGGTGGACAAAAGCCATTCCAAGGCCAGTGGAGGTACGGGATTGGGGCTTTCCATCGTAAAACACGCCTGCTCCTATCTGAGTGCAACGGTGGAACTGAAAAGCGAAGTCGGAAAAGGAACGACAATCACGGTTCAATTCCCTGTATTTTGTTAAATTCTGGAATCCAACAACTTTTACCCCCCTGACATTCGATGTCAGGGGGGCTTTGCTTTTTTGCGCCCTGAAAGGGGCGTTTTTTGTTGGTCTATACTAATAGGGTTGTTTAGATTTCCAATTTCGGCCACAGAGAAACGTTGCCATCTTTAGTTCTGATGTTTCTTTTGCAGCTCCATTTGAGCTTTGTATTTCTTACCCACATCGATTTTCGATTGGATGCTACTGCCTCGGACAATCGTTGCGGTTCCGAATTTTGCGTTCAGGGCGTCTTTGGCTTTGTCGATCTTCCGGGCCTTCTCTTTCGCCTCATCCTGGAACAGGGAAAATTGCGTGGTGCAACGGTGGAACTGAAAAGCGAAGTCGGAAAAGGAACGACAATCACGGTTCAATTCCCTGTATTTTGTTAAATTCTGGAATCCAACAACTTTTACCCCCCTGACATTCGATGTCAGGGGGGCTTTGCTTTTTTGCGCCCTGAAAGGGGCGTTTTTTGTTGGTCTATACTAATAGGGTTGTTTAGATTTCCAATTTCGGCCACAGAGAAACGTTGCCATCTTTAGTTCTGATGTTTCTTTTGCAGCTCCATTTGAGCTTTGTATTTCTTACCCACATCGATTTTCGATTGGATGCTACTGCCTCGGACAATCGTTGCGGTTCCGAATTTTGCGTTCAGGGCGTCTTTGGCTTTGTCGATCTTCCGGGCCTTCTCTTTCGCCTCATCCTGGAACAGGGAAAATTGCGTGGTGTCCTCTTTGGTAATGTTGGTCATGGCAATTCCCAGCAGACGAAGAGGGGTGATGCCGTCCCACAGCTCGTCATATAGTTCTTTGCTGATCTGATAGACCTCATTGGAGATATCGGTGGGATTCGGGAGACTTCTCTGATGGGAGCGGGTTTTGAAGGAAAGATCCCGAATGGTAACCGCAATACAATACGCTTTCGCTCCATCGCTGCGAATTCGTGCGGTCACACTGTCTGCCAGCGCCAGCAATACGGGGTAGGCCTGCTCTGCTTTTTTGATATCGTTTTCAAGGGTGGTGGAAATGCTGTAGCCCTTGACTTCCTCCGGCTCGGCCAAGACGGGAGAGGGGTCGATACCATTGGCATAGTCATGGATCTGTTTTCCAATTTTTATGCCGACAATTTTTTGTACCCTGGCCAAATTTGCGTGGGCAAGATCACCAATGGTCATGATTTTGGCGTGGCGCAGTTTATCTGCGGTGGCACCTCCAACGGTGAAAAGTTCTCCGATGGGCAATGGCCACATCTTTTGGGGCACTTCGGAAAGAAACAACGTATGGACTTTGTCCGGTTTTTCAAAGTCGCTGGCCATTTTGGCAAGGAGCTTATTTTCACCGATTCCTACATTCACCGTGAAGCCCAGCTCGTTGCGAATCCGATCCTGGATGGTGTGTGCCAGGGCAACAGGATCCGGATAGATGCGGTGGGTTCCGCTCATATCCAGGTAACATTCGTCGATGCTGGCTTTTTCCACCACCGGAGCATACTCTCGGCAGATATCCATGAACTTCCTGGAGTTTTCTTCGTAAAGTTTGAAGTCGGGCTTTGCGATCAATAGATCCGGGCATTTGCGCAAAGCCATGCCAATGGGCTCGCCGGTCTTGATGCCAAATTTTTTGGCAGGAATGGACTTGGCCAGGACAACACCGGTTCGTTTCTCCCGGTCTCCGCCAATCACCGCAGGGATCAGCCGGATATCTGCTTCGCCATTTGCCACACGTCTGGCTGCCTCCCATGACAAAAACGCACTATTTACATCCACATGAAATACCAGCTTCGCCACGAGAAATCCCCCTTCTGAATTGGATACATCTATTGTAGCGATTTTGGGACGAAATGTAAATAAAAAAGCGATCTTTGCGCTCATCATAGAACACAAAGATGCCCCAAGGAATTCAATGACTTATTTACAGGTGAGCCGGTAGTCAAGGGGAAACAAAGAGTTGCCCCCGGAAAGGGGCAGCATGTAATAAATTTGCAGATGGTAATCGTTCATACGTCTTAAGACGCGGCTATATTAGACCCTTATAGGGCTAGTTTAAGGCCACCGGCTATGCTGGTGGCCTTAAATGCTATGAGCCTAAATTGTGTTACTTAACCGTCAGGGTTGCTTCCTGGGAAATCA